>JAIXXC010000318.1 GCA_027490985.1 Verrucomicrobiales bacterium
GCTCGATGAGCCCTCGGGGCAACAGGATGACCGGCCGCAACAGCCCACACAGGGCAGGACCCTGCTGCGTGTCGGTGAGGAGCACCCGGGGCAAGGGCCCGCGCAATCCCAAATCGGCCGCGGTCTCGGCCAGCATCGCCCGCACGGCCTCCGGGGCCTCGGTCGACGCCCGCAGCCGTTGGGCCACTGCTCGACCCCGGGCCCATGCCCAAAGCCCGAAGCCCATCGACCCGCCCACCCAGACCAGCAGCAGCCCGCCGGTCCACCGGAGCTGCGGGGGACTGGGTCTGAAATCGGTCGTCGCGGCAGGCACCGGATCGGGGACCTCGCTGCCGATGGCCCTGCCCCCATCGACCTGATCCACCGATCCGAGGGCACGGATGGGTGAGACCACCTGGGGTACGATCCAATAGGCCAACGCGGTGGGAGAGAGGAGGTCGGTGGGCAACAGGAACTTCACCACCACCAGCATCCAGAGCCCACAGCGGAGGGCGGCCCGGGCGCGATCCCGCAGCGCCCGGTCGAGCGCCAGCATCAGGCCCGTCAGCACGGCGGCCTGGAGTGTCATGCGGAGTCCGGCCACGACCGCGGTCTGGCCCGCGGCGTTCAAGAAAGTGACAAAGAGATCGGTCATGATCGGATGGATCAGGGTTTACGGGTGCGGATTTTGATGGCTCGGGCCTGACGCTGGGCCGCGATGAGGGCCTCGAGCTGATCCAGCTGGCCCGAGTCGAGGCGCTCGGATTCGAGCAGGCACTGCACCATGGGCGTGAGCGCGCCATCGAAGGCGTTCTTCAGGGCATAGCGCAGTTCGCCCAATTGGGCCTGTTGGCGCGACACCGCCGAGCGGTAGAGGGTCAGGTTGCGGAGCTTCTCGGAGGTGAGCAGGCCCTTGGCCGCCATGCGCTCCATCACCGTGCGGACCGTAGAGACCGACCAGTCGCGCTGGCCGGCCAGGTGCTCCTGCACGGTCGGCGCCGGACACGGCTCGAGCTGCCAAACCGCCTTGATGACGGCCCACTCGGACTCCGTGAGTTCCGGCAGAGAGGCGTTGGTGATCATGGGCGTCACCGTATCGCTACAGTTGTCGCTTTGTCAATGGTTCTGTCGTTTTTGAACGATACAACGGATTCCCGTACTTTGGCCAAGCTCCCGGAACGGCCGAAACCCACCGAATCCAATCGATTCCAATCGAGTCAGGCACCGGTCTACGAAGTTCTTCGTTGAATCTACGAAGCCCCTCGTACACGTTCTCGTCCATGCCTCCCCAACACCGACGCCCCACCGAGGCGGAGTTGTCCATCCTGCGGGTCCTCTGGGCCAACGGACCTTCCACCGTCCGTCAGGTGGTCGAACGCTCCGAGTCCGGGACCGGGTACACCACAATCCTCAAGCTCCTGCAGATCATGACCGAGAAGGGTCTGGTCAAGCGCGACGACTCGCAGCAAAGCCATGTGTTCACCCCGTCGCAACCGGAGGAGAAGACCCAGCGGCAACTGGTGGACGACCTGCTCGATCGCGCCTTCGGCGGGTCCGTCCAGAAGCTGGTTCTGCAGGCCCTGTCCGGCCGCAAGCCCTCCCGTGAAGAACTCACCGAACTGCGGAAACTCCTCAACACCCTCGACACCCGCCGCCCATGATCCCCTTCTCTGCTGACTTGTCGGCCCCCTGGATGATCCCCGCCGCCCAGGCCCTGCTCCATTTCCTGTGGCAAGGCACCGTGTTGGCGGCCGGCCTCGCCGTGGCCCTGCGCCGACTCCGCAACGCCTCCGCCTCCGATCGCCACGCCTTGGCCTGCGCCACCCTGACCCTGATGGCGGTGGCACCGGTGGCGACCTTCTTCGCGTTGAAAACCGATGGGGTCGTGGTGGCCCCGATCGCCCCCATGGAGACTCCCGTGCCGGCGACCCATACCGTTTCAGGCCCCATCGCCACGGCCGCCAAAGGCGGTTCCGGGATCCTCGCTCCGTGGATCCTGCCTTGGATCACCGCGATCTGGAGTGTGGGCGTGGCGGTCTCGGCGCTGCGCCTGCTGGGCGGCGCGTGGCGACTGCATCGATGGGCCACCCGTGAGACTTCGCCCGCACCCTTGGCGTGGCAGGAGCGCTGCGACTCCCTGGGTCGACAACTGGGCCTCCGACGCCCGGTACCCCTGCGGGAATCCGCCCGCGTCCATGGCCCGCTCCTCGTCGGGTGGTTCCGGCCGATGCTCGTGCTGCCGCTCGGCATGCTCCAGAGCCTGCCGGGACTGCAAATCGAGGCGCTCTTGCTGCATGAATTGGCCCACGTACACGGACGGGATCCGCTCATCCACCTGCTGCAGCGCGCGGTCGAGACCCTGCTCTTCTACCATCCGGCCGTGTGGTGGGTGTCGGAGCAGATCCGCCGCGAGCGCGAACATCGCTGCGACGACCGGGTCCTCGAGGCCCAAGGCGAAGGGCACTCCCTGGCCGAAGCCCTGGTGACGCTGGCCGAGCGGGCGCACGCCACCGCACCCCTGGCCTTGGCCGCCACCGACGGCTCCGTGGCCTCCCGTGTCCGACGCCTGCTGCAAGGTCGACCGGCCGGATCCACGGGAACAACCGCCTCCCGGAAGGGCTGGGTTCGGATGACCCTCGCCCTGGTCGTGGTCGGCCTTGGAATCGCCCTGGTTTCCCTCGTTCTGGGCTCCCGTCTTTACGTCGCGACCGCTCGCCTGAGACTGGAGTCAGAAGATGGCTACACCGTGATGACGTCCATGCAGGCCATCCAATCTCCGGCAAACCTGGCGACCGTGTCGGAGATCCACGAATTGCCGAAGCGATGGTCGTTGGATCCGGCCGCTTGCGTCGATCGCCTCACCGACCGGATCCAGGTTTCGCAATACCGCAATTCGCCCATCCTGGAGATCCGCATGGCGAGCGAAGATCCGAAACTGGCCGCCGACCTGGCCAACACGCTGGCCGAACAAGCGGTCGATAGGAATATGCGAAACCTGGAGGACTACCGAAGGGCGAGGGGGGAATTGACCGTGAGACTGGTCACCGAGCTGGCCCAAGCCAAAAACAAGCTGGTCCGTTCGACCACCAACGATTTCGACAGTGTTCTGGCCACCAGCCAGATCAAAGTCTACGAGGCCGTGCTGGAGAACGCTCTTCGGACCCAAGCGGAGACCTCGTTATCCCCCCAAGCCCGAGGGCAGGTCATCGATCGGGCCGTGCCGCCCATCCGCCGCAGCCGCCGGAACGGGAACTGAAGGCCCGTTTCGATGGAACCGCTTTCCTTGTAAACAAGGTCGTCCGAAGCCGAGCCATCACCTCGTTGGCTGTGGGAGACGGGGGCGCGTTTTCACTCGATGCGAAGGCCTGGCATGGATGTCGTGAAAGATCCGGAGAACCGTAAGCGGTCCTGATCTGTCCGCTGCTCGACGAAACTTTCCGGCCGTGGTCAGCGCCGCTCGATGGCACCGCCAAACACGCAGTAGGCCAGATACTTTTGAATGCCCACCACGTCGGTGCCGCGCTTGAATTCCTTGGTGATCGGGAGGCCGCCCCCGGACACCCAGATCTTGAGTTCGGAATCGGCGTCGAACGACCCGGCGGTCTCCACGCTGAACTGGGTGATGTTCCGATAGAGCACACTATGATAACTCACCTTCGAGCCGGTGATCCCCTGCCGGTCGATCAGGATGAGCCGTTGGTCGGTGAAGATGAACAGGTCGCGGAACACCTTGAAGCCGCGGCCGATGGTCTCGCCGGGCACGAGCACCGGTTCGAGTTCGGCCTGGATCTTGGCGATGTCGACCTCGGACGCGTTGCCGAGCAGGTTGCTGAGGAGTCCCATGATGAACGATGGATGAACGGTTGAAGTATCGGTGGGAAACCCTGCAAGGCTCCCAACTTGGAAAACCATAGGAACGATTCCAGAGACACTCCACTGAATCGCATCAGCCCCCTCGCTCCGATTCAACGCTGCCTCGACCGACCAATCCAAAGGCTGTCGCCCGATGAAGGATTCACCGATGGGGTGGCCTAACCTTCCTTCCGCCGCGCAAGCCATTGGCCTAGGCTCGGGGCCGATGTCCGAGGCCGACGCTCCAATCAACGCTGAGATTCCTCCGCCCGCCACGCCGGCGGAGGTGCTGGGGATGACCCGGGCGGAGTGGAAGGCCACGGCCCAGGCCTGGGGGTTCGCCGAGGTGCATGCCAGCACGCTCTGGTACCAGCTCTATCAAGCGGGCTTGCGCGAGTTCCAGACGTCGGATCGCCTGCCACCGCGCTTCGTGGAACGGGTGCTGCGCGATCATCGCCTGCACTTCCCCCCGGTGATCCGGGAAACCCGTTCCTCCGACGGCTTCACGCGCAAATACCTGCTCGAGCTGCCCGATGGCGAAGTGATCGAGACGGTGCTCATGCGCTACAGCGGCCGGACGACCGCCTGCGTGAGTTCGCAGGTGGGCTGCGCCATGGGGTGCGTGTTCTGCGCCACCGGTCAACGGGGCTACACCCGGCACCTCACCGCCGGAGAGATCGTGGGCCAATTGCTCCATGTGGACCGGGTGTTGCGCGAGACGGCACCCCGCTCGGACCAACCGGAGTCCACAGTCCCGGCCTTGGCCAACCCACGACATGCGTCGGTGTTCCATCGGCACGAGCGGCTGCGGAACGTCGTCTTCATGGGCATGGGCGAGCCGCTGCACAATTACGACGCGGTGATGCAAGCCATCGCCATCTTGCGGGATTCGGCCGGGCTGTCGCTCGGGGCCGACAAGATCACCGTGTCCACCGTGGGCGTGGTGCCGGGCATCCGTCGGCTGACGGCCGAGCGCCAACCCGTGCGTCTGGCGGTTTCGCTACACGGGGCCACCCAGGCCGAACGCGCCGCGCTCATCCCGGTGGCCCGCAAGTGGCCGCTCGACGAACTCATCGACGCCTGCCGCGAACACACCGCCACCCTCGGCTGCCGGATCTTCTTCGAGTGGACGCTCATCGAAGGCCGCAACGACGGCCCAGATCACGCCCATGCCCTCGGGCGGTTGCTCCAGGACATCCCCTCGCAGGTGAACCTCATCCCGCTCAATCCGACCGA
>JAIXXC010000059.1 GCA_027490985.1 Verrucomicrobiales bacterium
ATCCTGGGCGTCGCCCAAGCCGGTGAGCATGGCGGACATCTCCAACTGGTAGAGACCCGCATCGAACACCCCGGCCACCTGGAACTTCTGGGGCGGATCCACCTCCTTGCGTCCGGATTCCCAGGCCTCATGCATCCGCTTGAGGGCCGGCAGCGAGTAGACGGCCAGCGAGTCGCCCACCTTGAGGCCGAGGGCTTCGGCCAGCGACACGCCGATCAGAACCTTGTTCGGGCCGACATCGAATTTCCCGGAAATCAAACCGGCCGGCACTTCCGAAACCCGCGGCTCCAAGAGCGGATCCACCCCACGCAGCACCGGCGCGAACGGCCGTGGATTGCCCTTCTCCGGCTGGGTTTCCATGAGCACCTGGGTGAGCACGTACGGAGCCACCGCCCGGACCGACGCGTTGGAGGAGATCGTCGCCGCGACCTTCCGCCAGTCGGCCAGCGGCTTTTCGACGGCCTGCACATGCAGGTGGGCATTGAAACCCAGGATGCGCTCCCGCAGCTGCTCCCCGAAGCCGGTCATCACCGCGATCACGATCATCAACACCGCCACGCCCAGAGTCACCCCCAGCACGCAGATGAGCGTGATGATGGAGACGAAGGTCCGCTTGGGCCGCAGGTAGCGGAGGGCCAGGGCGATTTCGTAGGGCAGCGGCGACATGATCTCGGTGCCCGACGGTGGCGAAGCGAACTCGGGCTGACAAGGCATGAGCCGATCCGCCGATCCGATGCGTCGATGATTCCCATCGCCTTCCGGACCGACATCCTTGCCCGGTCGCGCCAATCGGCTCACGGTGGGCGCGCCGATGAATCCCCTGATTGCGAAGATCGAAGAGAGCGCCCGCAAACAGCTCGTGCTGCCACCCCTGAGCAAGCCGGCGGACGAACTCCCCCGATACAAGCGATTCCTGAAAGTCGAGAGCCATCGGCTCCAGATCCTCCATCGAGGCGGAGCCAGCGGGCTGGAGGTCTGCCGGGCCCGCTCCGCGATGATGGATGTGCTCATCCGGCACCTCTGGACCTCGATCCAGAGCGTCTTCCCCGCACCCAAAGGCAAGGCCCCGCAGGTGGCGCTGGTGGCCTTCGGCGGTTATGGGCGCGGAGAGCTCAACCCGTTCAGCGACATCGACCTGATGTTCCTCCACGCCGAGGGTCTCGCCCCGGAAGGGCCCGAGATGAAGACCCTGTCGGAGTGGACCGGTGGTCTGCTCTACACGCTTTGGGACATCGGCCTGAAGGTGGGCCATGCGGTCCGCACCGTGGAGGACTGCATCCGGCTGGCCAACGAGGACATGCAGGCCAAGACCGCGCTCATCGAGGCCCGACGGGTGACCGGCGATGAACCCCTCTTCGAGCAACTCCAACGCGAGGTGGTCAAGCGCTGCGTGCGCCGTCACGAAGACGAATACATCGCCCAGCGCCTGGCCGATCAGTCCACCCGACGGGCCAAACACGGCAACTCGCCGGCGCTGCAGGAGCCCAATGTCAAGAACGGGGTCGGCGGCCTGCGGGACTTCCAGAACCTCTTGTGGATGGCCTATTTCAAGCACGGCACCCGCTCGCTGATGGACCTGCAGAAGGCCGAGTTCATCAACGCCTCCGAGCGCAAGCAGATGGAGGCGGCCTACGACTTCCTCCTGCGCACCCGCAACGAACTGCACTACGTCGCGGGGCGGGCGGCCGAAACCCTGACTCCGACGGTCAAGCCGGCCGTGGCCCACGGATTGGGCTTCACCGATCGGTCACCCCGGGCCCGCACCGAGGCGTTCATGCGGGAGTATTACACCCACGCCCGCAACCTGTACCTGACCACCCGAACCCTCGAACAGCGTCTGGCTCTCGTCCCCAGCCCGGGCAAGGCCAAGGGTAAAAAGCCACAGCGCGGGGCCGCCAAGCCCGAGGAGTTCGACGGGTTCCGGATCGTCGACGGCCAACTCCACATGGTGGATCGGGGCATCCTGCGTCAGGACCGGGGCCGCATCCTCAGGGCCTTCCTCGAGGCGCAGAAGCGCGGTCTCCAGATCCATCCCGACCTGGCCCAACTGCTCCGCCAGCAGGTGTCGCTGGTGGACCGCTCCTTCAAGGCCAATTCGCACTATCAGGCGACTTTCCTCGAGATCCTCAACCAGCGCGGGAATGTCGCGCCCTATGTGCGCGCCATGCACGAGGTGGGGCTCCTCGGCCGGTTCCTGCCCGAGTTCGGCAAGATGACCAACCTGGTGCAGCACGAGTTCTACCACCAGTACGCGGTGGATGAACACACGCTGACCTGCGTGGCCAAGCTCGACCAGGTCTGGGGAGCCGAGAACCGACCCTTCTCGGGCTACACCGATCTGTTCCGCCGCGTCGAACGCCCGTTCGTGTTGTATCTGGCGCTGCTGCTGCACGACTGCGGCAAGGCCTTTCCCGGGCGCCGCCACGAACTGGTGGGAGCCGAACTCGTCCTCAAGGTCGCCAAGCGGTTCCGGCTCGACGGCACCACCGCCCACACGCTGTCGCTCATCATCGAGCACCACCTCACCATGGTGCAGACCTCGCAGCGACGGGATCTGGACGACCCGGAGGTGATCCGCACCTTCGCCGCCCAGATCCAGGGGACCGAAAACCTCGACCTACTCACCCTGCACACCTTCGCCGATTCCATGGGCACCAGCGACACCCTGTGGAACAGCTTCAAGGATTCGCTGCTCCTCACCCTCCACAAGAAGACGGCGCAGGCGCTTCAGGGAACCACCAAATTCATCGAGGCCGAACTCCGCCAAAGGCAACTGCTGCGCGAGCAGGTGCAGGCACTGCTTCCGAAGACCTTTTCCGACGAAGAGATCGCGGCCCACTTCGATGGCCTGCCCGCCCGCTACTTCCAGATCCACTCTCCCCGGCAGATCGCGCGGGACCTGACGCTGGTCCACCAGTTCATCCACCTCCAGCTCACCCAGGAGGATCGCGCCCTCGAACCGGCCGTGTTGTGGAACGAAGACAAGGACCGGGGCTGGACCAAGGTCCATTTCTGCACCTGGGATCGGCCCGGGTTGTTCACAAAATTCACAGGGGCCCTGACCGCCGCCGGCCTGAACATCTTTTCAGCGCAGATCTTCACCCGGAATGACGGCGTGGTGCTCGACAGCTTCCATGTCACCGACGCCCGCACCGGCGCGGCCCCCGACCCGGCCGTGCGGGAACGCTTCGAAAAGCTCATCCGGGACGTTCTGGCCAAGGGCTTGGACATCCGCCCGGCCGTCCGCAAGATCGCCGCCCAGACCCGTCCACTCTATCAGGCCCTGGCCGGAGAGCATCTGGAGCCGGACATCCGCTTCGAAGGCACGACCCCCAGCGGGATCACCATCATCGACATCGAGACTGAAGACCGGGTGGGGTTGCTTTTCTCGCTATCCCAATCCCTGAGCGAGCTGGGAATCAACCTCGTGTTGGCCAAGATCGTAACGGAAAAAGGGGCGGCCATCGATACGTTCTACATCACCGAAAAAGACGGATCCCCCATCCTGTCTCCGGAACGTCGAACTCAGATCGCCTCCGAATTGCGGCGTGTGATTCAGAATCTGTAATGAAACAGGCCCGCCCCGGGGCATCGACGTTCGATTCGAACAACAAAAAAAGTATTGTCACAACACAACCCCGGTTCCTACTGTCTCGCCCGTGATTTCCGCCATTTCGGCGGGGGCTGTGGACTGTGTCCTCAGCTTGTAGATTGATTATTGCAGTCAAACACAACGCAGAACTCAGGAAACAACATGAAGTTTAACAAGTGGACAGTCGCTTTGGCCGCCACCGGCGTGGTGAGCCTCGCTTCCGCGGTGCAGGCCGATGAGTCTCACCCGGTCAACACGGCGCTCAGCTCGACCACCCTCAGCGGTTATGTCGACACCTCGGCCATCTGGAACTTCGGTTCCGGCAGCCAGGTCGCCAATCGCTTCGCGAACACGGGTTCCGACCGTCAGGATGGGTTCAACGTGAACACCATCAAGCTGCAGCTCGAGAAGCCCATCGACGAGGGCACCTGGAGCGCCGGCTACAAGGTTGAGACCATGTTCGGCCCTGACGCCAACGTGATGCCCGGCGCCCTGACCTCGGGTGTGGCCATCAAGCAGGGCTACGCTGCTCTGCGCGCCCCGATCGGCAACGGCATCGACTTCAAGCTCGGCCAGTTCGACCCGATCGTCGGCTACGAAGTCACCGACTCCTACGCCAACCCGAACTTCTCCCGCAGCCTCGGCTTCAACAACCTCGAGCCGTTCGGACACACCGGTATCCTCGCCAGCTATCAGGTCAACGACATCATCGGCGTGTCCGGTGGCGTGGCCAATGGCGACAGCGGCTTCGGTCTGAATGGTGGCAGCCTCACCGCTGCTGGATTCGCTTCCGGCCAGGCCGGCAGCAGCATGCGCGGTATGTTGGCCGAGTCCTCCAAGGTGTACATGGGATCCGTGGTCGTGAAGGCTCCGGAGAGCACCGGTTGGCTCGCTGGCAGCTCCCTCTATGTCGGCGCCGTCAACGGTGACGCCAAGGGCTCCAAGAACGACCCGACCCTCCTGTACGTCGGCGTCTCCCTCGCCACCCCGATCAAGGAACTCTCGCTCGGCGCCAGCGCCGACTTGCTGTTCAACGGCGGCGGCACGGGCGCGCTGGGCAACAGCTACGCCAACGCCTACGCGTTCTACACCGGCTACCAGATCACCGAGAAGCTCAAGGCCAACAACCGCTTCGAGTACGCCAGCTCCGGCTACGGTGCCTTCCTGCCCGGCCGCGTCGAAGACAAGATCATCGGCGAGACCTTCACCCTGGACTACGCCCTCTGGTCCAACGTGCTGACCCGCGGCGAGTTCCGCTGGGACCGCGCTGTGGACGGCGGTGCCAATCCGTTCAACGGTCAGAAGAACGACCTGAGCCTCACGGCCAGCGTCGTCTACAAGTTCTGATCGTCTGATCCATCGGATCGGTCAATCCAGAGTCGGTTCTTTCAACCCCTCCCTTCCCGGGAGGGGTTTTTTGTTGTCTCACCGAGGATGCGAATACGATCGATATCCCCGTGGCCCAACCGGCCCGGAGTGACAGCCCCAGCACCGAAAGTCGGTCCGGGCGCCGCCCGCGGTCAAAGGCCGCTCGGATGGTCGATGAATTCCCAGGGGAGGCCGAATTCACGGCCGAGCTTCTCGGACAACGCCCTCACCCCGAAGGTTTCGGTGGCGTAATGCCCCCCGTAAAAGACGTTGATCCCAGCCTCTTCGGCCAGCGCATGCGTCCAATGCGGGCCTTCACCGGTGATGAACGTATCCACCCCCTCGGCGGCGGCCTGGGTGAGTTCGGCTCCGGCTCCCCCGGTGCAGATGCCCACCTGACGGCACTGCTGCCCTCCCCCGGCCAGCAGAATGGGAGCGCGCCCGAGGATCTCCCCGAGCCGCTGCCCGAGGGCTCCCCGGTCGAGGTCCCACTCACCTCGCCAGCCGATGGATTCCCCTTCATGCCGAAAGAAGGGCTTCAGGCGACGCAATCCCAACCGACGGGCCAATTGTGCGGCATTGCCAAGGGTCTTGTGGGCATCCAGCGGCAGGTGCATGGAATAGACAGCCAGATCGGCCTCCAGCAGGGCCCGGATCAACGCCATGCGGGGACCCGTCCACGGGCGGGTTTCGGCCCAGAACAAGCCGTGATGGACCACCATCAGGTCGGCTCCCGAGGCGGCGGCCAGACGCACGGTGGCCAAGGTGCAATCCACCGCCGCGGCGATCTTGCGGACGTGCCCGCGGTTCTCCACCTGCAGTCCATTGCGCGCCCGGTCATAGTCGCGGTAGCGGTCCGGAGTCATCCAGGCTTGGCACTGGGCCACCAGGGTCGATAAGGCGACGGTCTTCATGGGCCGGGCCAGAAAACCAGCCCACCCCCGTGGAATAAAGCCCCAAAAGAGACCGTGCGGATCGCCGGAGGTCCGATCACTGTAACCGCCGGGACCCGGGAGCGGTCGCTTGGAACAGTCAGGGGTGCTCTCCGATTTGAGCATGGAAGAACCGGTGCTGGATGTGACCGCCTGCGTGGAACGCGTGCGGGCGGGCGATGAGGATGCGGCTCGCGTCCTCATGCAACACCTGCATGGGTTGATCGTCAAAATCGTGAGGTCGCACCTGCCCCGGAGAACCAGCGAGGAAGACCTCATTCAAGCCGTGTACGTCAAGGTGTTCACCCGAATCGACCAATACCGAGGCGCCGTGCCCTTCGAGCACTGGGTGTCGCGGGTTGCGGTGAACACCTGCCTGAATCAGATTGCCCACGAAAAAATCCGGCCAGAGTGGCGACTGTCCGATCTCAGTGAGGAGGAGGAGCAAGTGATCCAGAACCTCGCCTCCACCGACGACGACCTGTCGCCCGAAGACGGTCTGGCCTCGCGGGAACTGGTGGAAAAGATGCTCGCACGACTCAACCCTGAAGACCGTCTGGTGATCACCCTGCTCCACTTGGAGCAGAAATCCGTCGAAGAGGTCCGGACGATCACCGGTTGGAGCGGGGCTTTGGTGAAGGTGCGAGCCTTCCGCGCCAGGGCCAAGATGAAGAAACACCTGACTGAATTGATGGAGGAAGTCCGCCCATGAAAACCCATCCGTTGGATCGTCTGCTGAACTCCGCCTCCAGCGTGAGGAGACACGAGGTCGCCGCCTCCGCGCCAGACCCCCTGCTCGAGCAGCGGGTGTTGGCCGCCCTGCGCCGGGCCCGCTCCGAGGCCGAGGGCATCGACCTGCTCGCCGTTCTCCGTTGGGGGGTCGCTTTCGCCGGATGCGCCGCGCTCTGCGCCATCCTGCTCTCGGTCAGCGCCTCGTCCAACAACTCGGTCGACGAGGCCTTCGTGGTGCCCGAGCCTGAAGTGTACCTCGCCCTGCAATGAGTGCCTTGAGCCGCAATGCGATCATCGGTTATCTGGCCGCCACCTTCGTCGCCGGCGCGGTGGCGGGCGTGTTCGGAGCCCGCGCCTTCGCGGCCAAACCGCCACCGCCCCGCCCTCCCCGCGAAACGGGGGCCATGTCGGAGCGCATCCTCAAGCGGTGGACCACCGACTTCCACCTCAGCCCCGATCAGGTCTCCAAGATCGAACCGCTCCTCAAGACCTCCGAAACCGAGGTCTCCGGAATCCATCAGGACACCGAACGGCGCATGAAGGCCTGCTTCGAACGCATGCACCAACAAGTCATGCCCCTGTTGGACGACGAGCAGAAGCACCTGTTGGAAGAGCACATCAAGAAGATGGAACGCCGCAACTCCGAGCGTCGGCGCGGAGGCGGCGG
>JAIXXC010000067.1 GCA_027490985.1 Verrucomicrobiales bacterium
CGGCTCTTGCCGGTGAGGTCCCAGACTTTCTTGGCGGGTTCGCCTTGGGCGTCGAGGGCGAACACACGCACCGAGGTGAGCCGGTAGCGGCCGTCGAGGCTGAAGGTCACGCGCGCCACGCCGCCCGAGGGTTCGGCCTCGGTCGGTTTTTCGGAGGTCGGGGCCGAGGTCTTGGGGCCGCGCCGACCAAATCGGGGAGGCTGCATGACCGGGCGGATTTGCGAGGCGATCTCGATGGGCTGGGGCGCCAGCCAGTCGGTGAAGGCGACGACGTAGAAGCCACTCAGCAGCAGGACCAGCGCAGCGAGGATCCAGGGGCGACGGTTCGGGTTCATGGGCGGTTCCGGCTCATTGCAGGCTGACGCCGATGTTGCGTTCCTCGGGGTTGACGGCCCAGAGGTTGATGGGATTGAACGATCGACCGTACCGGAGGAATTCGACATGGCCGTCGACCATGGCGTAATTGGACCCACCGCCGCGGCCTGTCTTGATGGACGTGCCGTGTCGGTTCTGGTGCAGGGCGCTCAGGTCGTCGAGGGCGTCGAAATCCATGTGGAAATGGGTGACCCTGGCCGAATCGCGCTCGCCGAAGGTGATGGTCTGCGAGGGTTCAGGAATGTCGTTCTCACCGATGACGACCTCGCCATTGCCCTGGGTGCGGAACTCGGGCATCTGCGCCGCTCCCACCCGCCGTCGGTAGAAGTCGTTGAAGCCGTTGATCAGGTAGGTGCGCGGGGCGTATTCGGCCACGCGGTCACCGGCTCCCGGGATGTTGGTGCTGCCCTTGGCCCCGGAATCGACGGGGCATTTGAGGATTTTCAGGTCCACGTAGTAGGGACGAAGGGTGGTGCACCAGCGGTTGGTGAGCAGCCTCGGGGGGAATCGGCCCGCGTGGTCACCGGCATAGAGGTGGAGAGCCAAACCCAGTTGTTTTTCGTGATTGAGGCAGGCGATGCGCTGGGCCGAGCCCTTGGCCGCGGCGAGCGAGGGCAGCAGCATGCTGGTGAGGATGCCGATGATGGCCACCACCACCAGCAGTTCGATCAGCGTGAAGCCGTCGGGTTTGTTCGGGGTGCGGTGAAGGTTCATGGATCTGGATGCTGAGACCGCGGGAAGGCTCCGGCCGTTACCGGAAAGCACCTCCGGTTCCGGGACGTGGAAGGGCGAGTCGTTGACTGGGGAGAGTCGTCGATTTCATGGCCCGGTCAACCGGTGTGCCATTTCAGGAGTCTCCCGTCGGGGTCCGCGTTCCCCGGCCGACGTTCCAGCACCAGGTCCATCCGCCGACCAGGGCGACCCCGACGGCGACGGCCGGTGCCATGGCCGCACCGGAGAGCCAGAGGGTGAGAGCGCTGATGGCCGGGCCCGATCCCATGCCGAGGCCGATGAAGGCCTCGTGGATTCCACCGTGTTCACCATGGGTGTCGCTGCCGTCCATCGCATAGAAGAGCGACGAGTAATAGATGAGTCCGGTGCCCCAGCCGAAGGCGATCTGGGCGGCCACGAGCATCCAGAGATGATGGGTGGTCATGACGGTGATGAACCCCACGATGAGGAGGAGGAAGGATCCGAGGAACCAGCCCACTCTGTAATGCCAGCCGTGCCAGGCCCAGAGGACGGCGAAGGTCAGGGTCCGGACGATGAACCAGGCCGACATCAGGCGACCACCTTCTTCGATGCCGAGTCCGGCACGCTCGGCGATGCTGGGTACGACGGCGATGACGGTGTTCATGGCCATGTAGGCGAAGGGGTTGCCCATCCACGCCAGTTTCTGGAAGACACGGGTGATCCGGACCTCCCGTTGCGGGATCGGGTGACCATTGGGTGCGGTGGGGGCCGAGGGGTGGGTGGTGGAGACGCTCGGGGCATAGCGGCGTTCGAGCCATCCGAGACTCATCCACTGGAGGGCGTGGATGATCAGGGGCAACCAGTAGAGGCTGGTCTTTCCGAGGTGCTGGAAGAGGGTGCCGCCGATGAAGTACGCCAGGCCGGCGGTGGCGGCCCAGATGACGTTGTAGAGGCCGATGCGGTGCGGTAGGCGATGCTTGGGTTCGCGCTCCGAGGCCAGGGCCTCGAGCATGGGCCAGGTGAAGCACATGGCTACGGTCCAGACGAGGAGTGCCAAGATCTGCCCGGTGGTGCCGGGGAGCAGCCAACCCAAGGCGACGCCGGCTCCCATGCCGCCGAATCCGATGCGCAGGCTGGTGAAATACCCGTGGCGTTGACCGAAGCGTCCGGCGAACCAGGAGGCGCCGACGTAGAGGAATCCGTGGACCGCGCCGAGGGCGAGGTTGTCGAGGTTGGAGAACCCGTGATCCTGCTGGAGCAGGAACATCAGGTAGTTGAAATAGTATGAGGCGGCGAAGGCGTTGGTGCCCTCGAGCACAAAGTAGCCTGTTTTCCCAGGCGGGTTGGACTTCACGGTGATGCGCCGATCCGATGAGGCGCGCGGGGAGTCAACGGTCGGCGGTGTTCGGGTGCAAGCATGCTGATGAGGGAGAGCCGCGGGA
>JAIXXC010000145.1 GCA_027490985.1 Verrucomicrobiales bacterium
GCTGCGTATTCCGATGAAAGCGGACACCTGTTCCGATTCGTATCGGACACTGATCCGACGATATCGGACAGTGGTCGGAGCGAAGCGACGCTCGGAGGTGACCAATAAAGAACTGTCCGATATGAGGCAAGAAAATCGGACCTGATTCCGGCTTCGGAGCGAAGCGACGTTTCTTGGGTTCGGGTGACTCGACGCGCCGTGCATTGGCTCGGGCCGGGGA
Organism: Verrucomicrobiales bacterium; assembly: GCA_027490985.1. Lineage (GTDB taxonomy): Bacteria > Verrucomicrobiota > Verrucomicrobiia > Limisphaerales > UBA9464 > SXXZ01. The sequence goes on from JAIXXC010000145.1 coordinate 221, forward strand.
GCGGCGGCGAAGGGCTTCAAGCCCCTGCTCGCTTCGCTGCCGGTCGCCACGCGTAACGGACTCCCCAGGCCCGTGCCAATAGGCGCGCCTACGACCTGCCGACTCGTCAGTCCGAAGGAGGCTTTTGGTCCGGGCGCTTGCGCAGGGATTCGCCCTTGAGTTCGAACCGATACGCGTTGTGGATCAACCGGTCCAGGATGGCGTCAGCGACAGTGGCGTCGGCGATGAGTTCATGCCACTGGTCTACCGGGAACTGGCTGGTGATCAGGGTTGCCCCTTGGCGGTCATCGATGATCTCCAGGAAGTCCCGGAAGGGTTTTTCGGCAGCGGCAACGGTCCCGAGATCATCGACGATCAGCAGGCTGGCTCGGGCCAGCCTTTTCAAGAGGGTCGGCAGGCTGCCGTCGGCATGGGCCGTGCGCAGGGCTCGGAACAGTTTGGGGCCGTGGAAGAAGATCGTGCGATGCCCATCCCGGCAGGCCTGATGGCCCAGTGCGCACGCCAAGTAGGTTTTGCCGACGCCGGTTGGTCCGGTGATCAGGCAGTTGCGCTTCTCCTGGATCCATCGGCTGGCGCGCAACTGGTCGACGTGGGCCCGTTTCAAGCCGCGGCTGGCGCGATAGTCGACGCCCTCGGGAGTGGCGTCAGTGATCTTGAGCTGGGCGTATTTGAGCCGTGCGGCCATGCCTCGGTTTTCGCGCCACATCCATTGGCGTTCCACCAGCAGAGCCAGGCGATCCTCGAAGTCCAACCCGGTAATGTCCTTCTGGTGACGTTGTTCCTCCAATGCCTGTGCCATGCCTTCCAGGTTCAGAGCGCGGAGCTTTTCGATGGTCTGGGAGTAGAGCATAGGTCAGGCGTAGTAGGGGCTGCCACGGAGGTTTTCATGGACGGGGCTAGTCATGGGTGGTTCGTGTTCCAGGGGCTGGCTCTCGAGCCTGCTCTGCAGGATGGATTTGATGCTCGTGTAGGAGCAGGTGCTGAAATGCAGGGCTCGCACGCAGGCGGCCTCGACCCGTTGGGCGCCGAGGGCTTTACCCAGCCGCATGATGCCCAGACATGAGCGGTAACCTTGTTCGGGATGGGGTTTGCTTCGCAGGATCTCCTCCATCACCCGGGCGCAGTTAGGGCCCACGGTCTGGGCCCACGCGACAAGTCGACCAGGAGTCCACTGCAGGTGCTTCTGATGGGACTTGGGCCGATGTTCATCGAGCGTGGTAAAGCGCCCCTTCTGATGGCTCCGCTGATGGGCCGCGACTCGCTTGCCCGACTGGAAGATCTCCACCGTCTGCGAGGTGATCCGCACCTCGACAGGCTGATGCACCAAAGTGTACGGGACGCTGTAGAAGTGGTTCTCGACGGCGACGTGGTAGTCGATGTTGACCGTGGCCTTGAGCCAGGTGGACAACGTGAACGGGCTGGACGGCAACGGCAGAAGGCGGATCTTCTCCAACGTCAAAAAACTCTCCTCCCGGGAACCCTCCAGCTTCTGGAAGGGCTGTGCGTTGATGCGGACCAGCAGCGGAGCGATGGCTTCGTTGAGCGCGGCGATGCTGAAGAAGCGCTGATCGCGCAGCACGGCCAGGATCTGCCGCTCGGCGATCTGTACGCCGGTCTCGACCTTTGCCTTGTCTCGCGGCTTCTTCGGTCGCGCAGGCAGGATCACGGTGCCGTAGTGCTCGGCCATCTCCTGGTAACTGCGGTGCAGGCGGGGTTCATAACGGCAGGGCTGTGTCACCGCCGTCTTCGGGTTGTCCGGGACAGTGACCCTCGGCACGCCGCTGTAGAAGGCGTAGGCGTGAGAGTGGGCGGTGATCCAAGAGTCGAGCTGTTCGTTGGGAAAGGCCTCGGCGAAGACCTTGTTGCTGGCCCCCAGTACCGCAACGAACAGGTGGGCTTGGACCGTCGTACCGTCGGCTGGGTTGTGGATCGCCACGGTCTGGCCCGCCCAGTCCACGAAGAGTTTTTCCCCGGGCACATGAACCTGGCGCAACACCGGATCCAGCGCGCCAGCCCATTGCTGATAGAGCTCGCAGAAACGGCTGCGACCGTAGCCGTCCGGATGTTCCCGGCGGTATTCCTGCCAGAGCAGTTGAAGTGTGACGCCCTTGCGCCCCAGCTCCTGACGCAACTGAGCCCAGTCTGGCAGTGGTTTGGATGAGTCTGATGTCGGCGCTGTGGGCAGAGGGCAACCGAGCAACTGATCCTGAAGTTGCTTCTGACTGAGCCCCTCGGGCAGGGGCCAACCGAGGTTCACCGCTTCGGCACGTTTGAGATAATCGCCCACCGTGCTGGCGGGTAACCCGCAACTGCGGGCGATGTCGCGGACTGATAGTTGGCCTTGATGGCGGAGACGGAGGATTTCGTTGATTTGACGCATGTGTAGTGGTGCTCGTGCCATGCAGGTCGCTTGCCTTCGTTGCCTTCCGGCACGCAAACCCTTACGGCGGTTTTCTACTCTGCGTCGCTTCCCTCCTTTCCTGCCTTGTCGGACACCGGTCCGATCCATGTCGGACACTCATCCGGTCGATATCGGACACCGTTCCGGACCAAACCGGACACCCTTCCGATCCCATCGGAAAACTGTCCGACATCAGTCCGGACGACTGTCCGACTTCAATCGGAACACTGTCCGCTTTGAATCGGAACGCTGTCCGACTTCAAATCGGATTGGTGTCCGGTTTGCGTCGGAATACGCA
>JAIXXC010000297.1 GCA_027490985.1 Verrucomicrobiales bacterium
AGGTGGGCTCGCCCTTCGACTACCGCCGCCAGATGACGCTCTTCGTGGCCGGCAAGATGCCCGATCCGCGGGACGCCGGCTACGAAGACGCCTTGGTCCACTGGATCGAGCACTTCATCACGCGCACCCACGGCAAGGCCTTCGTGTTGTTCACCAGCCATCGCCTGATGCTCCAGGTGGCCGGGCGCATGGAGTCGTTTTTCGCGCGTCTGGGGGTCGAATGCTATGTGCAGAACACCGGGATGCCCCGGTCGACCATGCTGGAGAAATTCCGAGAGAACCGCGACTCGGTGCTCTTCGGGACCGACAGTTTCTGGCAGGGGGTCGATGTGCCGGGCGAGGCCCTGAGCAATGTCATCATCACCCGCCTGCCCTTTGCGGTGCCCGATCACCCGTTGGTGGAAGCCCGGATCGAGCGGATCGAGGCGGAGGGGGGCAATGCCTTCGGCGATTTCAGCCTGCCGGAGGCGATCCTCAAGTTCCGGCAGGGGGTGGGGCGCCTGATCCGCACCAAGACCGACACCGGGATTGTGGTGATCCTCGACAATCGGGTTCTCACCAAGCGCTACGGCAAGGCCTTCTTGGAGTCGGTTCCTCCGTGTCCGATGGAGATCGTCTGAGCGGTTCGGACGGTGCGATTCGGGCGTGTCGGCTCTGCCGGATACCCGCCGTGGGGGCGGACCCGGGTGCGAGCCGGAGATGGGTCGCAGCCGGTGGGTCCGCGGTTCAATGCTTCCCTCGCGCCTCCCGGCTTCGGTAGGTTGGGCGTGTGCACTTCCGAAAGGTGACGTTGGTGGGCGTGGGCCTGCTGGGCGGTTCGCTGGGTCTGGCGCTCCGGCGCAGAGGCTTGGCGGATGAGGTCCAGGGCTTCGTCCGGCGTGCCTCGTCGGTGGCCGAATGCCTGGCTCTGGGAGTGGTCGACCGCTGTTCGCGGAGCCTGGTGGAGGCTGTGACCGAGGCCGATCTGGTGGTCTTGTGTTCTCCGGTCGGCCAGATGCCCGAGCTGTTCCAAGAGATGTCCCGACATCTGACGCCGGGCTGCCTGGTGACCGATGTGGGCAGCGTGAAATCGGACCTGGTGGCCCAGATCGAGCCGATGGCCCAGGCCGCGGGGGTGCGCTTCGTGGGCAGCCATCCGATGGCGGGGGCCGAAAAGAGCGGTCCGGCCCATGCGCGCGCCGAGTTGTTCGATGGAGCCGTCTGTGTCGTGACGCCGACCGCCGCTTCCGATCCGGACGCCGTGATCACGATCCGCTCGCTGTGGGAGGCGGTGGGTTCCCGGGTGCTTCAGATGAATCCGGTGCTGCACGACGACCTGGTGGCCCGGTCCAGCCATCTGCCCCACGTGGTCGCCGCGGAGTTGGCCAATTACGTTCTGAGTCCGGTCCACCCCAAGGAGCAGGCCGACTTGTGTGCGGGAGGCTTTCGCGACACGACCCGCATCGCTTCGGGTTCCCCGGAATTGTGGCGCGACATCGCCCTGGCCAACCGGCGTCACCTGTCGCGGGTGCTGGGGGTCTTCATCGAAGACCTCTCCGAATTCCGGCTGGCCCTGGATGCGGGCGAGGCCAAGTCCATCGAGGATTTTTTCCGTCAGGCCAAAACCCGGAGAGATCTCCGCTATCCTGATTCCGAGTCCAAAAAAAACGCCTGATCCGATGCCGCTGCCCGACCTCATTGAGATCGTCCCCCCGCCGCCTCCCGCCTTCGTGTCGATCACGGTGCCGGGATCCAAGAGCATCACCAATCGCGCCCTCATCCTGGCGGCCTTGTCGTCGGGCACGGTCACACTGACCGGAGCCCTCTGGAGCGAGGACACGCAGGTGATGACCGAATGCCTGCGCCAGATGGGCTTCGCCGTCGGGGTGGCTCCGGATCTGGCCGAGGAGGCCAATCGGGTCATCCAGGTGCAGGGGCAAGGCGGGCGCATTCCCCGGGCCGGCACCGAATCGGCCCCTCTGGAGTTGCATGTGGGCAATGCGGGCACGGCCGCCCGGTTTCTGGCGGCCATGGTTTGCCTGGGCCAGGGGTGCTACCGGTTGTCGGGCGTGCCGCGCATGCACCAGCGCCCTCAGGCGGCCCTGCTGCAGGCCCTCCGGTCCTTGGGATACCGGGTCGACGCTCCCGGAGACCGTCTGCCGGCGGTGATCCATGGCTCGGGTCCCCGGCCCGGAAGTTGTCAGGTCAGCGTGGCCGAGAGCTCGCAATTCGCGTCGGCCCTGCTGCTGCCCGGTCGGGTGGCCGGTTGGGAAGTGGGCGTGGCCGATGCCAATCCCGACGAATTGCCCTACGTCGAGATGACCCGCCGCTTGATCGAGGTGTTCCCGCATGCGGGCGGGGAGTTCCGCGTGGAGCCCGACGCCTCGAGTGGCAGCTATTTCTGGGGAGCCTCACGCCTCTTCGGCAAGAACCGCGTCGAGGTGGCCCGTTGGCCCAACTCCGGATGGCAGATCGATGCGCGGTACCCTGATTTCCTGGATCTGCCGTCCGAGGTCTCCCGCGAGCGGGATCTGGGAGACAGCATCATGACGGCCATCACACTGGCGCCGCTCGAAGACCATCCGGTGCGCTTCACCGACCTCGGCCGATTGCGGGTGCAGGAGTGCGAACGGGTCGAGGCGCTGCGCACCGAATTGACCCGGTGCGGCGCGAGCGTGGCCGAGTCGGGCGACAGTCTGTTGATCCGACCGTCGATCCTCCACGGGGCGGAGATCGAAACCTACGACGATCACCGCATGGCCATGTGCTTCGCCATGCTGGGGCTGAAGATCCCCGGCATTCGCCTGCGCAATCCGCGGTGCGTGCGCAAGACCTTCCCGAATTTCTTCCGGAAACTGGCCGGGGCGCCCCCGTTCGGTCTCGGGGCGATCATCCTCGATGCCGCCACCGGTCGTGTGCTCCCCCAGAACGAACTCAACGCTGAATGAAGGCCAAGACACTCAAGCTGCCCCAGGTGATCGCCGTCGATGGTCCGAGCGCCTCGGGCAAGGGGACGCTCTCCCGCCGGATGGCCCGCGAACTGGGGTACATCTACGTGGACTCCGGGGCCATGTACCGGACCCTGGCCTGGTATTGCCTTCAGCGCGGCATCCGTCTTGAGAAGCCCATGACCGAGGCCGACGAGAAGGCGGTCATCCGTCAGTTGCGGAACTGGAAGTGGGAGCTCCGTGTGATCGAGGGTCAGGCCTGGATCCATGTGGATGGCTATTTTCCGGCCACCGAGATTCGCACCGATGTCGTCGAGAAGGCCGTTCCGGTCGTCGCTCAGATCGGCAAGGTGCGCGACTGGATGGTGGCCCGGCAGCGGGATTGCGCGGCGCTGGGTCCCCTGGTCATGGAGGGGCGCGACATCGGGACCGAAGTGTTTCCTCTGGCTCCGGTGAAATTCTTCCTCGAGGCCGACGCCGCCGAACGGCAGCGACGCATCGCCGATCGCGGCGGGTCCACCGATGGCGCCTGGCGCGACAGCATGGACATCCACCGGAAGAAGGGCGCGCTGATCCCGGCCCTCGATTCCATCCGCATCAACAACACCGGCCAGACCCCGGACGAGACGTTCGCCGTCTTCATGGGGCATGTGCGGGAGCGGCTCGGATCGCGGATGACGGCGCCGAAAGCGGGTTGAAGCCCCATGCTCCCGACCTCTCGCACGAACCGGCTCGGGTGGCTGAGGATTCTCCTTCTCCTCGGGTGTTGGGCGGTCCTCGGCCTTCGAGAAGCTCGGGCTGCCGGTGACGAGGTCTTGGTGATCTACAATTCCCGGTTGCCCGATTCGGAGGCGGTCGCACGCCATTACGCCCGTCGACGCGCGGTGCCCGACTCGCAGCTCCTGGGACTTCCGCTGCCCGAGAAGGGATCCCTCTCACGGGCCGAGTATGTCTCCGGGATCCAGGAACCCGTGCGCCGGCATCTGTTGTCCCGGGGATTGGCCGAGTGGGTCGCCGAGCCTCGGCCTCGGGGTTCCGGGCGCCCGGGTCCGGCGGGTGATCGCGTGCGCCTGACCCGCTCGTCCATCCGCTACCTGCTCCTGTGTCATGGGGTGCCCTGGTACATCCCGCAGGATCCGTCGATGCGCAGCAGCACCAATGGCATCCCGCCCCACCTCCAGCGCAACGACGCCTCGGTCGACGACGAATTGGCGCTGTTGCCCCGCCTGGGTTTCGACGATCCGATCGGTGTGGCGCCCAATCCGGTCGTCGGCGCGACGAATGGGGCGCGCCTGCATCCGACCAATGGGGTCTTCCTGGTGACCCGGCTGGATGGACCGACGCCCGAGATCGCCCGCGGTCTGGTCGACAAGGCGCTCGAGGCCGAGGCTCGCGGCCTTTGGGGACACGCCTACATCGACCTCAGGGCCATCACCAACGGTCCCTATCGGTGGGGTGACTGGATGATCACCAATGCCGCCACGGCCGCCAAACGGCTGGGTTTCGAAACCTTTGTGGACCACCAGCCGGCGACCCTCGGAGTCGGATACTCCCTGAGTCAGGTGGCCCTTTACGTGGGTTGGTACGACAGCGGGGTCACCGGCCCGTTCTACCGGGCGAACGTGGAATTCATGCCCGGGGCCTTCGCCTACCATCTCCATTCCTTCAGCGCGGCCAACCTGAGGTCGTCGTCGGAGAACTGGGTGGGACCGCTTCTGGCCCGGGGGGTCACCGCGACCCTCGGCTGTGTGGCCGAGCCCTACCTGGAGTTCACCCCCAATCCCGCGATGTTGCTGGAGCGGTTGGGCTATGTCGGGATGACCTATGGCGAGGCCTCCACCGCGGCCCGTCCGGTGCTCTCGTGGCAGACGGTGGTCGTCGGCGATCCCCTCTACCGGCCCTTCGGTCGTCCGCTCAACGAATACGGCCAAAGCTTGGATGCGGCCGATGATCCGGCGACGGCCTATGCGCTGGTCCGCAATGCGAATCTCCAGCTGATGGCCGGGCGTCCCGCGGACGCGGTGCGCGATCAACTGGAGGGGCAACGCTGGGCCACCCGGCATGCCGTCGTGGCCGAGAAGATCGGGCGCCTGTACTGGTCGGGTATCCGGGTCCGCAAGGCCTTGGAGTGGTACGAGCTCGCCCTGAGTCTGACCAATGCCACTCCGATGCAGCGGCGACGCCTGCTCTCGGACAGCGTCGAAGCGCACCGGGTCATCGCGCAACCGGCCGAGGCCTACCGTTGTCTCGAACAGCTCATCGTCGGTTCACCTCCGGATGTCGATGTGCAGGAGTTGCGCATCCGCCAACTGCAGTTCGCCCGCGAACTGCGTGATCCGGAGAAGGTGGCCGCGATCTCCAACGAAGTCCGGCGACTGAACCGGAACCCCTGATCCACCCGTGATGCCGTTGAAGCCATGACCCCGGAAGCCCTGCGATGCCTGGCCGAAGCCGATCCCGTGATGGGCCGGCTGATCCGGAAGATCGGTGCTTGCACTCTGGAGCCGGAGCCCCAGCGCACCCCGTTCGAATCCCTGGTGCGGGCCGTGGCGCATCAGCAACTCCATGGCAAGGCCGCCGAAACCATCCTGGGGCGCTTTCTGACGCGGTTCCCTGGGCGACGCTTTCCTCGGCCCGAAGACCTCGATGCGGTGACCGATGCCGACCTGCGATCTTGCGGGTTTTCCGGTTCCAAGGTGGCGGCCCTCCGCGACATCGCCGCCAAGGCCCTCGATGGCACCGTGCCGACCTCACGGAAGATCCGGGCCCTCCCCGATGAGGAGATCATCGAGCGTCTGAGCGCGTGCCGCGGGGTGGGGCGCTGGACCGTGGAGATGCTGCTGATCTTCAAGCTCGGCCGACCGGACGTGCTGCCGATCGACGATTTCGGTGTCCGGGAGGGGTTCCGCGTGACCTACGGGCATGAGGCCCAGCCCAAGCCCCGCGCATTGCTGGCCTTCGGCGAGCGGTGGCGTCCGCATCGGACCACGGCCGCCTGGTACTTGTGGCGGGCGGCCGACGCGGCCAAGGAAGCCTCGCGCGTTCCGAAGTCGTGACGGTTCCCACGGGGCCCTCTACCTCCTTTGCGGAGACTCAGGGTTGCGGGTAGTTCTTCACCAACTCGGTCGCCGTGGTGCGGATCAGTGTCACCAATTCGGGGGGGTGGAGCACGGTGGCCTGGGCTCCCCAGCCGAGGATCCATCGACTGATCTCCTCGAGGCTTCCCAGCCTTAGGTGCAATTCCACCCCCTGATCGGGTTGTTCCACCAGAGTCTGCGACGGATGCCAGCGCTTTTCGCGGATGTAGTCGGCCACGGCCCGCGTGAAGCGGACGCGGACCTCGAAATCACCGCTCCGGGAATACACCCCGAAGCTGTCGCTGAGGTGGCGTTCGAGGGCGAACTTGGCCGGGCGCTGGAAGGTCTTCCCGGTGGGTTCAGCCTGGGCGATGCGTGACGGGACGAAGGTCCGGATGGCCTTGCGCAGGTGGTCGTGGGCGAAGAGGTACCAGTCGCCGTTGACATTGCCGATGTGGTACGGATCGACCGTGCGCTCTTCGGTGGAGGCTCCGGGCTTGCGGTAGGTGAGCTTCAGGGTCTGGCCCGCCGCGGCGGCCTGGGCCAACCGATCGATGATCCCGAGATCCACGTTCGGCTCGGCCGTGGTGCGGAATGAAATGGTCTGGGTCCATTCGGCCAGGTTGAGCGACACCGTGTCGGGCAGCGAGCGCTCCAGTTTCTTGAAGGCGGTGAGCAGGCGCTTCTCGAACGGGGTTCCGCGGTATTGCTGGAGGGCCTTCTCGGCGACGACCAGCGCGAAGAGCTCGCCCTCGGTGATCTGGAGGGTGGGGAATGCGTCCACCGGTTCGGTGTAGTAGAACCCGTAGCGCTGCGCGCTGTAGTCGATGGGCAGGCCCATCCGGTCGCGCATGAAGTCGATGTCCCGCTGGATGGTCTTGGTGCTCACCTCGAATTCGCGGCTCAGGAACGACGCGTTCGGATACTTGCCCGAGGCGATGGCCGTATGGATGCGCATCATCCGCTCCAGGGGCGGGCGGGACATGGGCAGTTCACGCGCGGACTTCTTCATGGGCCCAAGCTGTTCCGGGAAGGCCCGATTGCCAACCCGGAACGGCCGGTGATCCCGGATCCGGGGGGAAGGGCCCCGACGCTTTGGGCTTTTGTCCGGGGCTGGGCGGTCGTCCAATTCCAGGCATGACGGCCAAGGACTCGACGGTGGTGATCGGCATCGAATGCGGGGGCACGCGCACCGTGGCCCTGGCGGCCGGAGTGGGGCAGAGGACCCCACTGGCCCGGATCGAGTCCGGTGCGGCCAATCTGCGCCTGATCTCGGATGCGGACCTCGAACACCATTTCACCGCGATCCGATCGCAATTGCCCGAGCCGGTCGCCATCGGCATCGGCATGGCCGGTGTTCGCACCGAGGAGGATCGCCAGCGTCTGAGCCGCTGCGTGGCCCGCGTCTGGCCCGGGGTGGCGATCCGGGTCGACCACGATCTGGTCAGTGCGTTGGAGGCGGCGTCCCTGGATGGCACCGATCCGGTGGCGGCCCGGGTCATCGTCCTCAGTGGCACCGGCTCCTGCTGCTTCGGCCGGAACCGCCGCGGAGTCACGGCCAAAGCCGGCGGGTGGGGACATCAGTTGGGTGATCAAGGCAGTGGTTACGCCATCGGCTACGGCGGACTGCGCGAGGCCATCCGCCAGTTGGAACACTCCGGCCGACTCGGAGCTCTGGGGCGCCGTTTGCTCAAGGCGTCGGGCCTCGAGGATCCCGAGGCCTGGGTGGGTTGGATGCAGTCGGTCTCCAAGCGCGAGGTGGCCGCCCTCGCTCC
>JAIXXC010000249.1 GCA_027490985.1 Verrucomicrobiales bacterium
ACGGCATGGGCCGGGCATCCCAGCCACGTCGCCACACGCTCCCGCGCCTCGGTCAGGGCCCGGTCGGCCCGCGCCCCCCACCGGTGCGGACTGGACGGATTGGCCGCAAATCGCTCCGCCGCCTCCAACCAGGCGTCCCGGGCCGCGACCGACAGCGGGTAAGTGGCGTTGTGGTCGAAGTACTGCACGGACTCAGTGTGAAGCCCTGGTGATCCAGTGCGAGGGCCGATTTTTACCCTACCCCTTGTCGCCGGTTCCCCTAGCCTGTGCGTGACCGTCCATGTCTGCGCCGACCACCATCCTCTACAAGCGGGCCACCTTCGTGACCCAGTTGCCGGTCACCCACCGATACGCGCCGTCGCATTGCTGGCTGTCCCGCACTCCGGAAGGCCTGTGGGAGGTGGGCTTCACCAAGTTCGCCCTGCGGATGCTCGGCGAATTGGTCGACATCCAGTTCGATCGGGCCGAGGGCGCCTCCATCCAACCCGGTGACGTTTTGGGAACCATCGAGGGGTTCAAGGCGGTCAGCGACTTGTTTTGCGTGGGCACCGGCACCTTCCGCGGGGGCAACCCCGCCCTCCGCAGCGATCTCGAAATCCTGTCCCGGGAGCCTTATGGCGCCGGATGGCTCTACCGGTTCGAAGGCCAACCCGACGAGCGTTGTCTCGACGTGCAGGGGTACCAGGGGTTGCTGGATGCGACGATAGACCGCATCTTGGCCAAACAACAGGCCGACGAAAGCCGATGATCTCCGTGACACGCTCTTCCAATCCTCCGGGCGCCGCTCGTTACTTCATGATCGGCGGTTTCCTCGGAGCCGGCAAGACCACCGCTGTGGCCGCGCTGGCCCAGCGGTTGTTGCAACAGGGGCTCCGGGTGGGCCTGATCACCAACGATCAGGGCAGCGAACTGGTCGACACCGCCATGCTGCGGGCCCGCGGGTTCGCCACCGAGGAGATCGCCGGCGGGTGTTTCTGCTGCCGCTTCAATTCGCTGGTGGACGCCGCCCAGAAACTCGACGACGCCACCCGGCCCGACGCCTTCGTGGCCGAACCGGTGGGCAGCTGCACCGACCTGGTGGCCACGGTCACCTACCCCCTGCGCCGCATCTACGGCGACCGTTTCCGGATCGCCCCGTTGAGCGTGCTGATCGACCCGGTGAGGGCCGAGCAGGTCCTGGGCATCGCGCCGGCCCGCAAGTTTTCCGACAAGGTGGTGTACATCTGGAAGAAACAGGCCGAAGAGGCCGATCTGCTGGTGATCACCAAGTGCGACCTCCTCGACGAGGCCCGCTTGGACCGCCTGAAGGCGGCCTTGGCCGAGGCGTTCCCCGGCAAGGACATCCTGGCGGTTTCGGTGCGCACCGGAGCCGGCGTCGATGCCTGGTTCGATCGCCTCCAGACCTCGGCGCCTCTGCTGCGGCCGTCCATGGCCGTCGATTACGACCTGTATGCCGAGGGTGAAGCCCTGCTCGGTTGGTTGAATGCCACGGTGGCCATCGCCGGACAGCCCTTCGACGCCAACCGACTCCTCAAGGCCCTGGCCGAAGACCTGCGAACCCGACTGGGCGAAGCCGAGATCGCGCACCTGAAGATGACCTTCAACCCCGACGCCGGCCTGGGCGACATCGCCGCCGTGAGCCTGGTCCGGAGTGATTTCGTCCCGGAACTGAGTCTGACTCTCGATGGGCCCGCCGAGTCGGGACAACTCATCCTCAACCTGCGGGTCGAGGCCGACCCGGGCACCTTGCGGACCGCGGTCGAAGCCGCCGTGGCCGCCCTGCCGCAGCTCTTTCCGGGACTCTCGGCGCGACTCGACCATGCCGAACAATTCCGGCCGGGTCGCCCCACCCCCACCCACCGCGACACCCACGCCGATTCCGTAGCCGCATGAGTCCGTCTCCCTCCGTTCCCCCGCCCGCCCTGCTGTACTGCCACTGCCAGTACGCCCAGGTCGTTTCGCCCGAGGTGAAGGCGGCCGTGCTGAAGCGACTGTGCGAGAGCAACCTGCCCTTCGAGGCCGTGCCCGACCTCTGCGAGTTGTCCGCCCGCCGCGATCCCGCTCTCAAACGCTTGGCCGCCGCTGGCCCCGTCAAGATCGCCGCCTGCTTCCCGCGGGCCGTGAAGTGGCTCTTCGCCGCGGCCAACGCGCCATTGCCCCTCGGGGCCACCGAGGTGCTCAACATGCGCACCCAACCGGCCGCCGAGGTGCTCGAGTCTCTTTTCTCCAACGAACTGCGCCCCAACCTGCCCGAAGGCAAGGTCACCGCTTCCGATGCCCCCGGGGCTGCCGCAGCGGTGCCGCCGCCGGTCACTCCTCCTTCCACCCAACCCTGATATGGCCCTGTCCGATCGCCCCCTCCGCGTCGTCCTGTATGAAGGTTCCGGTGCCGAATCTGTCGATGCCGAGTCCCGGCTGGCCGCCGTGAACGCCCTGCTGGAACGGGGCTTCGCCGTGACCCGGGCCGGTGCCGAGCGGCCGCTCGCCCCCGCCGACACCACGCCGCTGCTGGTGGTGGGCCGTTGGCAACCCGATGGGCCGCCGACCGGTGAGGCGACCGCGAAGGTCCGCTGGGGAGCGCTCGACCCGGCCACCGTCGGCGATCAGGCCGAGGCCGCCCGCGCCGAATTCTCGGCCCCCACTCCGGGTGCCTGGCGACCGTGGTTCCCGGTCATCGACTACGACCGCTGCACCAACTGCATGCAGTGCCTGAGCTTCTGCCTCTTCGGCGTGTATGGTGTCGATGACGGCAAGCG
>JAIXXC010000081.1 GCA_027490985.1 Verrucomicrobiales bacterium
GAGGGCGATCTCATCGCCTACGGCGTGCCATTCCTGGCCAACCCCGACCTGGTGGAGCGCTTCCGCATCGGGGCTCCTCTGAACGCACCCGATTACTCGAGCCTGTATAGCGGCGGTGCCCAAGGCTACACCGACTACCCGACACTGACCGCCACGCGCTGAGCCAGGGGTACCACTTGCAACCCTCCGGGCGGTTACGCCGGCTCGGAGCCCGACCGCTGTTCGTCCAGCAGTCGCCGGATGAACGCCGTCATGGCCCGCACCGCCGCACCGGCCCGACCGGTGGCCACCGCCGAGCCATCGGGGTCGGCTCCGACGGACAACGCGGCCGAGGCGGCGGTTCCCGGACGACGCTTGAGACGATGGGCCGCCACGATGCGCAAATCGATGGGCTCGCACTCGGGATGCCACGATTCCTGAGCCCAGAGCTGGACGGCAAAATCGCCCCAACCCACCAACCGATCCCCGGGCTTGAGGAAGCGGTTCCAAGCCGACGTCGCTTCGGCGACCGAGAGTCCTCCGAGCAACGCTTCCCGAGGCACCTCGAGGTGTTGATGAGCCCTCGGAGCCAATGGTCGGCGCGGAGCCAGGAAAGCCTCGAACACCTCGCCCGTCGCCGGCCGCAGGGCCACGCACTGGAGGAGTTCGGGAGATCCCGGCACCGGGCTGTCACGCCGATGGGCATTGGCTTCGCCGGCCACCACCACGAGATTCGGCCACAGCCCCAGGAGGTCGGGCATCGATGGGCTTTCCCACCAGGGGTCGGCCCCTTTCAAACGGCGGCGCGGCGGTCCCGTGCGGGCGGCGGTGGCGGCGATTTGACGATCCACCATCGCGTCGAAGGCCCGGATCAAAGCCTCGAACCGCCGCTCGTCCCCTTCCCAGGCGCTGAGCACTTCGACCACCGCCTCCACGGTGGCGACACAGTGCACGTCGGGTTCCCGGCGGATGCGGTAGTTGCCCGGCTTGCGCGGCATGAACCCGATGCGCGGCAAGGCCCGCAGGGCCGGATTCAGCGCCACCATCTTGCGCGCCTGAGGCCAGGTACCGTCGATGATGATCAACGTCTCGGGCGGGTGCTCGAGCGCGTCGGGTGCCACCGCTCCGGGGCCGGGAAACAACAGGGCCGTGCCCGGTCGGGCCAGGAGTGCCTCGAGGCGCGGGTGACCGGCGAATTCGACGCCCTCATGGAGTTCGCTGTGCGTCAGCCCCAGGTGGGCGATGCGGGCCGTGCCGATGGCCACCCGGGACTCGCGCGGATGCTGCAGGAGCACCACCCGGGTCGCCGTATCGACCGGTGTCAGCTCGGCACACCAGCACGCCGTGGCCGGACGCCGACAACGTGAACAGGTGGGACGGGCCGTAGGGGCTTCAAAGGGGACAGGCATGGCAGCCCGGTGGCCCCGGAACGAGCCGGCGGCCACCAGAGGGCGAACGGAACCACGCGCCGGGGGTCCGGGGCAAGGAGGCCCTCACCACCCGATCACCGAGTGACGGTGAGCCCAAGCACCTCGCCCAGGGTCTGCCGCGGGGACACCGAGGCCACTCGACACGCGACACCGCGAAAGCTCCGACGATCCGACCGGGGTCTCAGGGTCCCAAAGTCGAGGAGTTTGACGGGTTCCGACTCGCCACCGACCCGTCTTCATTTCAGACTGAGCAAATGATTCCCAAAATGGTGCTGCTGGTCGTGGCAATGACACTATCGATATTGGCCGCGGATTCCAACCGGCTCCGGGTCCTGCTCATCGACGGCCAGAACAACCACGACTGGCGCTCATCCACGCCGCACCTCAAGGCGGTCCTGGAGGCCTCGGGGCGTTTCACGGTCGAAGTGCTGACGCTGCCCGGCAAGGGCGGCGACATGGCCGCCGTGAAGCCCCAGCTCGACGGCGTGGCGGTGGTGCTCTCCAACTACAACGGAGAACTCTGGCCCGAGGTCCTGCGCAGCGCATTCGTCGACTTCGTCCGCAAGGGCGGCGGGTTCGTCTCGGTGCACGCCGCCAACAACGCCTTCGCCCAATGGCCCGAGTACAACGAGATGATCGGCGTCGGCGGTTGGGAGGGACGCAATGAGAAGTCCGGACCGTGGCTTTATTGGGAAGGCAAGATCGTACGGGACGCCTCGCCGGGTCCGGGCGGCAGTCATGGCAGCCAACATGCCTTCCAGATGACCACCCGCGAGCCGAAGCACCCCATCATGGAGGGACTCCCGCTGGAATGGATGCATGCCAAGGACGAACTCTACGATCGCCTGCGCGGACCGGCCAAAAATCTGACGGTGTTGGCCACGGCCTTTTCGGACCCCAAGACCCGCGGGACCGGCAAACATGAGCCCCTGCTCTTCACCATCGCCTTCGGTCAAGGTCGAGTCTTCCACACGGCCCTCGGCCACAACAACGGCCCGGACCTCACCTCGCAGAAGTGCGTGGGGTTCATCACCACCCTCCTGCGCGGCACCGAATGGGCGGCCACCGGCCGGGTCACCCTGCCCATCCCGACCGACTTCCCTTCAGCCACCGAAGTCCGCAGTCGGGAGTAAGACACCCTGGCGCTGGATTCGTCCCAACAGGCCTCTGTTCCTATGATTCCAACTCAAAGTCTCCGCTCTGTATTACCGTTGGTGATCGGACTGGCCGTGGGTGGGCTGGGTGTCGGCCTGTTCCAACACAGCAGACCGGGCGAGGCGGGCTCTCCCGAGAAGCAAATCCAGCACTTGGAGTCCGAGTTGCAGCAGGCACGCACCCGCATCGCGGCCCTCGAGGAAACCCGACCCCGTGCGTCACGTTCGCCCGCGCAAACCGCCTATGACCGGGGCCGCGAAATCGCCCAGCGTCTGCGCGAGGGGCGCACGGTCAGTTCCGACGATCTCTTCCGCGCCGCCCAACCCCTGCTCCGCGATCTGTCACCGCTGTTCGAGCGCATCGCCGAACAGAAGTTCAAGCAGCAAGCCGACAGCCTCATCGGCGAACTGGCCCGCAAGTACGACCTGAACCCCAACCAACAAGATACCCTGCAGCAGTGGTTCTCCGAAAAATCCCGGGCGGATCGGAAAAAGTGGAATGATCTCATTTCCAGCGACGACACCACCTACTTGCAGCTGGTGAAGTCGATGCGCAATGACCGCACCGATGAAGGAATGGATCCGGTGATGGAAGGCTTGCTCCAGGGACCTCAACTGGAGGCGTTCAAAGCCGAGCGTCTGGAAGAAAGGGCCCAGCGGGTCCAGCAGTACGCCGACAGGCAGGTACAGCGGATCAACAACATCGTCCGACTCGACCCGGCGCAAACGGATCGACTCTTCGGCATCATGGCCCAGTCGTCTCCCGACTATGACGCGTCGATCCGGCTCGAGGGAGTGACGGGGGAGATCGCGCCCGCCAACATGCATCCGCGCGACGCCCTCCGATCGGTGCTGCGGCCGGACCAACTGGCCGAATACGAGGCGGATCGCGAACGACGATTCCTGGAAGCGTCGCGGGAGATGAACAAGTTGGGCGTGCAACTGCCTGCTGACTGGGATGAATTCGAATTCGGCCCCTAACTCCCCACCGCTGGACTACCCAGCCGGTGGCCTAGCGCGAGAGGGCCGCGTCGCGGTGGACATCCGATCCCTGCGGGTCGATTACGGAGATTTTGTCGCCGTCGACAACCTCTCGCTGGCGGTACCACCGGGCGAGATCCTGGGCATCGTGGGCCCCAATGGCGCGGGCAAAACGAGCACCTTCCGGGTGCTGGCCACGCTCATGGAGCCCACCCATGGCGATGTCTTCTTCGACGGCGTCGACATCGCCGAAAACCCCCGCCAAGCCCGCCGGTTGATGGGCTACATGCCCGATCTGGCTCCGGTCCCCAGTGATCTCAAGGTGTGGGAGTTCCTCGACTTCTACGCCGCCGCCTACGGGCTGCGCGATGCACAACAACGGCGCCAACGCGCCGACCGATGCTTGGACGCCGTCGGCTTGTCGAACCTGCGGAACAACGGTTGCCGGGAATTGTCGAGAGGTCAGACGCAACGGGTGGTCTTGGCCAAGACCCTCCTGCATGAACCTCGCGTTCTCATTCTCGACGAACCGGCCAGCGGGCTCGATCCGTTGGCCCGACGGGACCTCCGCGCAGCCCTGCAACGCCTCGCCGCCACTGGAGCAACCATCCTCATCAGCTCCCACATCCTCAGCGAGTTGAGCGAGATGTGCACCTCGTTGTGCATCCTCAACCGAGGCCGACTGTTGGCCCACGGGAGCGTGAATGAAGTACGATCCCAACTCGGCAACACACGCCGCCTGCTGACCCTCGGCCTGCTCTCGTCGCCGTCCGAAGCCGCCGATTGGCTCGCCCAACAGCCCACGATCAGTGAACTGCGCGTCGAATCCGCCCGGATCTCCTTCGAGTTCACCGGAGACGACGAAGCCCAGGCGGAGCTGTTGGAGACTTTGGTTCGACGCCGGGTACGCCTGAGGACCTTCGAGGAACGACGCTCCTCGCTGGAGGAACTCCTCGTCGAGATCGCCACCCCGCCTCTTCTGCCATGAACGCCGACCGGATGGACTCCAACCACAATGAGGTCTCCGCCTGGCGGCTCTGGGACAACCCCGTGCTGCGACGCTACGTGCGCTCCCGGCTCCGATCGCGCGATTTGGGTGTGGGACTGTGCATCACGCTGGTCCTTTCGGCGTTCATCATTGGCCTCTCCTCCTCGATCGGCATTCGCACCGAGTCCGATCCGGTCAGCGCTGCTCGATCCGCGATCATCCCGCTGTTGGTCCTGCAAGCCTTCATCTTGTTTGTCATGGGCACCGCCCAAGTCTCCGGCGGCATGATCACCGAACGGGACGAAGGCAGCGTCGACTACCAACGGCTCGTCCCCATGGCACCACTGACCAAGGTATTGGGATACCTCTTCGGCCTGCCCTTGCGCGAATACCTCTTGGCCGCATCCATCCTCCCGTTCACTGCCTGGGCCATGGCTCGGGGGCATGTTCCCGCTTCGGCTTGGGTGCCGCTGTATTGGATCCTCTTCACCACCGCGGTCACTTACCACGCCACCGGACTCCTGACCGGCACCGTCGTCCGAAACCGCCGGTGGGCCTTCCTCATTTCCATCGGAATGGTGTTCTCGCTCTACACCGTCATCCCCCAGTTGGCCAAATTCGGTCTCGTTTTCTTCAAGTACCTGACCATCACACCGGTCTTCTACGAGAGCCTTCCGGATCTCCTTCCCGAACGTTCCGGAGCGGCGCTGCGCATCGGTCAGAATTTCTTTCCAACGCCTCGGTTCTTCAATCTGGGGCTGCCCGAGGTGGTCTTCACCACGGTTTCCCAAGCCGGTCTGATCGGCCTGTTCGTGGTGATGCTCTGCCGCAAGTGGCGGCAGGAAGAGGCCCATTTGCTCAGCCAATTCTGGGCGGTGGGCGCCTTTATTGCGGTGCAAGTGGTGCTGCTCGGGCATGCGCTGCCGCTCATTGATCCCGGAGATTTGTTCCCGTCCCGAAACTTCCGATGGTTCACGAGTCAAGCCCTCGACTGGAAGCCCGACAACAACGAGGCACTAGCCATGATCGCGGTGTACGGCCTCTTCACCACCGGCTTGGCCTGTGTGCTGGCCGGGATCATCACGCCGGACCGAGAGCGGCAACTCCGGGGTTGGCGGCGTGCCCTCAAGAACGGAGAGGATCGTCTGCCCGCCTTCGGCGACACCGATTCGGCCACCCTCAGCACCGGGATCCTTTCACTCTGCGGCGGGATCGGCTGGTACCTCTTCACCCGAGGCCTGCTCGAATCGCACTGGTTTCCGGGCCATCACGCCGGCCTTCAAATCCTGATCGTTCAGTGCCTGATCCTGTTCGCGGTGACCGGATCGCTGCAGGCCTTGTTGGATGCCGAAGGGGGCCGAGCCGTCGGCATGGGCCTGCTCTTCATCGGCGTGCTGCCGCTCATGGCCGGAGCGATCATCGGCAGCATCGACAACGACTACTTGCACGTAGGGATTTGGATCGCGGGCGTCTCGCCACTCTCGTTGCCCGCATCGGCCCCGGTGGCCCTGTTGTCGCTCGCCGATTCCGAAGCGATGGCCGTGCGCCCGATCCAGGGCGTTGCCCGATTCGGATGGCTCGTCTGGGGGCTCGTCAGCCTCTGGATGATCCAACGGTCGAGAACCCATCGACAGAACCTCAAACAGCGCATTCTGGGAGACCGGTCATCAACGCATCCCACGCGTTGACGGGCGCTCACGAGTGGTTCACCGGTGATCACCGATGGCTGAAGCGGGCCGC
>JAIXXC010000005.1 GCA_027490985.1 Verrucomicrobiales bacterium
ACGAAAGCGCCGCCCGCGGTGCCGATCAGCAGCGAGAAGACCAGCAGGCACGGAAGGGCCAGCGAAATGGCCACGACCCGCGGCAGCACCAGGTATTCGACCGGGTTGATATTGAGGGTACGGAGCGCATCGATCTCCTGATAGACCCTCATGGAACCCAACTCGGCGGCCATGGCCGAACCGATGCGCCCAGCGATCAGGATGGACATCATCACCGGCCCCAGCTCCTTGGCCAACGAAGCCCCGACCAACCCCCCCAACATCGAGCCCAGGCCCCTCTGGGTCAGCAACGGCCCCGCCTGCAACGACAGCACACCGCCGATGAAGAGCGACAGCACGCAGGCCATGAACAGACTGGCGTTGCCTATCTCGAACAACTGCTCCGCCAGATTGCGACGATAGCGGAGAATCCGAGGCAACGCCCTCAGGGTCGCCCCGAAGAGCACCAGCATTCTGCCCAGTTCACGAAACACAGGAGTGAGGATCGCTGCAGCCGGCCCGATCGGCAATGCCCAAGGTTTTTGACCCGAGGCAGGGAGAGGGCCTGATCGGCTGCGGTTCAACTCGCCGGAAGACGCTTCTGCAACTCGGCCGCCACGCCCGAGAACGCCCGGGCCGCTTCGCCCTGAGGATCGGCCATGACCACCGGTTCGCCGCGATCTCCCCCTTCCCGAATGGCCACCACCAGCGGGATTTCTCCGAGGAAGGGCACGCCTTTGCGCTCGGCTTCCAAGCGTCCGCCACCATGCCCGAAGATGTCCACCCGGGACCCGTCAGGCAGCCTGAATCCGCTCATGTTCTCGACGATGCCGAGAATCGGGACCTGGACCTTCTCGAACAGCGTGACACCCTTGCGGACGACCCCCAACGACGCTTCCTGGGGGGTGGTGATGATGACACCGCCATCCAGCGGCACCGACTGGCAGAGCGACAACTGGGCATCGCCGGTGCCGGGGGGCAGATCGACGAGCAGGTAGTCCAGATCGCCCCACGCCACCTGGTTGATGAACTGGTGGATCGTCTTCTGGATCATCGGTCCCCGCCAGATGACGGCCTGCTCCGGATCGATGAGGAAGCCCATGCTCATGAGCTTCACCCCGTGTCGGACCGGCGGCACGAGGCGCTCGTCATCGGTGAGGGTCGGCCGCTCGTGGATGCCCATCATCAGCGGGATGCTGGGGCCGTAAATATCACAATCCAAGAGCCCGACCCGCAGGCCCGAGCGGGCCAGGGCGCAGGCCAGATTGACCGAGCAGGTGGACTTGCCCACCCCGCCCTTGCCTGAAGCCACGGCCACCACCCGCTGCACCCCGGGCATGCGGTTGCGCTGGGGCACGCCGGTGTTGGCGGCGGCGGCGGCCACGGGCGTCGGCACTTGGACTTGCACGTGGGCATCGGTGATCCCCTCCAAGCGGTCGCGCAGGGCCGCCTTGGCCGCATCGGCGATCTGGTTGCCGATTTCCGGGTTCGGAGTGGTCAACTCCAACAGCACACCGACCGCTCCCCCGTCGATTTGAACCCCCTTCACCAGGCCGAAGGATACGATGTCCCGGCTGTATCCGGGATATTTGACGGTGCGCAGCACCTCCATCACGGAGGACTCTTGGATGTTTGCCATGGGGGATTTCGTTCGATTGCCGGTGGGTTCTGCGATCAAAAAAACAGAGGGTGGAGCCTCACACAGGATGGCTCCACCCTCGGAATGGAACTAGTGGCCGCTCACTTGGCCGCGACGACCGCGCGCTTCTTGTCGGACAGCGCCCGGAGGAAGGCCGTCAGGTTGCCGGTTTCTTCGGCCGAGAGCTTCTTGCCCAACTGCAGCCAGGCCATCTTCTGGACCGTCTCCTCCAGAGTCTTCTGGGTGCCGTCATGGAAGTACGGCGCGGTCAGGGCGATGTTGCGCAGGCTGGGCACCTTGAAGACGAACTCGTCGTAGTCTTCCTTCGTCACCTCGATGCGCCCCTTGTCGGCGGTGTTCTCGTAGGCATTCAGGATGCCCAGTTTCTTGAAGTCGTTGCCTCCCAGGAGCGGCCCGGTGTGGCAGGTGGTGCAACCGATCGACAGGAAGGTGTCGAGGCCCTTCTGTTCGGCCGCGCTCAGGGCCTTGTCATCGCCCTTGAGGAAGTCGTCGAACCGATCATGCGTGCGGAGGGTGCGCTCGAAGGCGGCCACCGCTTTGGCGAAATTGTTGTAGGTGACCGGATCGGACTCGCCCGGGAAGGCCTTCTTGAAGGCCCCGACGTACTTCTTCTCGGCCTTCAACCGTTCGATCACCGCCGCCTCGCTCGGCATGGCCATTTCACCCGGGTTGAGCACCGGCCCCTTGGCCTGATCTTCGAGGGTCTTGGCACGGCCATCCCAGAACTGGGCGACATGGAATCCCGCGTTGAGCACCGTCGGTGAATTGCGACCGCCCCGCTTGCCGAAGGCGCCGGGCGAGGTGGGCTCGTTGTCGACGCCGCCGAGATTCTTGTCGACCGCGTGGCAGGAATTGCAGGACTGCGTGTTGTTGGCCGAGAGCTTCTTCTCGAAGAACAGGTCGCGACCCAGCTTTACCCGCGCAGGCGTGTCATTCTCCGACCCCGGCATCGTCGCGGGGATCGGGGCCAACACCTTCAGCGCGCTCGCGCGCAATTCCGAGGGAGTGGCGGCGTGCGAGGCTACCGGAGCCAACAGGAGCACGGAGACGGTCAAGGCATGAGACCAAGGCGTGTTGATGTTCATAAACGATACGATATTTCAGGACGTTTTTTTCGCAACCCGACCCGGATTGCACGGTTCAAAAATGGAGTTACGCCAGAGGTTTACAGCGGTTCAAAGCGGTTCACAGCGGCTTGGGGAAACGATTCGCGCTCCCTCAATGGGCGGGCTTGCCGGAGACCTCGGCCGCATGTTGGCTGAAGGACTTGCCGCGGCCGGTGGGAGCGATGACCGAATCGATCACGCCGCGCTCGAACTCATCCCACATCGGAGACATCCCCCGCAGTTTGGCGACGATCTTGGCGAAGGTGTCGACCACATAGTCGACATCGGCCTCGGTATTGGCCTCGCCGAGAGTCATGATGATGTTCCCCTGAGCCAGGGCGTGATCCAGCCCGATGGCCCCCAGCACGTGGGAGATCTTGAGACTCTTGCTCACGCAGCTCGAACCACTGGCCACCGCGATCCCATTCATGTCGCACAGCAGCAACTGCCCTTCACCCTCGATGAACTCGGTGGACAAATTGAGATTGGTGCCGATGCGGTGCGGACCCGGTACAGGACCATTGAGCTGGATGTAGGGCACCTTGAGCTTCAAACCCTCCCAAAGGCGCCGTTGCAACGGGGCCACATGGGCCATCCGTTGCTCCAACCGTTCACGGGCGATGTGGGCCGCCAGGCCGCCACCGACGATGGCCGGGATGTTTTCGGTGCCCGCTCGGCGACCGCCCTCCTGCACTCCCCCGTGGATGACGCTGACGATGCGGGCCTTGCGATTGCGGTAGAGTACGCCCACGCCCTTGGGGCCGTAGAACCGGTGCGGTGAAAAGCTCACCATGGCCGCGCCCCACTCCTTCACGTCGATGGGCAACCATCCGGCGCTGGCCTCGCAATCCACGTACAGCGGCACGTTCTTGGTCGCGCAGATCCGCCCCACGTCCCGCATCGGTTGGATGGCTCCGATGTCGTGGTTCACATGATGCACCGCCACCAGGACCGTTTGCGGAGTGATGGCCGCCTCCAGCTCATCGAGCCGGATCATTCCCTCGGGCGTCACCCCGACACGGGTGCAGGTCCACCCTTGTTTTTCCAGGAATTCCACGGAATTCATCACGCTCGGATGTTCCGTGGCCGAGATCACCAGGTGCTTGCCCTTGCGTTCGTTGGCATACGCCGCGCCCTTGAGGGCGAGGTTGGCCGATTCGGTGCCGTCGGAGGTGAAGAAGATCTCCTCCTCACTGTCGGCCCCGATCAGCGCGGCCATCTGCTGGCGGGCCTGCTTGAGGGCATCGCGCACGCGCAGTCCATGTTGATGGAGCGAGGAGGCATTGCCGAAGTACTCGGTGAAATACGGACGCATCGCGTCGAAGACCTCCGGCAGGACCGGGGTCGCGGATTGGTGATCGAGGAAGACCTGGCGCATGGATGAACTGGAAAAAGCTACGGAGACCTGCAGACGCGTGAAAAACCGCTCCGACAGCCACCGCTGCGGAGCCATTCGCTTCGACAAAAAACCCGCAGTCCGGGGTTCGACCACCGACTGCGGGCCGTGGGCCCACCCGACTCAGGCGGACACGGGTTCGACCGCCGGAACCTTGGCCGCCGCCGAGGGATTGCGCTTCACGTAATCCTCCAGCGCCGCCTTGAGCGCCTCTTCGGCGAGGACCGAGCAGTGGATCTTCACCGGAGGCAGCCCTCCCAGAGCATCCACCACCTCCTGATTGGAGAAGGACATGGCCTCGTCGATGGTGCGCCCCTTGATGAGTTCGGTCGCCATGCTCGAACTCGCGATGGCCGAGCCGCAACCGAAGGTCTTGAAACGGGCGTCTTCGATGCGGCCGTCCTTGATCTTGAGGGAGATTTTCATGATGTCTCCGCAAGCCGCCGCGCCCACCTCACCCACGCCATCGGCATCCTTCAAATCGCCCATGTTGCGGGGATTCATGAAGTGCTCCATGACCGTGGAATTGTACAACGTGTAAGTTTCGCTCATAAAATCAGGATCAACTCAGGATCAATTCAAATTGGCCGAGGCCGTGGTGTCTTCGGATTCCGAAACCGGGGGAACGACAGAGACATCGGAAGCGGTGAGCGCCATCCGGGTCCCTCGCCCCTGACGGGCCTGTTGAACCAAGCCATTGGGGAGGTGTCTTCCGGCGAGGGTGGCGAGGCTGGTTCCGGCGAACACCTCTTTCATCCGCTCCTGGGCCTCGCCCAGAAGACCACACAACGCACAGCCCCGACTGTGCTCGCAGCCGACATCGATCTCGAGGCAACGCTGGAGAGCGATGGGCCCTTCGATGGATTCGAGGATCTCGAGAACCGAGATTTCGCTCGCCGGCCGCGTCAGATAGAACCCCCCACCGGACCCTCGGGCCGAACCGACCAGGCCGGATTTGCTGAGATTCTGGAAGATCTTGCCCAGAAAACTCTTCGGAACGGATTCCTCCTCACAGAGGACATCGATCATCACCACCTCACCCACAGGTCTCCGGGAAAGGGCGATGAGCCCCAGAACCCCATATTCGCCTGCCTTGGTGATTTGCATCCCGTTGAACCAGACCATTTCCGTCTGGAATGGGATCAACCTATCCCACAACCCCTCCCTGTCAAAACCATTTTCAGACAAAACCAGTCCGATTCACCCCCCGCAAGGGACAGCGGGACAGGCTCGTTCCAGGGGACAGGCTCGTTCCAGGGGACAGGCTCGTTCGAAGGGACAGGCTCGTTCGTTTTCAGGGGGAGGCATCAATGTCCGCTTGCCGGGAGACGGGTTCGATCCCACCATGTCCCCATTGATGGATACTCAACTGAACCAGTACCTTCCGGTGCTGATGCTGCTGTTTGTCGCCGCCAACTTCGCCGGGGGGACGCTGGCCGTGTCCGTGCTTCTCGGAAAATCAGGTCGCCGCACCCAGACCAAGGACATTCCCTATGAATGCGGCATGCTGCCGCAGGGCGAAGGCAATGCCCGGTTGAGCGTCAAATTCTATCTGGTAGCCCTGTTGTTCGTGCTGTTCGATATCGAGGTCGTGTTCATGTACCCTTGGGCGGTCACGTTCAAGGAACTGGCCCGCACCGACTTGGTGCTGGGGCTGGGCGGCATGCTGTCGTTCCTCGGCATCGTGTTCATCGGCTACCTGTACGCGGTGAAAAAACACGCGTTCGACTGGAAGAGCTGACCCACCTCGCGTCACCCCTCTGACCAGCGACTCGAAACCTCCTGCCGGAATCGCATTGCGGATCCCCGCAATCGGCGCATTTCCCGGTCCGTTCCAAAATTTTATTTTGCCCCTCTCCGCTTCGGTTGGTTCACTTTCCTCACTTGGACCCAAACAAGGTCTCACTATTCCCGTTGAATGAACTCGTACCCGTCCGTACCGAACTCACTCTACCGGCCTGACTTCGAACACGACGCTTGTGGCGTCGGCTTTGTCGCCAACATCAAGGGAACCCAGACCCACTCGGTGGTTCAGCAAGGGCTCCAGATCCTCCGCAATCTCGACCATCGCGGCGCCTGCGGCTGCGAAGCCAATACGGGAGACGGAGCCGGCATCCTCATCCAGATGCCGCACGAGTTCCTGGCCAACGAAGCCCAACGCGTGGGCATCACCCTGCCTCCGGCCGGCCAGTACGGCGTGGGCATGGTGTACCTGCCCCGCGACCCTCGGCAGCGCCGCAAACTGGAAATGGCCTTCGAGAAGATCATCCAGTCCGAAGGGCAGGACCTCCTCGGTTGGCGCACCGTGCCCACCGACAACAGTTCGCTCGGCGAAACCGCCAAATCCTCCGAACCCCATGTCCGGCAGGTGTTCATCGGCAAAAACCCCGAACTGAAGGACGATCTGGCCTTCGAGCGGAAGCTCTACGTCATCCGCAAGCGCTCGTACTCCGAGATCCGCTGCTCGACCAAGGATGGCGCCGGCTACTGGTACATCTGCAGCCTTTCCTGCCGCACTCTGGTGTACAAGGGCATGCTCCTGACCGAGCAGGTCGACAAGTACTTCCTCGACCTGAAAGACCCGGGCATGAAGTCCGGCCTGGCGCTGGTCCACTCCCGCTTCAGCACCAACACCTTCCCGAGCTGGGCCCGCTCGCACCCCTACCGTTACATCGCCCACAACGGCGAGATCAACACGCTGCGGGGCAACATCAACTGGATGCGCGCCCGTGAGGCCCTGTTCCAGTCCGACGCCTTCGGCGACGACATCCAGAAGATCCTGCCCATCGTCGATCCCGACGGCAGCGATTCGGCGATGTTCGACAACGTCCTCGAACTACTCGTCCTGGCCGGCCGCTCGCTGCCGCACGCGATGATGATGATGATCCCGGAGCCCTGGGCGAATCACGAGTCGATGAGCGACGAGAAGAAGGCGTTCTACGAGTACCACTCCTGCTTGATGGAGCCGTGGGACGGCCCCGCCTGCGTGGCCTTCACCGACGGCGTGCGCATCGGCGCGTCGCTCGACCGCAATGGTCTGCGCCCCTCCCGCTACTACGTCACCAAAGACGACCAGGTCATCATGGCCTCCGAGGTCGGCGTGCTCGACATCGCCCCGGAGAACATCGCCCAGAAGGGCCGCCTACAACCCGGCCGCATGTTCTACATCGACACGGCGCAAGGCCGCATCGTCGACGACGCCGAGATCAAGGAGCAGATCGCCAGCGAACAGCCCTACCGTCAGTGGCTCAACCAGCATCTGATCGAGCTGTCCTCACTGCCTGATCCCGAGCACCTGACCGAACCCGGCCACTCCACGGTGCTCCAGCGCCAACAGGCCTTCGGATACTCGTTCGAAGACCTCCGCATGCTGCTGGTCCCCATGGCCCGCGACGGTGTCGAAGCCATCGGTTCGATGGGCACCGACACGCCGCTGGCGGTGCTCTCCAACCAGTCGCAACTGCTTTACAACTACTTCCACCAGTTGTTCGCGCAGGTCACCAACCCGCCGATCGACTGCATCCGCGAAGAGATCGTCACCAGCGCCATCACCACGATCGGCTCCGAGAAGAACCTGCTGACTCCGTGTCCGGAGAGCTGCCATCTCATCGAGCTGAAGTCGCCGGTGTTGACCAATGAAGAATTGGCCAAGCTCAAGGGCATCAACCAGTCGGGCTACAAGTCGGTCACCCTGCCCATCCTCTACAAGGTCGACAAGGGCGCCAAGGGCCTCGAGAAGGCTCTGAAAGACCTCTTCAAGGCCGCCTCCAAGGCCATCGATGACGGGGCCAACATCCTCATTCTCTCCGACCGCGGCCTCAGCGCCAAGAGCGCGGCCATCCCGGCCCTGCTGGCCGTCAGCGGTCTGCATCACCACCTCATCCGCGAAGGTTCCCGCACCCGAGTCGGATTGGTCCTGGAGTCCGGCGAACCCCGCGAAGTCCACCACTTCTCGCTGCTCATCGGTTACGGATGCGGTGCCATCAACCCGTATCTGGCCTTCGAGTCGATCGACGACATGATCCATCAGGGTCTGCTCACCAACGTCGACTCCAAGACCGCCTACAAGAACTTCGTCAAATCGGCCGTCAAGGGCGTCATCAAGGTGGCTTCCAAGATGGGCATCTCGACGATCCAGTCTTACCGCGGCGCCCAGATCTTCGAGGCCGTCGGCATCAACGAGGCCGTCGTCGACCGCTACTTCACCTGGACGCCGACCCGCGTCGAAGGTGTCGGCATGGAAGAAATCGCCCGCGACATCGAAACGCGGCACCGCGCGGCCTTCCCCGACCGCAAGTCTCAGAGCCCGACCCTCGATGTCGGCGGCCGCTACCAATGGCGCCGCGATGGCGAGTACCACCTGTTCAATCCCGACACGGTCCACAAGCTGCAGAAGGCCGTGCGCACGGGCGACTACAAGGCCTTCCAGGATTACTCCAAGGCGGTCAACGAACAGTTCAAGCACTGGGCCACCCTGCGCGGTCTGCTCGACTTCAAGTCGGCCAACCCGATCCCCATCGAAGAAGTGGAGTCCGTCGAGTCCATCGTGAAGCGCTTCAAGACCGGCGCGATGAGCTATGGTTCCATTTCCAAGGAGGCCCACGAGGCTTTGGCCATCGCCATGAACCGGTTGGGCGGCAAGTCCAACACCGGTGAAGGTGGCGAAGACCCCGAGCGCTTCACTCCCCTGCCCAACGGCGATTCGAAGAACTCCGCCATCAAGCAGGTGGCGTCGGGGCGCTTTGGCGTGACCAGCCAGTACCTGGTCAACGCCCAAGAGCTTCAGATCAAGATGGCCCAGGGCGCCAAGCCCGGTGAGGGCGGCCAGTTGCCGGGCACCAAGGTCTATCCGTGGGTGGCCAAGACCCGTCACTCCACCCCGGGTGTGGGTCTGATTTCCCCGCCGCCGCACCACGACATCTATTCCATCGAGGATCTGGCCGAGCTGATCCACGATCTCAAGAACGCCAACATCCACGCCCGCATCAGCGTCAAGCTGGTGTCCGAGGTGGGTGTCGGTACCATCGCTGCCGGTGTGGCCAAGGCCCATGCCGACGTGGTGCTCATCTCGGGCTACGACGGCGGCACGGGTGCTTCGCCCCAGACGTCCATCAAGCACGCCGGCATTCCCTGGGAACTCGGCCTGGCCGAAACCCATCAGACCCTGGTGCTCAACAACCTGCGCTCGCGCATCGTGGTCGAGACCGACGGTCAGTTGAAGACCGGCCGCGACGTGGTCATCGCCGCACTGCTCGGTGCCGAGGAGTTCGGCTTCGCCACCGCACCGCTGGTGTCACTCGGCTGCATCATGATGCGCGTGTGCCACCTCAACACCTGCCCTGTCGGTGTCGCCACCCAGGATCCGGAACTGCGCAAACGCTTCACCGGCGAACCGGAGCACGCGATCCACTTCATGCGTTTCATCGCGCAAGAGGTCCGCGAGATCATGGCCCAATTGGGCTTCCGCTCCATCACCGAGATGGTCGGTCGCACCGACCGGCTCGAACCCCGCAAGGCCATCGAACACTGGAAGGCCAAGGGCGTCGACTTCAGCAAGATCCTCTATCAGCCGGAAGCCGGCCCCGAGGTCGGTCGCTATTGCCAGATGGTGCAGGACCACGGCATCGACAAGTCGCTCGACATCACCCAGTTGCTGCCTCTCTGCAAGCCCGCGATCGAGCGGGGCGAGAAGGTCAAGGCGACCCTGCCCATCCGCAACGTCAACCGTGTGGCCGGAACGATCACCGGCAGCGAACTCACCCGCCAACGCGGTGCCGCCGGCCTGCCGGAAGACACCATCCAAATCACCTTCCAGGGCAGCGCGGGCCAAAGCTTCGGCGCGTTCATGCCCAAGGGCATGTCCTTCACGCTCGAAGGCGACGCCAACGACTACTTCGGCAAGGGCCTGAGCGGCGGCAAGCTCATCCTCTATCCCCCGGCGGCGAGCACCTTCGCTGCGGAGAAGAACATGATCGTCGGCAACGTGGCCCTGTACGGCGCGACCCAAGGCGAGGTCTTCATCCGCGGCATGGCGGGCGAGCGCTTCGGTGTCCGCAATTCCGGCGTCAAGGCCGTCGTCGAAGCCGTGGGTGACCATGGCTGCGAGTACATGACCGGTGGAACGGTGGTCATCCTCGGTCCGACGGGCCGCAATTTCGCCGCAGGCATGTCCGGTGGCGTCGCCTACATCTACGACGAGGCCGGAGACTTCGCCTCCAAGTGCAACCTGCAGATGGTCGCCCTGGAAAAGCTCGAAGAATCCGACAACGCGGTGCTTCAGGAGATGATCCAGAACCACGCGATCAACACCAAGAGCACCCGGGCCGCTTCCATCCTCAAGGACTGGAGCACCACCCAGGCGAAGTTCGTCAAGGTGATGCCCCGCGACTACAAGCGCGTGCTCACGGCGCTGCTCAAAGCCCAGGCCGACGGCCTCACGGGCGACGACGCGCTGAACGCCGCCTTCGAAGCCAACTCCAAGGACGTCTCCCGGACCGGTGGGGGCTGATATCCACGCGACACAGAACCCCGGAAATCGCAACGAGACCTAGGCCTTCAAACGACATAGAGACATGGGAAAACCCACAGGATTCCTCGAATACGCTCGCGAACTGCCTCTCGACCGTAGCGCCCTGAAACGCATCAAGGACTGGAACGAGTTCCATGAGCACATGGACGACCAGCACCTGCGTCAACAGGGCGCCCGGTGCATGGATTGCGGTGTGCCCTTCTGCCACAACGGTTCCCTGGTCAGCGGCATGGCCAGCGGTTGCCCCATCAACAACCTGATCCCCGAGTGGAACGATCTCGTGTATCGGGGTCTGTGGAAGGAGGCGCTCGATCGCCTGCACAAGACCAACAACTTCCCGGAGTTCACCGGCCGGGTCTGCCCCGCCCCGTGCGAAGGTTCCTGCGTGCTCGGCATCAACGCGCCGCCGGTGACCATCAAGAACATCGAGTGCACCATCATCGACCACGCGTGGGAAAAGGGCTGGGTCAAGCCGCAGCCGCCCAAGAAGCGCACCGGCAAGAAGGTGGCCGTCAT
This sequence comes from Verrucomicrobiales bacterium, assembly GCA_027490985.1. Taxonomy (GTDB): domain Bacteria; phylum Verrucomicrobiota; class Verrucomicrobiia; order Limisphaerales; family UBA9464; genus SXXZ01. Next base: position 11,187 of record JAIXXC010000005.1, read on the forward strand.
CGGTTCCGGCCCGGCCGGACTCTCGGCAGCGGCCCAGCTCAACAAGGCGGGTCACTACGTCACCGTGTTCGAGCGCGCCGACCGTCCGGGCGGGTTGCTCATGTACGGCATCCCGAACATGAAGCTCGACAAGCAGAAGGTCGTGCTGCGCCGCATCAAGCAGATGGAGCGTGAAGGTATCGCCTTCCGCTGCAACACCGAGGTCGGTCGCGACATCACCTCGGCCCAATTGATCGAAGATTTCGACGCCGTGGTGTTGTGCACCGGGGCCACCAAGCCGCGCGACCTGCCCATCGAGGGCCGTCAGTCCAAGGGCATCCACTTCGCCATGGAGTTCCTCCACGGCAACACCAAGGCCCTGCTCGACAAGGCGCAGCCTCCGATCTCCGCGGCCGGCAAGGATGTCATCATCATCGGCGGTGGCGACACCGGCACCGACTGCGTGGGCACGTCCATGCGTCATGGCTGCAAGAGCCTGATCCAGGTGGAGATCCTGCCCAAGCCGCCCACCGAGCGTGCCAAGGACAATCCCTGGCCGGAGTGGCCCAAGACCTACAAGATGGACTACGGTCAGGAAGAGGCCGCAGCCGTGTACGGGGCCGATCCGCGCGTCTACCTGACGACCGCCAAGAAGTTCCTCACCGACGATCAGGGCAACGTGTCCGGAGTGCATCTGGTGGAGATCCGCTGGGAGCGCAACGACAAGGGGCAATTCACCCCGATCGATGTTCCGGGAACCGATCGAGTGGTTCCGGCACAGCTGGTCCTCCTGGCCATGGGCTTCCTCGGGCCCGAGCAGCCGTTGCTCGAGTCGCTCGGGCTGGAGCGCGATCCGCGTTCCAACATCAAGGCCGAGCATGGCCGCTTCAACACCAGCATCCCCAAGGTGTTCGCCGCCGGCGACTGCCGGCGTGGCCAGAGCCTCGTGGTCTGGGCCTTCAATGAAGGTCGTGGCGCCGCTCGCGAGTGCGACCGATTCCTGATGGGCGCGACGTCGCTGCCCTGATGCCCAAGCCCCATGCCGGAATAGCCCATTCCGTAACGGGCCATCCCGGCCTGACCTGAACTGCGGAAGGCGAAGAGATCTCTCTTCGCCTTCCTGCTTTCGGCCGACAGCGCGTCCCCTTCCCGCCTCAACCGCCCCAGCCACCTCAACAGCATGCCCAAAGAAGACGCCATCCACGTTCCCGCCCAGGTCCTGAGCCCGCTGGGAGTGGCCGCCTACCGGATGCGCCTGCCCAACGGATATGAGCTGGTGGCTCACGTCACCCGAAAGCTGCAACCGGTGATCGGAGCCATCCAACCCGGCGACCGGATGGAGCTGGAGCTCTCCCCCTTCGACCTGTCCCGGGGACGCATCATCGGTCGGTGCAGCGACACCGAAAGCGTGCCCGGCAGCGCTCCCTGATTGCCCGCCAAGGCCGAGCGCGACAGCCTCTGGCCATGCTCCCTCTGAAGCGATTCAGCCGAACGGCCTCGGTGGCGTTCCTGATGTTCCTGAGCACCGCCCTGACGGTCCGGGCCGTTGAACCCGCAGCCGGATCCGCCCGCTTGAAAGTCGATCTGCTGGGGGTGTTCGCCCACCCGGACGACGAGACCGGCGTCGCGGCCACCGTGGCCTCACTGGCACTGGGTTCAGGACGCTCGGTCGCCCATGTCTACTGCACCCGCGGTGAGGGCGGGGGCAACATGGTCGGAACCCAGTCGGGTGCGGCCCTGGGAATCCTCCGCGAAGTCGAACTGCGCGACGCCCTCCGGGGGCTGGGCGTGCAACAGGCCCACTTCCTCGACAAGGCCGATTTCGCCTACACCGAGAGCCTTTCCATCACCCTCGAACGCTGGGGCCATGACGACACGCTCGGCCGATTGGTGCGCCTCATCCGGGCGCTGCGGCCCGAGGTGGTGATCACCATGAACCCGGCCCCCTCGCCCGGCCAGCACGGCAACCACCAGGCCGCGGGGTGGCTGGCCACCGAGGCGGTCGAAGCCGCGGCCGACGCCGCTCGATTCCCCGATCAACTGCTCCGGGAGGGTCTTTCTCTCTGGCGGCCGCGGAAGCTCTTCTATGCCGGCAGCGGATCCGACCCGAGCCTGTCCCTGTCGATGGGTTTGACCGGCCCGCTTCCCGACGGGCGCCTGCCGGTCGCCGTGGCGGGCGAAGCCCTCTCGAACCACCGATCCCAGGCCTTCGGGTCGATCGCCCAATCCCCCTGGTTCCGCCGGACCACGCAGCAGGCGTTCACCCCGGTCTCCAGCGTCGTGCCCATCCGGGCCGGCTCGAGCAACCTCTTCGACGGGCTGCCGGTCGAAGGAGCCTGTCCCCCGCGCTGGGACGGATTTCCCCGGCCGGAAAGGACCGAAGACCCCTCCCTGTCCTTCCGGCCGCGACCGGCCGTGGCGCGGTATCTGGAATTCGTGCGGGTCCACCGGATCGACCATGCCGCCCAGTCCTTTACGGCGGATCTTCCGGTCGTGGCCGGAGGACAAACGAGCCTGTCCCTCATCCGGGCGCGCTCGGCGATCCAGGGACCGGTCGGGTTCCGGGTTCCGGACGGTTGGTCGGCCCGCCTGCGGTCGGGGAATCGGGTGGTGATCACGGCTCCGCACGAAGCCCGGGAAGACGTCACTCTGGAGGCGTGGGTCGGCCAACACCGGGCCACGGTCCGCCTGCATCCGGTTCCATCCTTGAGGGTTCCCCGCGTCGCACCGTTGCCCTGGAACCCGGATCCGAACGACCCGCGGTGGGCCGCGGTGCCCTCCACGGTCATCGGGGCCGATCAATCCTGGCAGGGTCGCTCCGACGGTCCGGCCGATTGCAGCGGCCTGTTCCGGGTGGCCCATGACGGAAAGACACTCTGGATCGAGGTGCAAGTCCGGGACGATCACGTGGTGTCGAACATCGAACCCGACGACATCAAGGGCCACTGGCGTAGCGACTCGGTGGAACTCTGCGTGGACCCGACCGCGGGTGCCGAACACACACTGGGCTCTTGGAAGGCGGGCATTTTCCCCTTCGACCGCGCAGGTCGGGTCCGGGGCGCCCGGGATGCCGATGCCGATCCGGGTCCGCTGGAAAGGCACTCGCCGGGCACCCGCCTGCTGTCATGGCGGCAGGCGGGGGGCTATGCGATCCGGGCCGCCATTCCCCTGAAAGAACTCTCGCTCAAGGGCGCCTCGGGCACCCGTGCCGGCTTCAATGTCCTGATCTACGACGGCGACAAGACCGAGGCCCGGCCCGGTGAGAACATCAATCGGACCCGTCTGGCTTGGTCGCCGCGACCCGGTGTCCAGGGCCGTCCTGAAGATTGGGGCCGGATCGAATTGGAATAGGCGCCCCCAGCGAGTCCGGCCCCGCAAACCCGCCCCCCAACGGACCGGTTGATCACCGCGCCCGCTTGACTCAGGATCACGGTCATGCACCCCGAGTACGTGGAACGTGTGGTCGACCTGCTGGACCCCTCGCTCAATCGCCTGAGGAACACCTCCTATGACGACGCCGTCCGGCGCGTGCTCAGTGGCGATGCGAATCGGGTGGCCGAGATCGACGGGTCCTTCGCGTTGCTGGCTCGCGATGGCAAGACCGTGCGCATGGCGCGCTCCCTCGACCGGCCCATGCGCTACTTCCTGGCCAAACGCGCCGCGGGACCCGCCCTCATCGTGGCCGACCGGATGGACGCCATCCATGCGCAGCTCGAGCGCGAGGGGCTGGCCGACCAATTCCACCCCAGCTACACCCGGATGGTGCCCGCGCACTACATCGTGGAGATCCAACTCATCGGCTGCCCCGATCCGGACCCGGTCTACACCCGGTATTTCAATCCGCTCACGAACTCGCTGCCCGCCGATCTGGACACCATCGGACGGCAGTACATCGGTGCGCTGGCCGACGAGATCGGCAAACAGCTCGGAAGCCTGGATCCGCGTGAACCCATCGGCGTCGCCTTTTCAGGCGGCGTCGACAGCGGAGCCGTGTTCCTGGCCACCTACTTCCAGATGCAGCGGCTGGGCCTGAGCCCGTCGCGCCTCAAGGCCTTCACGCTCAACCTCGGTGATGGTCCCGACCTCGACCAGGCGCGCCGTTTCCTGGATGGCCTGGGGCTCGGCCTCTTCCTGGAGGAGATCTCCGGAAACCCTCAGGAACTCAATCCCTCGGAGACGCTCCGGGTGCTCGAGGACTACAAACCCTTGGATGTGGAATGCGGCTCCATGGCGCTGGCCCTGTGCCGCGGGATCCGCGAACGCTACCCCGACTGGAAACACCTCTTCGACGGCGACGGCGGCGACGAGAACCTCAAGGACTACCCCATCGAGGAGAACCCCGAACTGACCATCCGCTCGGTGGTCCACAACCTCATGCTCTACCACGAGGGCTGGGGCGTCGGACGCATCAAGCACTCGCTGACCTACAGCGGCGGGCTCAGCCGCGGCTATGTGCGCACCTACGCGCCGGCCCGGCGGCATGGCTTCGAAGGGTACAGCCCCCTCATGAGCCGAGGCGTGATGGCGGTCAGCGAAGCCATCCCGTTCATCGAACTCACCCGGTACGATGTGCCCACACTGTACTCCCTGAAGGGCGAGGTGGTCCGTCGTGGCGTGAAGGCCGTGTTCGGCGTGGACATGCCCGTCTTCGAGAAGCGCCGATTCCAGCACGGAGCCGTCTCCAAGGAGACCCTCCGCCGCCAACTCCCCGC
>JAIXXC010000168.1 GCA_027490985.1 Verrucomicrobiales bacterium
AGCGGTGGCGTCATCTTGCAGGCCAGTGGCACCCCGGTGCTCCGGTTGCCGGGCGCGCTGGCCGAGGTGTCGATGCAGCAGGTCACCGTCTACTACAACTCGACGAAGGTCGCCGTGAAGCAATCGCTCACCGTGGGGTCCGTGACGGCTCCGATCGATGTGCCGGGCAGCACCATTGCCGTGGTGGTGAAGGGCTTCGAGGCCGTGATCGGAGGATCTGTCCGGTTGTCGGGTGACTTCGGCTTCCAGAAGCGGGGCGACGATCTGAGCATTGTGGTGACCGGCGCCAAGGCGAGCCTGAAGGTCGGATCCTTCGAGGTCGGAGTCCGTGACGCGTCGGTGGGCGCCTTGATCAAGGCGGATGGCACGCTGGCCCTGCAGGTTTCAGGCACACCGTTCCTCGAGACCGGCGCTGATTTCCCCTCGTTGCTCAAGTTCTCGGTGACCGAAGTGGTGATCGCGTACAACTCCACGGGCATCGCACGCAACGAGACGCTCACGGCCGGCGATCTCACGGTGCCGCTGGTGGTCGCTCGGGGCGGTGCGTCCGATCCGTTCTTCTCGGTGTCGGCCTCCGCACGGTTGAGCCTCGATGGCTTCCTCGAGGCCTCCGGACGCTTCTCGTTCGCCCGCGAGATGTCGGCAGCCACCGGTGTCACCCGGCTCAAGGTGGGTGTCGCGGACGTGAAGGGCACGGCCGGCGGTGGTCAGTATGAACTGAGCAACGGCTCGTTGGGGTTGGTGATCTTCATGGATTCCGCGAGCGGCAAGTCCAGAGGCTATGCCTTGTCGGGCGCGATCCTCGGACGCTTGGCGGGTGGCGGACTCTCGGCCGAGGCCACCATCCGTCTCCGCCGCAATGCCACCGCCGCTGCGGTGGACGAGTCGGTGGTGGTCCTTTCCGAAACGGTGCCGGTGGTCTTCTCCGCGACCGAAGTGGCCACTGCGGCCGCCGGGGACTTCTCGGCCATCGCCGTCGAAGACGCGGTCATCACCTTCGGTGGCATCACCTTGAAGGGCAGCTACCGTTCCGAGCCCACCGGCAGCCGGGGCGAGAGCATCACCCGGATCACCGATGCCGCATTGATCTTCGGCAATCCGGAGTTGGTCCGAATCACGGCCAAGGAGGTCGTCTACAAGAATTTCAATCAGTCGGTCACTCTTGGAACGAAGACGTATGCCCGCGGTGCCCAGCAGGTGATCGTCGTCGGCGGGGAGTTGCGCCTCGGCAGCGAGCTGTCCGGGGTCACGATCTTCGGCAATTTCACCATCGTGAGGGCTCTGGATGCTGCTCCTGGGGACAGCACGAGCGTGGACTTCTCCGGTGCCGGCTTCAGCATCCAGTTGGACGGCCGGACCCTGGTTCAGGTGGCGGCGCAAGGGCGTTTCCTGTTCGGAGGAGCCGCGGGCTTCCGCTTGGAGACGATCAAGGTCACCAATCTGGATTTCCTGCCGCAAGAGCAGACCGCCGCTCCGAAGTACCTCGCCAACGAGATCCCGGCCCCGATCCCGACCAAGTCGGCTCCCGCGGCGACCACGTTGGATGCCGATGGTTATCCGGCTCTCGAGGAGGAGGGGATCAAGCCCGAGGACATCATCGAATGGCAGTTGGGACCGGTGAAACTGGTCCAGCCGCAATTCGAGTTCACGAAGTTCGGAATCAATCTCACCGGCGACCTGAAGGTGCGGATCGACGTGGGTCTGCGGATCGGCTTCACCAAGGCGCAGGTGGGTCTGGGCTCCGACTTCGAGGCGAGCATTCTCGATGGACCTGACGAGGATAAGTACGGCATCTCGGGCACCTTTGGTCTGTACGCCCAGGTGGATCCGATGGCCATGCTCCAGGGGGATTGGGTGAAGAGCGCGCTGACGGCCAAGGTGGGCCTGAATGGCTTCAAGCTCGATGTGGACCAGCTCCGCATGGACATCGCCCAGATCGTGACCTTCGAAGCCGAGCAGTTGGCCTTCGATCCGATGGCCTTCGGATCTTCGACGGACAGCCTGCTGTCGGTGGGCAGCGCCGATGTCACCGTAGCGGCCGCAGGGCTCCGCTTGACCGGCGGTGCCCGCAACATGGCGATCCAGGGCAATGGTTCGCTGCGCGTGGAGAAGGATTTCGCCATCCGGATGGCGCTCACGGGCGGCGGAGCCGGCGGGTTGGGTCTGCCCTCGTGGATGCCGGTGGCGATCACCAACCTCACGTTGCAATGGCGCGATCTGGTCTCCAATCCGCTGGACATGGTCATCACCACGAGTGTCGAGGTCGTGGGTATCGAGGGCCTGAAGGGGGCCAAATTCAGCGGCAGCATCCAGGACCTGAAGGTCGACGTGGGCCTGCTCCTCAAGGGGCAGTTCCCGATCGTGGGCATCGGAGCCATGGGTGTGGGCATCGAAGCCGATCTGTTTGGTGGCCGTCTGGTGGGTGGCCTGATCGGTGGCATCGTCCGCATCGGCACCGACGGCCAGATGATCGACGCGGATGCCCCGGCCGACACCACGGTGGCCGATCGCGTGTTCTTCATCGGAATCCAGGGTGGATTCTCGATGCCCGGCGTCGGAGGTCTCTACCTCCGGTTCGCGCTGAGCGATCGCGGACCGCTCGGATTGTTGGTGACCGCCAAGGCTCCGGCGGGCATCCCGATCGATCCGACCATGATCACGGGCCTGGCCATCAACGACTTCGTTGGTGGCGTGGAGTTCTTCGCCAAGCTGCCCGAAATCACCCGGGCGGAGGATCTCCGCAACCCGAGCCTGAGCGCCAAGACTCCGCCGGATGCCGGCACCTGGTTGGCCACGGTGCAGCGCCAAGTGGTGGATCAGTACCAGAAGACCAAGGACCTGCCGGCCGGTGGCGGTCTGCTGGCCGCCTTCTCGGCCCCGATGGTGATCTCCGGCGCGGGCAAGATCTTCAGCAATTACATCCCGATCGATGTGTTCAATGGCGATGTGGAGATTCGTCTGAGCACCGACGGCAAGTTCCTCGCGATCGGTACGCTGAACATCACGGGCCTGAGCGTGGCGGCGCGCCTCTATGGCAATCTGTCGCAGATCGCCAAGGGCGAGGGCAAGTTCCTGTACCTGATGACCGCTCCGGACCAACTGAAGCTGCTCGAGGCCGGTGGCGAGTTCACCTTCGGGTTCATCGATGCGAAGGGGGCCGAGATCGTCTTCACTCCGCCGCGCACGGGTTCCGGCCTGGCCTCGGCGACCTTCTCGGTGCTGCCCGCGGTCCATGTGGGAGTCGAGTATCCGGTCGCCGGGGCGCGCGTGGATGTCGCCCAGTGGAAGGGCTTGAGGACCGTGACTCTGCGGGTTTCGAGCACCGACGGCAGCGCGCTCGACACCAAGACGCTGTCCGATGGCGAAGTCGTGCTCACCCTCCGCTCGCCGCAGGGTCAGACGGTCACACTCAAGGATCCGGCGTCCGTCGTGGACGGGGTCCTGACCTACAACCTGCCGTCGGACTTCGTGTATGCGCCGGGAACCTACACCGCGGAGCTGGCGGGTGGCGTGTTCGGCAATCAGGCGGGTGTCACAAACGCGCCGGCGACCTTCACCTTCGATGTCCAGGGCGCGACGGCCGTGCTGTTCCAGCCGGCCATCGACGCCGCTGAGTTGGCCCTGTCTCGTGCGATCGACATCCGCATCACCTCCACTCGGGGATCGGCGCTGGATACGGATTCCATCTTGGATGCGGCGGCCGAAGTGGGCGTGCGGATCAATGGTCAGGTGCAATGGCTGACGGCAACTCCGGAGGCGCTCGGCTCCGGGCTCTTCCGCTACCGATTGCCGGCGGGTGTCACGATCGGTGCCGGAACCCTCGAGGTGGTGCTGGCGGCCGGTTCGTTCCGGGACAACGCCGGGTATGCGAATGTGGCTTCGTCGATGACCCTGACCGTTCGAGGCGTCACGCTCGAGATGATCGGTCTGGGCAACAACGCCCTGCCGGTGGACCGCCTCAACGCCAATGGGTATTTCGACGTCCAGTTCCGGGCGACCACGGGTGCGACCCTCGTGCCCGGTTCGGTGACCGATGCCGCGGCCGAGTTCACCTTGGCTGGGGCCGGCGCGACCGGGGTCCAGGTGGACGACTCCCGAACCCTCGCTCTGGGTGACGGGGTGTTCCGCTACTTCTTTACGGGCCGCTTCAGCGAAGGCGCGGTCACGCTCACGACGGTCTCGGGTTCCGTGGTGGATTCCGCCGGCAACGGGACCGTGTCCGAGGCTTCAGAGTTCGAGGTTGCGGCTCTCCGGGCCACCTTGGTGCGGCCGACGCCGTACCTCATCATCAACAAGCCGACGCTGAATTCCCTCGGTTCCATCCTGATTGAAATGCCGGATCGTTTCGGAGCCGGTCTGGACGAGGCATCCATCGCCGACTCCGCTCCGGAGTTTGTGCTGGAGGGCGCCGGTGCGGCCAATGTGGTTCTGAATGGATCGGGCACCCGCGTGGTGGTGGATGGCCGCGCGTATTACCGGTATTCGTTCATTGGTGACTTCGTCGATGGTCTGGTGGACGTCCGGGTGGTGGCCGGGAGCTATCGCGATCTCGCCGGCAACTCCAACAGTGCCGATGCCTCCCAATTCGGAGTGCGCCAGCAGGCCAGTGCCTACGTGGTACGCCTGAGCGGTTTCGTGAACCTCAAGCTGCTCTCCGACACGCCGGTGGCGGGACTCAGGGGCGATCTGACCGTGACCACCGAGGTGTTGACCTCGGTGGATCAGCCAGACCTGCCGATCGGGTTCCGCATGGTGCTCGGGGCGGTGGGCACTGTGACGCTGCTGGGCAATGACCTGCCGAAGGCCAACGTCCGATGGATCTACTCGGCCGGGGCGCTCGGACCCGATGGCAGCTTCGCCGAGTCGCTCACCGTCGAGATGGGTCTGGGAGAGACGCCGAGCCTGGGTGGCAAGCTCAACCTGCCGTCGTGGTTCCCATTCGAAATCCGGAAGCTCGACATCAACGCCAAGACCGGTGTCCTGACGTTGTCGGGTGCGATCAATCAGTTGGGCATCCCCGGATTCAATGTCAGCGGCGTGTGCGAGAACCTCCGCCTCGATCTCAACAACAACTTCCGGATCCTGGGTTGGGACGCCCTCGGCCTCGGGTTCGAGTTGAGCCTGCCCGGTTTCGGCTACCTCAAGGCCGAAGGGCTCTTCGGACTCATGAAGTTCGATGCCGCCCACAACCGCATCGTGGACGGCGACACCACCACGCCGGTGGCCGAATCGGTGATGTACCTGGGATTCTCGGTGGATGTGCGCAACGACGTGTTGACGATGGTCGGACCGTTCGCGTTGGCCACCGCGGCTCTGGCCAAGGCAGGATCGCCGCTCGCGCCGATCATGGGCGGATTGACCCTCGCATTGGGCCCGCTGCTGCCCATCCAAGGGCTGGGAATCAAAGTCAGGATGGCCCTGTCGGATTACGGTCTCCTCAGCATCAATCTCGGCTTCAGCCTGAGCATGCTGCCGGTGTACGGCGAGTTCGAGGGCCAGGTGACCTTCTACCGGACGCTACCCAGCCTGACCTCTCCGATCCAATTGAAGGATCCCTCGCTGCGATTCAACCCGCCGTTGGGCGATTGGCTCACCGAGATCCAAGGCCAATTGCAGCAGCAATACCGTCAGCGCCATCAGGTGCTCGACGCGCTGGGTCTGCCCGCCACCCGGGCGGCCATCCTCGGGCTCGGGATCTTCGCGCCGCTCATGCAACCCTTCGTCATCTCGGGTCGCGTGAGCCTGAAGATCGGTTTTGGCGCTTCGTTGCCTCTCAGTGAGGGCACCGGTGAGTTCCAGTTGTCTACCGATGGCAAGCTGCTGATCACCACGGTGATCCCGGTGCCCATTTCCACCGGGGTGCCGTTGCCCGGTCCGACCCTGCGATTGTATGGCGACATCAGTCAGATCCTGAAGGGCAGCAGTCGGTTCATGTTCCTGCTGACCTATCCGGATCCGTTGGCCGTCGTCGTGTTGGGAGGTCAGTTGTCGACGGACCTCGGGTTGACCAACGTGGTGGATTACACCTACGTCACGCGGCCGGTGACCACGACCGATGCGGTGGCGACCGCACCGGTCATCACCCTGCAGTATGCCAACGGCATCGATGCCGCCTATTTCCTCGCGACGCGGACGCTCGGTCTCCGGGTGGACTTCGGCGGCAAGGATCCGTTCCGCAACACCGCGGCCAGCTTCCCGGTGTTCGACCTCATTGATCCGGCCGGGGGAATCCACAAGGTCACCCGGTACACGGGCGTCGTCGACGGGGCCCACCAATTCGTTGTACCGGAGAGCGTGCCGGCCCTGGCGGGCACTTACCGCATCCGTCTAGCCGCGGGCTTCGTGAAGGATTCGGAAGGCAAGGCCAGTGCCGCGCAGGAATTGGCGCTGGAGGCCAGGGGGCCGACCGTCGCCCTGGATTCCGTCGTCGCGGGCGGATCCGTGATGTTTGACGCCTTGAAGGCGGCCCGATGGATCGATGTCGTGGTGCGGCCGAGTCTGGGCAACACACTCTCCGACGACGGGATCCTCGGCCGTCTCTCGGCTTCGTTGACGATCAATGGGGTCGCGGTGGCGACGCTGTCGGGGGCGACCCGTGTCAGCGGCGACATTTACCGCTTCGTCATCCCCGAATCGGTGGCCCTCACGACCGGTCAGGCTACGGTGGAGATTACGGCCGGCCTGCTGACCGATTCCGGCGGTTTCAAGAACACCGCCGGCAGCCTCGCCTTCGTCATCCAGGGACCGAAGGCTCAACTCCAGCTCTTTACCGATTCGGGTCTCGTGGGTCTGGCCCGCATCAATGCCCAGTCCGATCGCAGCGGCTCGGTGGGTGGTTACCTCGATGTCGCTTTCGAAACGACCGATGGTTCTGAAGTCGATGCTACGAGCGTGCTCGATGCCGGTGCCGAATTCACCCTCGGTGGCTCGGCGGCCCGGTCGGTGACCGTGCGCAACGACCGTGTGAGCCGCATCGGCCGGAATCTGTTCCGCTACGCCGTCGATGGCCAGTTTGCAGCCGGTGAACTCACGGTCGATTTCGTGGCGCGTTCCTTCAGTCAGGGATCGGGTGCGGTGGTGAACGTCCCGGCCGGCAGCACGTTCCGGGTGGCGACCACCAGTGGTGCGTTGGTCGATCCCACGCCGTATGAGCGGATGGATCGCGCGGTGCTCAACGACCGCAAGTACCTGTTGGTGCGCTACTCGACCGTCAACGGCGTGGGCCTGGATGCCGCCTCCATCACGGATGCCGGATTGGAATTCAATGTGTCCGGAGCGGGCGCGGGCACCGTCAAGATCAATGGAGCGGGTCAGCGGGTGACGGTGGGCGGTGTCGAATATTGGAAGTATGCGTTCTCGGGCGAGTTCACCGATGGCGTGGTGCGCGTCGACTTCGTGGACGGCTCGTGGACGGATCTCGCGGGTAGCGCCAGCGTCAGTCGTCCGGTCGAATTCGGGGCCTACACCCGGCTGCCGCGCAGCGTGCTGCGAGTGGACGGTTTCGCGGACATCCAGGGAGCCGAGATGACCCCGGATCTCGACGGGGACGGGGTCAACGATCCGTTCCTGAGCTTGCGCGGCTCGATGGTGCTGACGACCGAGTTGATGTCGAATGCGGTGGCTTGGACGCTGCAGACCGCCGCCACCGTCGAGGTGTTCGGTCTGGGCAACCTGGGTTCTGCCGCGGGTTCGTTCACGGTGAAGATCGGTGCTCTGGGTGCCAGCGGTGGCACGCTGGGCATCGGACCGAACATCCAGGTGACCGGTGCGTTGCTCCTGGATGGCGCGGTGGAGTTCCAGGGAATCCGCCTGGAGGGCCAGAGCAAGTTGGTCGTGAACACCACGGGGGGCACGGTTCAACAGACGCTCCGGTTGGAAGGCATCGAAGGGGATGAGATCTTCAGCTTCGCCGATGCCGGCATGAGCGGCGCATTCCCGACCCAGAGCGAGACGCGGCTCGGCGGCCGTGCCTCCATCCCGAGCACGCTCCGCAGCGTGTTCCAGTCGAACGGCTATCGCCTCGGTAGCAATGTGATGTTCCGGACGGTCCAGCAGGTGGCCGGCTCCGGCACCCTGTTCGGCGCGGGTAGCGCCTGGACGGTCCAGGACAATGACAACCAGAACCGCGTGTACTTCCTGAAACTGGACGAATACGGCTTCATCCATGTGGCCTCGGAGTTCCGCACCGTGGAGATCCAGCCTTACACGCTCGCGCTCGGGTTCAACGGCAAGTTCGGTTATCAGGGTGTGTTGAACATCGAGGGCTCCGGATCGATCTCGCTGAGCGCGACCGGCGCCTCCGTGACTCTGTCCGGCAGCCTGATCACCCCGATCATGCGCTTCGCGGTGTCCGGTGAGATGGGCTTGTCGTGGAAGTCCGGAGAGAGCGGTCTCTATGGTTCGCTGCAGTTGGGTCTGAGCATGGGGACGACCACCATCCCGAATGTGGCCCTGTCGGGCACCTACCAACTCGAGGTCAACGGCACCGCGATTGCCCGCCGCATCCGCCAGCTCGACATCAATCCGGCGACCGGAGCGGCTCAAGGTCTGGTGGAAGGAGAGATGGCTCCGGCGACCATTCGCATCCGGGCCAGTGGTATGCTGCGCCTTGCCGCGTTCGAGATGACCGGTGTCTACTCCTTCTCGCTCTCCTCGACAGGCATGACCACCGATGTGTCTGCCTCGGTGAAGCTCGGCCCTCTTGGCACGGGCAAGGCCAGCGGTTCGCTGCGCATCGACAGCCAGGGAGTGCTCGGAGCCTTGGTCGTGGCTGCGGACAACGGTGTGGGCGCTTCGCTCGGGATCACGATCAATGGCAGTCTGCGACTCGAGATCAACACCGCGGCGACGAGCCGCACGGTGACCCTGGCCGGCTTGCCGGTCGTGATCGCCCCGGGGTTCCTGCTCCGCATGAGCGGCAACATGGTCTTCGCCGGATTGATCGACGGTACCGGCAGCCTGGAGTTGAGCTACGATGCTCTCACCCGCTCCTTCGCGATCGGCGGTTCCCTGCAGGTGAACCTGGCGGGCGGATTGCTCGAGTCCAACCTCACGGTGTCGGGCGTGTTGAACTCGGCCGGCCTCGTGTTGGCCGCCGATGTGGCCTTCAAGACCACCGTGCTGGGATTGATCGGTCTGGATGTGAGCGGCAAGCTCTACATCAACACCCGCAAGACCTCCTACATCCACCCGGTCACGGCGGTGTCCATGGCCGCTGGCAGTGTATTCCTGCAGGTGAAGGGCAGGATGACGCTGCTCGGATTGCTCTCGATGGATGTCGATGCCCGCCTGCAGGTCGGCGGGACCTTCCAGCGCCCCGCCGCTGCACTGGGTGGATCCATGGCGACCACGGCCACGCTCCGCCGCGGTGAGTGGGGTATCTCTCTGAACACCAAGGTGGCCTTCTTCGGGATCGCCACGCTGGATGCCCAGGCATGGGCCCAGTCCAACGGATCGTTCGGCTTGTCGCTGGCGGGAAGCATGCGCCTCGGCAGCGGCGTGGTCTATGTGAGCGGTCGGCTCGCTTCCCTGATCTGCTTCGACTCCGAGAGCGATGTGTTCCTCTTCAACGGTTCGGCCAGCGGACGCCTGCAGATCGGACCGGTGGGTATCGACGGTTCCGCCAGACTGAATTACGACTCGTCATCGGGCCGGGTGACCCTCTACGCCAGCATCCCGGTCCTCTTCGGTTCCGTGTCGAACACTTGGGATGTCGCGGTGTTGCCGAGACCGGTCAAGGGCGTGAGCCCGGCCACCCAGCCGATCACGACTCTCAGGAACTCCGCCGGAGGCAATTTGGAGAATGGCGACTCCGTGAACGATACCGGCGTGCTCCTGATCGACATGACCCGGTCGGCCTCCTCGTCGCAGTCGTACGTGGTGCGCCTCGCCGAGAATCAGGTGACCTTGCCGGGTGGTGGTCAATCCATCGAAGTGGTCCACCTGGGCCGGGTGCTCGTGTTCCATGGAGTCCGGACGATCCGGGTCCAGGGCGGCTCCGAGGCCTCGACGCTGGACATCCAGAATGGGGTCAATGCTCAGGTGCTCATCAACGACACGGGTGGTGACAACAACTACACGCTGGCGGGCGGTAGCGGTGCCTTGATGAACGAGATCACTTTGGGCACGGGCAACGACACCGTGAACACCACGATGGCTCCGGCCGGAGTGCGCTTCACGGTCCGCGGCGGCAACGGTTCGAACCTCATCGAGACCGGCAGTGCGGCCGATGTGATCTACGGCGGCAGTGGCATCGACCGCATCTCGGCGGGCGGGGGGAACGACACCGTCTACACGGGCACGGGCACCAGCTATGTGACCCTCGATTCCGGCCGGACCGAATTGCACGCGAATGGACGCGTGGCGCGCCTGTTCACCACCTCGTCCGAGGCCGGGGCCGATACGCTCATCGGTGCAGCCGCGGGTACGGTGTACGTCTTGGGCGGCGGAGGGGCCGACACCCTCACCACGGGCTCGGGTGCCGATGTCCTCTTGGGCGACGAGGGAACGCTCACCTTCGGGACCGATGGCGGCCTCCAGACGATCGTGGCTCGCGCTTCCGAAACGGCCGGTGCCGACAGCATCGACGCGGGTGGCGGCAACAATGCGGTCGTGGGTGGCGGTGGTGCCGACCGGATCACGGTGGGTGTCGGGACGAGTCTCGTGCTCGGCGGCAACGGGACGGTGACGGTCTCCGGTACTGGCCGGGTGGTTTCCGGTTTGACCTCCGGTGGTGCGGTCGAAGTGGTGTGCGCGACGGGGACGGTGGTGGCCGATGAGACGGTGACCGTCGGCACGCTGTCGGTGGCCTCGGCGGCCACTCTGGTGATCAGTTCGCTGACCAGCTCGGATGCCTTGTCACCGCTGGCTCTGGCGTCCACTGCGGGCGATGTGACGGTGTCGACGACCTCGGGCGTGGCGGGTTCCCTTTCGATATCGGCCTTCGGCAGCATCACGGTGTCGCAGTTGCAGCCTGGAATCGTGATCAGCAGGGCCCAGAGCCAGGGCAGCACCATCACGATCTCCGGCGCCGGCGACGTCTCCGTGGAGAGCGCCTCAAGCAAGGCCCGTTCGGCGGCCATGAGGGCTGGTTGGGATATCACGGTCATCGCGGGCGGATCGCTCAAACTGGGTCTGATCCAAGCCCCGGGTGCAACGGTGACCCTCACGGCCGGTGGCGGCATCGAGGAACTCGGCGGAGACTCCGCAGCCGACCTGGTGGCCAAGTCGGCTGTGCTCACGGCCGCCTCCGGCATCGGGAGTCTGGGTGCCATCGAGACGCAGCTGGGCACGGTCAGCGCCGTTGCGACGACGGGTGACATCAACCTCTCCAACACAGGGGCCCTGACGGTGGCGTTGGCGCGCACCCAGGCGGCGACCGGTGGCAACATCACGTTGA
>JAIXXC010000062.1 GCA_027490985.1 Verrucomicrobiales bacterium
CCCTCCAGAGCCCGTCCGCCGAGGGCGGTCTCGAAGCGTTGGGTTTCGAGGGGGTCCACGGGTTGGAGTTCCCAGAGTTCCTGCAGGTGGCGGGCCGTGGCGTCGGCTTCGCCTTCCAGTCGAGCGGCCAGGAGGGCGCGTTCGACCAGATTCAGTCGACCGTAGGCCCTCGGTTCCCGATAGGCTCGGAGGTCGGCCCCCAGCAGATAGTCGTCGATGAAGGTCCGTGCCCGTTTCTGTGACAGATGAGGTCGGATCACCGATTCGAAGAAGCCCGGGTCCTTCCGGTGCAGGAAGAGGTTCACCTCATGGCAGGCGAATTCCGAGTACCGCGCTCGCTGCTCCTCGGGGGTGAGCGATGACCACCGCATCAGCCAATCGAAGCGCGCCAACCGCGGATCGGGGTTGAGCGTCCGCAGCAGGCGGAACACGGCATCCAAGGTGTCGTAGGTCTCCCACCGGCTGTTGCGGACATCCGCGAGCGTCAGGGTCTGTCCGCGGCGCAGACCCTGGGCATCGCGGACCTCCGTCGTGCCTCCGGGTGCGTCCAACACGCGGCCCAGACGCCGGTCCTGAAGAGCGATGGGTTTCCCGGGCCGGGCCAGCGCCAGCCAAGTGGCCTCGGTCGTGTCTTCCACCTGCACCTGGATCACGGAACCGTCCCCGAAGGCGTTCGCCGGCAGCCGGATCCGGCCGTCGGCATCCGGGATCAGGTTGAACCAGGCCGGCGCAGCCGTGGCGAGGAAGTCCCAGTTCGAATCCAGTGAAGGCCGAGCCGAGGCGTGTTCACTGCGCCCCAGCATGTCGGCCATCATGGCCAGACCGGGCTGGTTGCCCATGGAGGCGAGCGGTGCGGCTCCACCGGAGACGGGCAGCGCTTCCGAGTCGGTGGAGCGCTTGTCCCACGGGTTGAGCAGCAGGCCCGGCCGCGGCAATCGATTGCCCGGGTGCTTCGGGGCGTAGCGCCGGTCCAGGATGTAGCGGTACTCGTCGCCGATCTCCCGACCGGCGGAATACAAATTGGGCAGGAAGTCCGGGGTCTTGGAACCGAGGCCCCATCGGGTGAACCCGCCCAGACTCGAGAACAGGCTCCGGGTCGGCACGAACCGGTTGGCCACCACGTGGACCCGGGTGAACGGATTCCAGTTCTGCAGCGCGATTTCGGCGCCGCCTTCCGGGGTGAGGGTCACGGAGGCCAGATGGACGGGCTCCCGGGGAGGCAGTTCCAGGGACCGGTTCCTGCCCATCAACCATCCGGCCACCGGCACTCCCTCACCGATGCGGATCGTGATCACCGATTCTTCGGGATCGCGCAGGCGCAGCGAGTAGTCGCCTGCGGGCAGGCCAGAGATTTCCAGCAGGTTGCCGGAGACCCGGACCGCGTCGTGGCGATCGGAGGTGAAGCTGCCACCGCGCAGTTCGAGCAGCGACCAGGCGTCCGGCCGTCCTTGCGGGGACCACGGGAGGCGCACGGTCTGGCCGACCCGGGCGTGAAGTTCTCGCGGACGCGTCTGTGCGGAGCTCTCCAAGGGCCATGAGCGCCGGAGGTCCGGGGCCGGGGTCGCCTCGAGGCGGGTGATCTCCTCGAGGGTTCCGAGATCGATGCGGCCCTGCGCGTCGGTGCGCAGGGAGACCTCGACGGTGTTGTTGAACCCACGGCGATGGAAGGTCAGCGGGAGGGCTTGGTCGGGCACCGGTTCCCCGTTTTTGCCGCGGACTTCCACCCAATAGCCCTCGCCGCTCCGGCGCAGGAAGGCGTCCCGCGTGAGGGCGGTCCCATCGATGCCGTTGAGCTCCCAGCTCCGGGAGGCGCTCAATTCACGCTTTTCGCCACCGGCCACGGGATCGATCCGTCCGTGCACGGTGGCCGTGACCCGGCCCAGACGTTCTGGAATCCGGAAGGCGTGGGTCATCAAGCGGCCCGGCGTGAGTCGGGTGAGCGGCACCTCGGTGCTGGAGCTCACGCCGTCGAGGGTGGTGGTGGTCAGCGTCAGTCGGGTGTCGGTGAGCAGTTCCGGGGTGGCCGCCTGGTTGCCGATGCGCAGCGACGACCGCATCGCCAAGACCGCTTCGGCCCCGGCCACGCACTGCTCCGGATCCAAGTGGAACTGGGCCTCCAACGCGTAGGTCTCGGCGTGGTGTTCGAATTCGGCCAACGACGCCAACCGACCCTCGGCATCGGACAGCACGATAGGGCGTCGGCCCGGGTTGGCCGTGAACGGGATCTGGATGCGGCCGTCCTTGGGGTCGGCCTCCCACTTGCGCCCATCGAGCCAAGCCACGGCGTTGGTCACCACGCGGGCGTTCTCGTCGACGACCTGGATCAGATCGCCGCCCGGTCCGTGGGATTGCAGCAAAGAAAACCCGCCGCGTCGGACGAGGGCCCGGGAGGAGCGTCCCCCGCCGATGATCTCGACGATCCACGCCCCTCGTTTGCCTTTGAGCTCGGGAAAGCGAAACGCCCGTGTGGACCGGAGGAAGGGCGAGGTCTCACCCTCGTGACGCTGTTCGGTGTTGGCCACCCACCCATCGAGAGGGAGGTCGGTGTTCAGCGGGCGTTGGTGCGACTGGAAGTAGCCGAGAGTGTTGATCTCGAAGAGCCGGACCATGATCTGCGGCGTGTTTTTGAGCGTCACGCTCACCGAGATTTCCTGGTCCAACGGAATGACCGGTGCATTGGTGGCCGGGAACTCGATGTCCACCCGATCCTTGAGCCCCTGGTAAGCCGCCGGCGACAGCAATGAGGTCCAGCGCTCGGTCTCGCCGTTCCCCCGGGTGATCTTGGCCTCGGCGAACAGCGGTTTGACCCAGGTGTCCCGAAGCCATTCGGTCCACGGTTCCCACTGGGCCTCGGTCGCGGCGAAGTGCAGGAAGAATTCGCGGACCAGCGGCTCGTCGTTGCCGATCGGAGGCAGACCCAGGCCCGATTCCGGGAAGGTGGCATACAAGTCGACCCCGAAGCGGTCGGCCTGGACCGATTCAAGGTACTTCGGGTTCATGTAGGCCGCCGGGCGGGGCAGCTTCAGGTATTCGACAAAGCGCTCCCGGTCATGGATGCCGCGGGTCCGGTCGTGTTGCAGGCGGGCGTACAGCACGTGGGCCTTGAGGGAATTGAACGCCGCCGGCAGTCCCTGCACATAGCCTCCCACGCGGTCCAGCCAGGCCTCCCGTTCGGCCGGATCGGTCTGGGCGTTGGCGTCGGCCCCGGGGGCCCGTTGGGCGATCCGGGTCAGCACAAAGGCCGACTGTTGGGCCAGTTCAGGAATCGCCTGTTCGAGCGCATCGAGCTGCGCGGGCAGCAGCGCCCGATGGATGGGCAACGAACCGAAGCCCCGGCTTTCCGGTGTCTTCAATTCGGTGATGATCCTCGGGATCAGTCCCGGGGCGTCCGGCCGTCGGATCCGTCTCAGAATGGCGGCGGGCGGGAGCCGATGGATCGGGGTCGGATCCGTCAGCAACCGTTCCACCTCGGCATCGGACAACGCGCCCAACGGATCGTCGGTCGGGATGCCGGTGAGGAATCGTTCCCGCGAGATCATGGACGGCGTCAGTGCCGTGGGCAGGTCGGGCTTCTGGTCGGGCAGCTCCTGGACATGGTTGAACTGCAACCCCAATCGATCGCGCAGGTGTCGGAGGGTCCGTTGCGGATCCGTGCCGTAGGCCAGCAGCGCCTCCCGGTTCTCGAGCAGTTGTCGCCGCTCTGAAGTCGGGAAGCGCTCGGCCCACTGGGTCATCGTCTCGGCGAATTTCTGCCGCTGTCCCGAGGACTGGTAGTGCAGTGCGTGGAAGAAGTAATGGTCCTCGGTACCGGGCACGAGTTGCCCGAGGGTCGCCTCGCGGTCGGCGGCCAGGGCGAAGGTTTCGATGAAGCCGATCTCGGTGTCCGCCCCGACGGGCGGTGGACTGGCCAGAGCAGCGGTCAGAATCCAGGCGGCGAGTCCGAGGCGGTTGAGGGAAGGGGCGTTCATGGCGGGTACCGGGCTGATGTCACAGGGAAGCCGGGAGAGGCTCCCCATCCGACAACGCACGGGATCAATAAAGCTTAGATCGCCCGACAGAGCGAGGGGGAGTCGTGTGTCGGTGGGGTGACGCGGTCCGGCCCCGGATACGGCCCCGGATCCTGCGGTGGTGGGCCCATCGGCTCGCATCTCCGCGGTACCCGTGCCTTGACAGGAGCGGGGTTTTGTCCGGAATAGGGCTGCGTCATGAAGTCCGGTACCCCAGTCCCACCCGCCTTGGCAGTCGTCTGCGCCAAGGCTGCTGCCGCACTTCCCCTCCCGAACCGCTGCTGAACCGCCCAACCAGGCGAACCTGCGGCGGATCCGGGAAGAGGCTCTTCCCGACGGTCCCCGAGTTCGCGTACCTCCCCCCAGACGTCCATGTCCTCCGTCCACCGCAATTTCATCGCCCACCATGTCGCCGGAATCCCGCGCTCCGGCATCCGTGACTTCTTCGAGCTGGTCCAGAACACCACGGGCGTGATCTCGCTGGGCGTCGGGGAACCCGATTTCGCCACCCCGTGGCACATCCGCGAGGCGGCCATCTATGCGCTGGAACGCGGTCGCACCCAGTACACCTCCAACCTGGGCCTGCTGAAGTTGCGCGAGTGCATCTCGGGCTACGTGGAGCAGCACTTCGGTGTCCGCTACGATCCCAAGACCGAGGTGTTGGTGGCCGTGGGTGTGAGCGAGGCGCTCGACCTGGCCCTGCGCGCCGTGCTCAACCCGGGCGACGAGGTCATCTACCACGAGCCCTGCTATGTCAGCTACGCGCCGAGCGTGGTTCTCGCGCATGCGGTGCCGGTGCCGGTGGCCTGCAAGGCCGAAGACGGCTTCGCGGTGACGGCCCAGGCCATCGAGGCGGTGGTCACGCCGAAGTCCAAGGTGCTCATGCTGTCGTTCCCCACGAATCCGACCGGGGGCACCATGACCCGCCAGCAGCTCCTGGAGATCGCCGAAGTCGCCAAGCGCCACGACTTGCTGGTGCTCACCGACGAGATCTACTCCGAGCTGACCTTCGAGGGAGAACACGTGTCCATCGCCTCGCTGCCGGGCATGGCCGAGCGGACCATCTTCCTTCACGGCTTCTCCAAGGCCTACGCGATGACCGGCTTCCGCATCGGCTACGCCTGCGGGCCGGCTCCGCTGATCGATGCCATGATGAAGGTGCACCAGTACGCCATCATGTGCGCGAGCATCATCGCCCAGGAAGCCGCTATCGAGGCGCTCACCCATGGCGCGGCCGCCACGGCCGAGATGCGCGATCAGTACCAGCTGCGTCGCAACTTCATCGTGAAGTCCCTCAACGACATGGGCCTCAAGTGTCACCTGCCGCG
>JAIXXC010000125.1 GCA_027490985.1 Verrucomicrobiales bacterium
CCGGAGCAATCTAGGCCGGCTCGGCGATGAGGTCGTAGTCGGTGTGGCCGATGATGCGGACCTTGCAGAACTTCCCGATCGGCACCTTGCCTCGGATGTACACGCGGCCATCGATGTCAGGGGCGTCGGCCTCGCCACGGGCGATCGTGTAGCGACCTTTGAGGGCAGCCGCACCGGCATCGTCGCCGCGGATGAGCCCATGCTCCCATGAGCTGATGTTGGCCTTGGACAACTCCTTGGCCGAGGCCTCGCCCTCGGTGAGCACCTTGAGCGTGCGACCCACAAACCCTTCGGCCACACCCACGGCGACGCGATGCTGGGCAGCCATGGCGAGTTCACGGCGCTTCTGCCGAGTCTTCGGAGCGACCTGCTGCTCCATCTTGCCGGCCACCGTGCCGTCTTCACGCGAGTAGGCGAAGATGCCCAGGCGCTCGAAGCGGGTCTCCTCGATGAAGTCGATCAGCGTCTTGAAGTGGGCGGCGCTCTCGCCGGGGAACCCGACGATGAACGTGGTCCGCAGCGCGATGCCCGGGATGCCCGCGCGGATGCGGGCGATCAGATCCCGGATGTACTGGCCCGAGGTTTCGCGGCGCATCCGGGCCAGCATGTCGTCGTGGATGTGCTGGAGCGGCATGTCGACATACCGCGCGACCTTGGGACACTCGGCGATGGTCCGGATCAGCTCGTCGGTCCAGTGGGCCGGGTGGGTGTAGAGCAGGCGGATCCAGAAGTCGCCCTTCAGCGCGTTCAACTCGCGCAGCAGCGTGCACAACGTGGTGGCATCGACCGGCAGGGCCTGCGTGGCCGCCTTGAAGCGCTCCGGCGACGAAATGGCCCGGCTGTGGTTGGGCCGCAGGTCGAGGCCGTAGTAGGTCGAATCCTGCGAGATGAGGTTCAGTTCGCGCACGCCGTCGGCGATCAGGGCCTTGGCCTCGGCCACGATGTCGGCCTGAGCCCGGCTCCGGTGCGATCCGCGCATCCGCGGGATGATGCAGAAGCTGCACGGGTGATTGCAGCCCTCGGCGATCTTCACATAGGCGAAGTGCTTCGGCGTGAGACGGAACCGCGGGGTCTCGAACTGCGGGATGTAGTTGGGCCGCACGGTGACATCCACCGACGGAGCGGCCGGCTGCGGGGCGGCGGTCAGGGCGATACGGCTCTTGCCGAAGCGATCGGTGCCGCGGAGGGCGGTCTCGTCGGCGTGGTCATGGGCCGGGGCCTGTTTTTCGAGTTCCTTGAGACGGCCTTTGACGCGGGCTCCCTCGGCGGCCTTGGGAGTGGCCTCTTCAGCTCCCACGCGTGAAGCCCGCTTGGCGATGGCCTCATCGACCAAGGCCCCCACCCGCTCCACTTGATCGATGCCCATGAACACGTCCACCTCGGGCATGAGCTTGGGCAGTTCGTCGCGGTAGCGCTGCGGCATGCATCCGGACACGATCAGGGCCTGACCGCGGTGCGAGGCTTCGCGCAAGGCGTTGTGCTCGAGGATGGTGTCCACCGACTCCTCCTGAGCGGCGTCGATGAAGGAGCAGGTGTTGACGATCACCGCGTCGGCCTGGGACGCATCATTGACGATCTCGATGCCCTCCTTCAGGAGCGATCCGAGCATGATCTCGGCGTCCACCAGGTTTTTGGCACACCCGAGGGAGATGAGTCCCACACGGCGGGGACGGGAGGTCGTTTTCTTCGGCGCGGTCGACGTCTTGCTCACAGGACCCGAAGCCTAGCGGCAGGGCTCGAAGACCAGCAATCCCGCAGAAATGTTCCGCCGAGACCGGCGCGGGCTTCCCACAGCCCGAACCGACCCGGTCACTGACGCTCGTACTCGCCCTTGTTGACCCGCTTGAAGACCGAGAACCCCGCCTTCTTGGCGTCGGTGGTGGAGAGGGGCTTGAGATGGTGCGGGGTACTGAAACCGGAGATCAGCTTGCGGACGGGCTTCTTGCAGGCCGGGCAGGCGGTGAGGTCGGGAGCGGTGATCGGCCGCCTCAGGGTGAAGTGACCACCGCAGGCGGCACAGTCGCCGTCACAGAGTTCGTATTCGTACAGGGGCATGGGTCTCGCGTCGGAAATCAGAACCACCGGGAAGGCCCCGGACCGGGTTTTCCCCTGCCGTCGGAGCCTCCGTTGGGCGTCAACGTGACGGGTTTTGCGCCGCGGGCAATCGTGGAAACAGCCGGTGGAAACGGCATGACAGACCTCCCGGTGCGATCGCAGTCTCTTCCGCGCATCATGACCGAGCTCGTCCTCCACTCCACGACCCTGCCCGAAGCCGCCATCATCGCCTTCGGCAACCAGTTGGGCCGCTCGCCCGACTCCCTGCGCGGGCAGTCGGCACGCTGGCAGAAGGTCACCGCGACGCCCGAACTCACCGCTCTGGCCGAATCCCACCGGGTGGACATCGCCTTCGTTCCGGAAAGCCGTCGCCGGGCCGATTTCAGCCTGCTGGTCATGGACATGGATTCCACCCTCATCACCATCGAGTGCATCGACGAGATCGCCGACCGGATCGGCGTGAAGCCCCAGGTTTCGGCCATCACCGAGGCCGCCATGCGCGGAGAACTCGACTTCGCCGGCGCTTTGCGACGCCGCGTGGCCCTGCTCGAGGGCCTCGAGGAATCGGCGCTGGAGGCGGTGTATGAGGAGCGTCTGCGCCTCTCGCCCGGCGCTGAAACCCTGCTCCAGGCGGCCCAGGAATCCGGATGGAAAACGCTGTTGGTCTCCGGGGGGTTCACTTTCTTCACCCACCGTTTGCAGGCCCGCCTGGGGCTGGATCATGCGGTGGCCAACACGCTCGAAACCCACGGAGGGCGTCTGACCGGTCGGGTTCTGGGCGACATCGTGGACGCGGAACGCAAGGCGACCGAACTCAGGGCACTGGCCGCTCGACTCGGGGTCGCCGCATCCCGCGCCATCGCCATCGGAGACGGTGCCAACGATCTGAAGATGATGGGCGCGGCCGGCATGGGCATCGCCTACCGGGCCAAGCCGGTGGTGCGCCAGCAGGCCACGCACGCCCTCAATTTCAGCGGGCTCGACGGTGTCTTGAACCTGTTCGCCCAAGACTGACCGGGGGCTCCCCGCTTTTCCCCGCGTCGATGGCCTTGCCCACGCTCGGGCCAGGCTGGGTCGGTCACCGATCGACCGCTGGATTCATGGGTTGGGCCAGGTCGGGAACGGCCACTCCCGCCTCGGCCAGCCCGGATTGCAGGGCGTCGAGATCCCACAGGTACGAGGCATGCACCACGCTGCCCGCCAGCAGGCGCCGACCCCGGGCATCCCAGGTCAGCGAGGTGATCCGCAGCTTCTCGGGCATCCGCAGTTGGGAAATCGGAGCCCCGTCGGTGGCCTGCAGCAGGTGGAGTGATCGGGTTCCCAACGCCACCGCCAACCGCCCACCATCCGGAGTGACGGCCACGCGGCCATAGACCCCCACCGGATCGAGCAACCGCCGCCACAGGATCTTTCCCGAATCCACATCCCACGCCACCAACCCGTGGGTCATGGCGCCAAAGACCCTGCGGGACACCGGGCAGAAGACCAATTCACCGGCCTCGCCCAGGGCGGACAACTCCGGGGGATATTCGAGCAACCGCGGCCGGAACCCCTCGTCGCGCACGAGCACCGCCGGCACCGCGTCGATCCCCCAGCTGCCCAGCCATCGGCCGTCGGGATGGACCGATCCGATGACACTGCGCGGCGGCACGTCGACCGATCGCCAACGCCCCTGGGCATCGCTCCAGAAGGAGCCATTGGTCGATACCAACCAAGCCTCGCCGGCGGGAGTGATGTCTCCGCGACCCGAACCCGGAAGCCGCTGCCGGTCGATCAACCGCAACCGGGGGCTCGTGGCATCGCCCTCCACGGCGAGGGTCACGCGATGGCCCAGGCTCATGGCCCGGAGCCGGGTTCCATCGTCGGAGAAGGTCAGGTGCCGGACCGGGCCGTCGTCACACGGCCAATGGGCGGCGTTGTTGCGACCCGATCGGGGGTAGAGTCGGATGCCATCGTAGGAACCGCTGGCCCATCGGTCTCCCGCCGGATGGAAGCGCACCACCGAGGGCCCCGCCGTGGCTTCCGACGCGATCTCCGGAGGCACCTCGGGGATCACCGACCACCCGGTGGGCGGCTCGAACCGGATCAATTCCCACTGGAACTCGTCTTTCCAGGCGATCCAACGCCCGTCCGGCGACCACTGGATGGCGGTGCCGGCGCCGGCGTATTCCGACAGCGCCGTCTCGCTCGACCAATCCCAGATGCGCGAACGGCCATTGTAGCCGGTCGAAAGCACCCAGGCCGAATCGGGTGAGAAGGCGACGCCGAAAATACCGTGATCTTCCTTCACCAACCGCTTGGCCTGGATCGGATGGCGATCGAATCCACCGATGAAGATCTGCATCTCGGAGGCCGCATGGACGAGGTCGCCTTCGGAGTTCCAGCCCAGCATCTGCACGGTCTCACCCGGGGGCAGCTCCCACCGACGTTCCACCCGCGCCGAATCGAGATGAGCGAAGCGCGCGATGGGATTGGTGCTGTTGATGGCGGCGACCCACCGGCCGTCGGCCCGGACCACCAGGTCATGGGGCGGAACCCCCACGGGAACGCGTCGGGCCGGCCCCGGATGGCCGATGGGCAGGAGATCGAATGACCCGTCGGCGCGGCCCGCCAGGAGCCAACGCCCATCCGGAGTGAACTCCCGGCCGAGGTACTTGGGATCGATCCGCACCTGGAGCACCGATCGTCCATCGGCTCGGGAGACGACGTGGATTCGTTCGGTCGAATCGCGCACCAGCAGCCACCTGCCATCGAGGCTGACCGAACTGATGAACTCGAGATTCAGTCCGGGCACGGGCGGCGGCAGGAACTCCGGAGAGCCGCCCCCGCGGACCGGAACCCCTTCGATCCAACCGTGGGGTTGCCAGCGGAACAACGTGCGCAGTCCGGGATCGAAGAGTCCCACCGCATGCGACACAGGCCCCACGGGCCATCGACGCGGTGGGGCCGGATCGAGGCGCACGGGCGCGTGCCACGGGGAGTTCTCGGGCACCAATTCGGGCACCATCAGCGCGCCTGCGGCCAGATCCCGCAATTCGGGATGCCCGGGGCGCAACGCGAGGGCCGGCCGCAGAATCGCCAAGGCCCGTGACCGCTTGCCCGGGGCGTCATCATTGAGGATGTCACGCGCACGACTCGCCCCGAGGGCCACCTGTTGGGATTCGGAATCCCGGCGACGTGCCTCGGCCTCGCGCCGACGCCCCTGCTGGGCAACCGCCATTCCCCACCCCAACAACCCCAGGGCGGCCGCAGCGATCGCCGCCTGCAACAAAATGCGTTTGCGGCGCTCCCGAACCCTCAGTCGACGAACCGAACGGCCACCGCGCAGGAGCAGCAGTTCATCGCGCAATTCGGTCGCATCGCGGTGACGGCGCGCGGGGTTGCGGGCTCCCAGACGAAGGACGATTTCATGGAACTCCCACTCGACCCCATGACCGGGATCGGCCCAGTGAGGCGGGGTCGA
Source organism: Verrucomicrobiales bacterium (assembly GCA_027490985.1). Lineage (GTDB taxonomy): Bacteria > Verrucomicrobiota > Verrucomicrobiia > Limisphaerales > UBA9464 > SXXZ01. Next base: position 5,519 of record JAIXXC010000125.1, read on the forward strand.
CGGATAGTCGGCCAGTCGCAGTCCGGTGGAGATCTCGTACAGCACCATGCCCAGGCTGTAGAGATCGGACGGCGGGAGACCGGGGCCCTCCGGAGCCATGTAACCGGCGGTCCCCACGCAACTGGAGCTTTCGCGGGCCTCGCTGACCAACCCCACATCGGCCAGGCAGGCGCGACCGCGAAGGTAGATGATGTTCGAGGGTTTGATGTCCCGGTGGACCAATCCGGCTCCATGCAGCGCCTGCAGCGCCTCCGCCATCGCCAGCCCCACCTCGACACAGTCGGCGATCGAGAGTCGGCCCTGTCGAACGAGGTCGGTGCGCAGCGTCCGGGCCTCGTATTGCGCCTCGGACGCCGGCCCGGGGTGGACTCCGTCGGGCATCGCGGGTTGCCGGGGAGCGGCCGCGTCGGCCAGTTCCATCACCGAGTAGAAGAACCCCGCCGCCTCATCGCGCCCCACCTGAAGAATCGGCACCAGACTCGGAGAGGATCTGGAGACCGGCTCATAGCGCCGGACCCCTTCGAATTCCCGGAGGTAGGGTTGATCGCGTTCAAACGAAGAACGTTGGATGACCTTGATCGCGCGGGCCGTCCCCAGAATGGTCCGCCCCAGCCAGACATCACCATAGGCCCCGGATCCGATTACCCGGACGAGCACGTGGTCGGGAATCGCCGGAACGTCGGCCTTCGGCTCGGTGGGGCTCATACCACCGTCACTCGAGTTCCTCGGCCTGTTTCAATCGGCTCAATTCGGCGCGGAGCAATTTGCCCACCCGGTGCTTGGCCATGTAGACCGACACCGCCGTCGTCTGCAAATTGGTCACCACCGAACGGAGCGGCACCTCACGGAGCACGTGCATCTCATAGATCAGGTACTGCTTTTCGGACACCTGCTCTCGGACCTGTTGCAACGCCCGTTGGATCAAATGCCCCTCCCATTCTGAAGACCACAACAGATCCAGATCGGTCCGATGGGGGTCCGGAGGGCCCTCGGTCTCAAGCCCGGTGGGCGCTTCCGACGACGTCGATTGGGCCACGATCCGTTTCCAACGAGACTCCTGCCGGTGTCGATCGACCATCCGTCGCCGCACGATCGTGAGCAACCAGGCCTTGAAGGAGCCTTTGGTGCGGTCATACGTGAATTCGGGCATCTTGTTGGCCACCGAAATCATGGTTTCTTGAATGACCTCCTCGGCCTCGACCTCCGTGAGCCCCGCCTTCAGGCAAAACGCGTAGATCATCCGCCAGTAGGTGTCGAAGAACTCCCGCCACCCCTCTTGATCGGCATGATCCTTCAAGCGCAGCAACAGGCTTTGTCGGGTGGCAAACAAGGCGGAGTCGTCCATGACGGAGGGGGGTGGGTTGATTTCCGTCTTTGTTACAGGATTTTTTAAGTATTTTGAACAGATTCTTTTTTGGTTTTTTACAGTTTCGTTTTCGGGTTTTTGATCCTCATCCCGTGAAGATCCGAGTCGCCCAACCGCGACCTGGAGCAGGTCCTGGTGCGTCCGGTCACCTGATATTCCAGCGGCGCCCCGTCGGGGGTTGGCGAAGCATCACCGAAATCGTCGCGGCGGCATCACCTCTCCTTGAGCACACCGAGCTTTTGTCAGTCCACCGCCCCGCCCCGGAGCGCCAATCCCGTCCACAGGCAAAACCACAGGGCTTCGCAGCCTTCGACGCACTGCGGTTGGAGCCGGTTGGACCGGCAAGTTCCGTCTTCCGCCTCGCCACCAAGGGCGTTAGGCTTCGACATGCTATTTTCTGAACTGGGGCTGCATTCGGCGATGCTCGATGCCGTTGCAGAGCTCGGTTACAAGG
>JAIXXC010000219.1 GCA_027490985.1 Verrucomicrobiales bacterium
ACAAAGCCCGTGTCGCGGACCGAATAGCGGCACGCCCATACCGACAGGACCCACAGGGGCGCCATCAGGATCGGCAGCCACCCCTTCCAGCGATGAATTCGGTTGAGACCTTGAAGACGGCTCATGATCGGGGTCCTCCGGTGCATCGGGCACAATCGGGACAGTCGGGGACGCGACGGGTGCGCAGGCGGGACATCCGCCAGGTCCTCAGGTCCAGGGTCAGCAACCGCCCGGCCAGCGTGGGTGCCACTCCGGTGATCACCTTGATCGCCTCGAGAGCCGCCATTCCTCCGGCCGTGCCAGAGACCGCCCCCAGCACGGGGAACCTGCGGGTCCAGGTCTGACTGGGCTGCGGATACAGGCATCGCAGACATCCGGTCACCCCCGGCAGGAAGGTCGTCAGGTGGAGTTCGAGATCGTAGACGGCGGCCTCGACCATCGGCCTGCCCTGACACATGGCCTCCCGGTTCATGAGGTAGCGTTCCTCGAACAGCGGAGCGCAGTCGACCACGACATCGGCCAGGCCCACCAGTCGTGCAGCGTTGTCTTCCGAGAGGTTGAACGGTTCGGCCACGATCTCCACCCGGGGATTCAAGGCCTTGAGGCGCGCCACGGCGCTCTCGATGCGCGGTTTGCCGATGTGGTCGTGGGTCATCAGCAATTGGCGATTGAGATCGTCGGACCGCAGATTGCCCCCGTGGGCCAGCACCAAACGCCCGACTCCGGCCGCTGCCAGTTCGAAGGCCACCAGCCCCCCGAGCCCGCCGACCCGCGACACCAGCACCGACGCTCCTTTGAGACGCCGCTGAGCCGCCTCGCCGAAGCCACCGACCGGGATCTGCCAGCCGTAGGCTTCGATCTCGTCGTCGGTCAACTCGGGCGCTGTCGGGGATGCGTTCATGGACTCAGGATTCAAGGCGTCCCTCCCGCAGTTGGAGGATCCGATCGGCCAGGCACTCGGCCTCGGAGCGGTTGTGCGTGATGTGCAACAGGGTGATGCCGGTGCGGCTCCGGATTTCCTTGAGCACCGCCACCATTTCGCCGCGGGTCTGGTCATCGAGGGCCGACAACGGCTCATCCAGACACAGGACCGGGGGCTGGAACGCCAGGGCCCGCCCCAGGGCCACCCGCTGACGCTCACCGCCGCTCAACCCGGCCGGCCACCGATCGAGGAGCGGCGTCAGCCCCAGCCATCCGGCCAATTCACCGGAACGAAGGGCCCGTCGATCCGCGCTCCACCCCCGCAACTCCAGCGCGAATTCCAGGTGTTGGCGCACGGTCAACGAATCGAAGAGGGCCCCATCCTGCGGCACGAAACCGATACCCCGTTCGCCCGGGGGCAGTGCGGTGACGTCCCGACCGCCGATCCAGACCGACCCGGACAGCACCGGGCGCAGGCCGCAAATGCCCTCGAGCAAGGTCGTCTTGCCCGAACCGGTCCGCCCCATCAGGGCGGTATGGCTGCCGGTGGGGATCTCAAGCGAGATCTCCCGGAGATGGAACCCTCCGGCCTGCACGGTCACCTGTCGCAGGGAAATCATCCGACGCGCACTCCTTCCCTCCGCCCGTGCGGTCCCAGCCCTCCCCAGGTGCGCACCAGGATCAAGGCGACCACGGCCGAGGCCATCATGAGCAGCGAAACCGCCACCGCCGCCTCCAGACGCCCCACCGACAACTCCAGGAACACCGTGGTCGGCAACACCTCGGTCTTCATGCGCGTGGCCCCGGAGAACACGAGGATCGGCCCGAACTCCCCGAGCGCCCGAGCCCAGGCCAGTGTCGCCGCCGTGAGGATGCCCGGACGGGCCGCAGGCAACACCACGCGCCAAAACGCCTGCGCTCGGTTGCAACCCAGGGTCAGAGCCACCTGTTCCTGGCGCGGATTGATCTGGGCGAAGGTGGTCCTCAGGGTGCGGACCGCGAAGGCGCAAGCCACCATGAACTGGGCCAGGATCACCGAGGGCACCGCATACGTCACCGGAAAGACCCTCTCCAAGGCCCGCAATGGAGGCGTCTGGAAGAGGATCAGGAGACTCAGGCCGATCACCAGCGGCGGCAACACGATCGGGATGTCCAGCAGGGCATCGAGCAGCGAGCGACCCGGGAATTCGAAGCGGGCCATGAGGTAGCCGATCGGCACGGCCACCCAGAGCGAGAGCAGCGTGGTGAGCGTGCAACTCAGGAGGCTGAGTCGGATGGCGTACCGGATCTCCGGCGATCCCAGCGCGTGCCACAGATGACCCGGCGTGGTGTAGAACAAGTCGGCGGCGACCATCGCCACGAGCAGCACCACATAAGTACCCCCGAGCAGGATCAACGCGGCGAGAAAGCGGCGGTCGGCCCTAACGGACGGCACCTCCGCGACCGGTGGCAACGGACCCTTTGGAGGTTTCGTCACGGGCTCGGCTCCTTCCATTGGAAGCCGGCCGCAACAAAGCGTTTCCGCGACTCCTCCGACTCCAACGCGCTCAGGAGGCGCGACATCAACTGCGCGTGATCGGAGTCGCGGCTCACGGCATAGGGCTGGATCGCCAGGGTACCCGGCCCCGAGAGCGCCACCGTGTCCACGCTGTCGGCCACCGCCGCCGTGTTGGCCCCGTACACCAACGCCGCATCCAGGCCTCCGGAGCGCAATTGGTGGACCAGCAGATCACCGGTCGGCGACTGGACCACCACATTGGCCTTCACCGCCTCCCAAAGCCCTGCCGACCGGAGCAATCGGGCGCTCAAGGCCCCGAGGGCGCTCTGGTCTTCCTGGCACAACCCCACCTTCAACGAGCCCCGGGCCAAATCGGCCAATCCGCCGATCGCCTTGGGATTGCCTTTGCGCACCGCCACGACCAGAGGGGTCCGGGCCAGAGCCACCGCCGGTTGGAAGCCGTTCTGGACGGTCTCCATGAAGGACACATCGCAGGCGAAATACGCGTCGGGCCTCTGCCCTGCGCGAATCTGGGCCGTGAGGATGCCGCACCCGTTGTACACCCGGGTGATGTCGATCCCCTCCCGCTGCTCGAATTCCTTCAGGGTCGGTTCCGCGGCCAACCGGTTGACCGAACCGCTGTAGAACAGAACCGACGGACGCGCCTTCCAGACATCGCCCGGCAACACCCGGAAGCCGGCTTCCTGAAAGCGCTTGAGCCCCCGGTCACGCGCGCTCAGATAACGCGCAAAGCGCAGGGCCTCGGTGGCCTGCACACTCGACCGAAGAACGCAGACCGAGACCTCGGATTGGGCCGAGGCCATCGCGGGATCGGACACCCCTTCCAATTCCGGATACGCGCGCAGCGTCACATCCCAGACGATTCCGGCGTCCACGGCTCCGAGTTTCACGTCGTTGGCCACGTCCTGGACCGTGGGCTTGAACACCGTCGCCCGCTGGGACAACGCCGCCCAGTCGCCACTGCGGCTCAGGACCGTGCGGGCGACCGTGCCGACGGCGACCGAGTCGGGATTGCCCAGACTCACCCGCACTCCGTCCCGCGTGAGATCCCGGATGGACCGAATGCCTTTCGGATTGCCCTTGGCCACGGCGATCACGGCCGTCATCCGGGCCACCGGCAGCACTTCGGCCAGAAGCCCCTGCGATCGGCCCAGGTCGACGAATCCCCCGTCAGCGGGAATGAACACGTCTCCGCGGCGGGCCACCTTGAGATTGTTGAGGAGAGTGCCCGAACCGCTGTATTGGAGTTGGACCGGAACCCGTTGTTCCCGCTCGTAATCCTTGGCCGCGGCCTCCACCGCCGGCTTGAGTCCGGCCGCGCAATAGACCAGCAGGGCTTCCCGCGGGGAACCGCCGCCCGGCGGAGACTGGTTCCACACGAGCAGGGCCACCAAGACCCCGATCGCCACCAACGACCCCCAGAGGATGCTGCGCATCGGATTCATCCGACACGGCCTCCGGTCTTGGGATTGGGGATTCCGAACTCCATCGGTGGAAACCGTCGCTGGAAGCCCCTGTCCGATTCAACCCCGCAGGCGATCCGACACCGGATCGTCACGGGTGGCGGAGGGTGCGGCACGACACCCATCGTCGCCCCGCACCCACCAAGCCATCGATCAATCCAACTTGCGGATGCGAATGTTCCGGAACGCCACCGCGCCGTGGTCTCCCTGGAGCAGGATCGGGCCCGGCTGATCGACCTGGTCATCGAGCTGGCCGCCGGTGCCCTTCGGGCTGATCACGCCGTCGTGCACCTTCACGCCGTTGAGCAACAGCGTGATCTTCTGTCCCACGATCCGGGCCTCGGCCGTCTGCCACTGCCCGGCCTTGCGCGACACGAAGAGCGAGGGCGACTGGAGGTTGTAGATGGCGCCGTTGCCGCCGTTCGAGGACTTGCCGGACTTCGCGTCGTCGAGGATCTGGATCTCGTGACGCCCGCGCAGGTAGAGGCCGGAATTCGACTTCGGAGCCACCTGGTACTCGTAGCGGATGACGAAGTCCTTGAACTTCTCCTCGGTGAGCAGGTCGGTGCCGTGGTCGGCGAAATTGCCCTCGCGATCGACCTTGAGCACGTTGCAGAGCATGCCGTTCTGAACGCTCCACGACTTCATGCCGTCATCGCGGCGATACTTCCAGCCCTTCATCGAGGTGCCGTCGAACAGCAGCTTGAAGCCCGCCTTCTTCTCGGCCGGGCTCAGCACGTTGGCCGTGTCGGTCACCGCACCGTTGCCCTTGGCCAGCCCCAACCCCCACCGGATGCCACCCAAGATGTGCTTCTGGTAGGCGGCGCTGGTCCACACGTCCTCGCGATGGCCGAGCGAGGTGTAGAACATCCGACCGCCACCCTTCAGGTCCTTGCACCAGGCCACGGGATAATCGCCGGGCAGGTGGTTCTGCGGATGCTTGTCGAGGGTCAGCAGGCCGTGGACGCGGTTGCGGTGGAACTCTTTGAACTCGTAGATCTCGTCGAACATCGTCCAGGTGTCGCCGAGGTGCTGGTTCGCCGGGTGCGACGGATCCTGATTGGCCATGTCGACGCTGACCTGCGCGCCGTGGGTCAGGAACAACCCGCCCAACATGCCATAAAACGCCGGAAACCCATGGAACGTGTCGCTGCAGGAATGCATGCCGATGAGGGCGTGTCCCTGCTCCACCCAGCGGATGAAGCCCTCGCGATCGGGAATCGCCAGATCCCCCGTGGTGTTGGCGAAGATCACCGCATCGACCTTGGCCAGGTTGGCCATGGAGAGCTTCTCGCGGACCTCGTTGTCGTCCTTGCCGTCGGCGCCTCCCCGCACGTAATCCACCACGGTGAAATCCCCGGTGGTTTCACCGAGCGTCGCGATGACGTTCTCGGCGGTGGCGATGGAGCTGTGGCGGAAGCCCTTGGTGGCGGTGACCACGAGGACCTTCTTCGGCGCAGCCGCCGAGAGGGTCATGGCCGCCAACAGGCAACCGGAAACGAAGGAGACGGGGTTCATGGAATTCAATGCGTGGAACTCCATTCATTTCGCGGCGAGCCCTCCACGAAGGCAAGCCTCGGAATCGCCGCGACATCAGGTTTTTCTATTCCGTCCCCACTCTGACCTGAGCTCGCCCGAGGCGACGTCACGCCCCCGTGGTGCAAACCCTTGCACCCGAGTGCCTGTCATGGACTCAATGGGGACGTGACTCCCCCGAATTCGACCCGCAGACGCCTGGGCCTCTCGCTCTGGAAGAGCCTGTCCCTCTGGGCGGTCGTGATGGTGATGATTTTCGTCGCCCGAGCCGATTCGCTGACCCTGCGCTTCAAGGCACCGCATTGGCTGTACATCGAGGGCGAGCACCTGCCGGGCAAGGTGATCGAGGTGAACTACCTCGAGGCCTACTGCCGGGCGGGGTCCACCGATGCGGATTGGGTGAAACACACGGTGATTCCGCACCGGGCGGAGGTGTTGAGCCTGAGCCCCGACCGGAAGGTCCTGAAGCTGCGCGATACGCTCGAAGACGGGGTCGTGGTGGATCACACGGTCACGGCCGGGGCCGATGGCGTGGATTTCCGCTTGGTGGCCCGCAATCCGAGCCCGAAACGCTCCGAAGCCCATTGGGCCCAGGCCTGCGTGCGCCTCGGCGAGTTCACCGGGTATCCGGCCACGGGCACCCACCTCGACGACTACCTGCCGAAATGCTTCCTGATCCTGAGCAACCGGGTCACGCGCTTTCCTGACATCCAACCGTGGACCAAGACCGCCCGGTATGTCCCGGGGCAGACCTGGTGCCCCCGGCATGTCCCCCGCACCGATGTGAACCCCCGGCCCCTGAGCCCGGTGGTGCCCGACGACGGATTGATCGGCGCCTTCAGCGGCGACGAGCAGTGGATCTTTGCCACGGCCTGGGAGCCCTATCAGGAACTCTTCCAGGGGGTCATCCGGTGCCTGCACTCCGACCTACGCCTCGGAGGCCTGCAACCGGGTGAAACCAAGCGCATTCGCGGCCGGATCTACCTCATGAAGGCCGATGTCGATGCGTTGCGCGACCGGTACGCCCGCGACTTCCCGGAGCACCGTCCGTCACGGATCGTCCGCAAGGCATTGCCCACCCCGAAGTGATCGGCTTCGGGGCTCGGTTCCGTCGCCCGCGAGGAATCCCATCCGATCCCGCCCCCCACTTCTCACTTCGACTTGTCGGGGTAGGCCGGCGGTCGCGGGATCGTCACCGGCTTGGCCTCCATGGCCTTCTTCAGCTCGGCGACGGCCCGATCGAGCTGGTCGTCGATGCCCGAGAACTCGCGGGTCGGATCGTTGTCGACCTCGATGTCGGGCTGAACGCCGGTGCCCTCCATGATCCACTCCTTCGCCTCGAGGTCGAAGCGGCTGAACTCCGGACGATTGAGGATACCCCCGTCGAGCAACGGCAGGCTGCCCCGGATCCCCACCACCCCGCCCCAGGAGCGTTGCCCGATGATCGGGCCGAGCCGGTGCTTGCGGAAGCGGTACCCCACGATGTCGCCATCGCTCGCACTGTGCTGGTCGATGAGCAGCACCTTGGGTCCCAGCACCTGGCCGCTCGGGTCGACATTCACCGCGCCATTGCGCGCCACCGTCCACATCGCCGGCTCCCGGCGCAGGCGCTCGATGATCATCGGCGAGACATTGCCACCGCCGTTGCCCCGGCAATCGACCACCAGGGCTTCCTTGTGCAGTTGGGGATAGTAGAACTTGGCGAACTCGTTGAGACCCGGCACGCCCATGTCGGGCACATGCACATAGCCGATCTTGCCGCCGCTGGCCTTCTCGACCTTCTCGATGTTGCCCAGGATCCAATCGAGGTAATACAGCGGTTGTTCATCGGCCGTGGGAATCACCGTCTGGTCGCGAGCCCCGGCCTCCTCGGGCTTGCTGTTGATCCGGAGCACCACCGGCTTGCCGGCCGTACCCACCAGCGCGGAGTAGAGGTCGGTGAGTCCGCGGGTGGTCTTGCCCTGGACCGCCAGGATGTAGTCGCCCGGCCGGACCGCCACCCCGATTTCCGTCAACGGACTGCGATACTTGGGATCCCAGTTGTGCCCCCGGAGGATGCGCTCGATGCGGAAATAACCGCTGGCGTCGGGCTGGATCACCGCACCGAGGAGCCCCTGGGGAATGCGCTCCGGCTTGGGCAGGTCACCCCCGCCCACATAGGCGTGGCCGATGTTCAACTCCCCGATCATCTCCCCGATGAGGTAGGTCAGGTCGGCCCGGTGGTGGACATGTTGGAGCAGCGGTTGGTACCGCTGGCGCATGGCCGCCCAGTCCACGCCGTGGAGCTTGGGATCGAAGAGGAAGTCCCGCATCTGCCGCCAGCACTCGGCGTAGATCTGGCGCCACTCGGCCTGACGATCCAGACGCACCTTCAGGTCGCCGAGGCCCAGCTTGCGATCCGCCAGATCGAGCTTCGCCGTCGGGAGATCCACGATCGCCAGGTCCGCGCCGGCCTTGACCAACATCTTCTTGTGGTCGGCCGAGATCCGGAAGGAGGCCACCTCGCCCAGTTCGGTCTCCTTTTCCTTCTCCAGGTCGAAGAGGTGGAGCTTGCCCTTCTTGAGGTAGTACAGCTTGTTCTCGACCGAGGTCAGGGATCCGTAATTGGAGGCGGCGGGTGGCAGGGCCGTGATGCGCTGGGACAACCCTTCGGCATCGACCGTCACCACGACCGGTGAAGGCTTCGAGGTCTTGGCCGGGGCCTTGTCCTTCTCGGCGTCCTTGTCCTTCACCTTGTCGGCAGCCGCCTGGCCGTCGGTGCCGCTGGTCGCCGCCGCGTCGTCCCGGGGTTTCACCTCGTCGGACTTCGGAGCCAAGGGCGACTTCGTCGCGGCGGCCAAAGTGACCAGATAGATCCGCTCCATGTCGCTGTAGGTGTGGTTCCACTCCGTCTGGCCGTAGGTCGGATTGAAGGACCGTTCGGAGACGAAGAAGA
>JAIXXC010000131.1 GCA_027490985.1 Verrucomicrobiales bacterium
CGCGGTGAACTGGTCCGCGGCCAATCCGTCCTGGATTTGGGAGCGGGCGGCGGGGAGGTGGTTTATGTGCTCCGGAAACTGGGATTCGAAGCCCGCGGCATCGAGCCCAACGAGGGCTACGCCAGCTTCGCCCGCCAACGGCTGGAAGTCCCGGTGGAGTCGGGTTGTTGGCAGGAGGCAGAGATCCCGGACGGCACGCTCGCGGCCGTGACGCTCTTCCACGTGATGGAGCACCTCGACAAACCCCTCGAAGCCCTGCGCCTGATCCACCGGTGGCTCCGCTCTGGCGGGTTGTTGTGGATCGAGGTGCCCAATGTGGAGGCGGTGTGCCAGGCACCCTCGCACCGGTTCCATCGGGCACACCTCTACAACTTCAACGACGCCACCTTGGCGGCCCTGGGTCGACGGGCCGGCTTCGACGTCGTTCGGACCTTCACCTCGGCCGATGGAGGCAACGTCACCGCCGTGCTCCGAAAAGCCGACCATCCCGCCGGAGAACCCTCATCTCTTCAGGGCAATGCAGACCACATCCGGGGGATCATCGTAGGCCATACCTGGCTCCAGCATTGCCTTTCGGGCGCCCCATTCATCCGCCCCCTGCGCAAACTGCAACAGCGGATGTCCGAGACCCTCGGTCTTCTGGGCCAAAAAACACCCAGAGAGTTGATGGATCGAGCCGTGAAAGAGGCTTTCCGAACGGGAGCCCTCTCGGTCGTGATCGACCTGAGCGAACTGGCGGCCGCCATGATCTGATCCCACCGCGGCCCCCCGGTCCGATTTCCCTTCAGAAGCCCGAGCCCGATTCCGGGTGTGGAGATGCCCTTCGGTTCTCCAACCCGGATCACGGAGCATGAAGCCCCGCCCGACGTGGCTCCCGGGGTCGAGGGCCCACCGTGCTCAGGTCGATGGGTCGGAATCCCACCGCGTAGGCCGGCGACTGCTTTCGAAGCCCCTTCTCGGGGTGTGCCTCATCCACCAGCAGCGGGTCGGCGATCTGCGACGAGGCCTCCTGCCCTCGCTCGCGCCACTGGTCCCACGTCTGCCCCGCAAATCGGTAGGCCGCGACGTTGGTGCCTTGCCGACGGTCGAACCACACATTGCCGTCGCTCGTGAATTGGTTCGTGCCGCCGCTCCAATCGCTCCCGAGCAGGGTTCCTGATTGGGTGATGATCACATTGTTCGTGAACCAGAAGGACCGGTGCGGCTCGGCCCGAGTGCGCATGACCGAGTGGTTGGTGTTCCAGGCCAGCAGGTTGTTGCGGATGACATTGTCGCGTCCGTAATGCTGGTGGAACCCGGCATCGGTGCAGCGGGTGGCGACGTTGTTTTCAACGACAATGCCCGTGCTGCCCTCGTCGGTGTAGAGGGCCCAACCGCCGTAGCGGTAGCTCTGGATGTCCTGGAAGAGGTTGTTGCGGATGATCGTACCCGGCTGAGGCCCGAGGGTGTAGAAGCCGCCCATGTCGCTGAGGCGCCCCTGCCCCACCCGTTCGACCAAATTGTATTCGATGACGTTGGCCCGGCACGGAGTCTCCTGGTAGCCCCAGTTCCAACCCACCGAAATGCCGGTGTAATACAAATCGGCGATGTGATTGTGGGCGATGGTATTGGTGCCCGACTGGAAGACGATCACCCCGCAACCCGCCGCGAAGACGCGACCCAGGCGAAGGATCTCGTTATCGGTGATCTGGTGCGAATGACAGGCATCCCGGGCACTCGGATCCGTATCACCCGGTTCTCCAATGCGCAGTCCGCCGGCCCCGATGTCGCGCACCCCATTGCCGGCCACGCGCCAACGCTGGGTGCCGCGGCCCAGGTCGAGGGCGTACCCGCCGAGGTTGACGAAGGTGCAGTCCTCGATCACGCAGTCCGTCGCGTGGGTGGCCCGGAACGCGCCCCGGATGGGCACGGCCGACTGGGGCGATTGGATTCCTTCGCTCGGAATACCATCATCGGTCTCGGCAAAGGTGATTCCCGAAAAGGTCACTCCTTGAACGACGCTTTCTGAGGCGGACTCGACCGAACCCGGATCGCCCTCGACCCGAACCAGTTCGGTGAGTCGGGCGGCGACCACCGGCACCCGGTTCAGACGAAGCCCCTTCGGAGCCAAGTACCTCAGCCATCCAGTCTGGGGGTCGAGATACCATTCACCCGGTTGGTCGAGGGCGTCGGGCACGTTCTCCACCCAATAGCGGGCGTCGGGCTCGTCCATCCACGAGGCTCGGGGGCCGCCCAAGAGTTCTGCGACTCCCTTGCCGGCATCCACAGCCACCAGGGGCAAGTGCCAGTCGGTCCACTTCATGAGCAGCACCACTTGAGCATCCGGGTATCGGGCCCATTCGGGCTTCAGGTCTCCGGGGCGAAACGGCAGGTCGATGGGGGATTGGGTTCCCAGAGCTGCTCGGGTTTGGAAAAACCCTCGGTTCGGCGTCCGGGCCCGCTGCGCTCGCTGGCCGTTGACGAAAAGATGATGAAACGCCGGAAGGCCATTGGTGAATTCCGGAAGGCGAACCTGCCAGAGGCCTTGACCTCCAGGAGCCTCTTTCCAACCGGTGATGCGACGGCCACCGCTCAACACGGCCTGGCCGGGGATCGCGGCCCGCAGCGTGATTCCCGAGTGGGCCGGGCCAATCCTCAGCGTCTCCTTCAATTCATAGCGCCCGCGCTGCAACAGCAACGTGACCGGCTCGTCCGGATTGGCCACACGCGCCGCCGCGGCCGCCGTCAACGCTTCGGGCAAGGTTCGGAACGGGTGATGAGGCGCGCCATTGCCCCCGAGATTGGCGTCCGGTCGGACCACCAGGAAGGCCGCCGACAAGGGCAGGACCCAAGCAGGGAAAGACGACAAAAGGGCAATCCAACGCATGTCGGTGTCCGACGCTGTTCCCCGTGCGCGGCATTCGAACGATTTTGAGTTGACTGTCCTAGTGTCCTATGACACTTTTTAACCAAGCTCCCG
>JAIXXC010000326.1 GCA_027490985.1 Verrucomicrobiales bacterium
GCGGCGGCCTGCATCCGGTTCTCGGCGGTGCGCAACCGGTTGAGGATCTCGCCGACCGATTGCCGGACCTTCTTGAGGTTGTGGAAGGTGGCGTTGGTCTTCTCGTAGGTTTCCCCGATGCCGTTGAGACCCGGATTGGCCGTGGCGTGGTCGGTGGTGATGAGCAGGAAGGTGTCGGGATGCTCCTTCTGGAACTCCAGACAGACATCGATGGCCTGGTCGAAGGCGATGAGTTCGTGGATGGCCGCGGCGGCGTCGTTGTTGTGGCAGCCGTGGTCCACACGGCCTCCTTCGACCTGGAGGATGAAGCGGTCCTCCGTGGAGAAGCGCCGCAGGGCGGCCCGGGTCATCGCGGCCAGCGAGGGTGCCGGCGGAACCTTCGTGAGGCCGCCCCGCTGGTCCACCACATACGGGATATGGCCTTCCGAGAAGACGCCCAGCCAGCGCTGGTCACGCGGGGCCGAGGCCAGATCCGAGGGGGTTCGCAGCACGGCGTATTCGAGCCGACGGAAATCCCCGAGCAGGTCCCGCTTGTCCTTGCGCTTGTCGCCGCGGAAGTGGTTGCTGGCCCCCCCGAGGGCCAGATCGATCCGACGCTCGAGGTACTGGGTGGCGATGTCCTCGCCGCTGGCCCGCGCGCTCACGCAGGCGATGAACCCGGCCGGCGTGGCGTGGGTGATCTCGGTGGTGGTCACCAGGCCCCGCTTCCAGCCCGCTTGCCCGAGCAGTTCGTACAGGGTGACGAGTTTCTCGCCCTTGCTCGACTGGTTGACTTTGCCATTGGGAATGCGCACGCCGCTGCCCCAGGCGCAGGATGAGGCCGAGGAGTCGGTGACCAGCGAGTTCTGCGACCGCACGTTCATCACCGCCTGGCGCGTGGACGGTTGGTCCACGAGTCGGAACCAGGTCAGCGGACGGCCTCGATCCAGTTCGGAGTACTGGTTGGCGCAGGCGAGGATGCCTGAGCTCATGCCGTCGACCACCAGGTGGATCACGCGGCGCGGGGTGCCGGTGGGGAGCGGACGGTTGCCTGGAGCGGAACCGGTCTTGGTCGGATCCGTCGCGGCTTGGACTCCGCCGACCGCCAGCGCCGAAACAGCCGGGGCCGAAACCAGGGATTTCAGAAAGTGACGCCGATCATTCATGGAGGTTCGAGAGCGTCCTCATGAAACGCTCGCGGAGGCTCGCGGGCAATGGCCCAGTGGCCTCCAGGGTGCCGGTCCGGTGATTTCCCGGTGACAACCTCGCCTGGGATGGGTTCGCAGACGATCCACTGGGAAAAACCGCCCTTCGGTGTAGTCTGCGTCCATGGCCCGGCCTTCGACTACCTTCACTCCGTACATCCCGGCGAAGACGACGTTGCGCGAATTCACCGCCCGCTCGGTGATCGTGGGGTCGCTGTTGGGCATCATTTTCGGGGCCTCGTCGCTCTACCTGGCATTGAAGGTGGGGTTGACCGTCAGCGCCTCCATCCCGGTGGCGGTGATCTCGGTCACGCTCTTCCGCCTATGGGCCAAGCTGGGCGGGCGTGATGCGAGCATTCTCGAGCACAACATTGCCCAGACGGCTGGATCGGCGGGCGAATCGCTGGCCTTCGGGGCGGCCGTGACCATGCCGGCGATCTTGATCCTCGGGTTCGACCTCGAGGTCGGGCGCGTGTTGCTGGTGGCGGTGCTGGGAGGGTTGCTGGGAATCCTGTTGATGATCCCACTGCGCAGGCCGCTCATCGTCCAGCAGCATGGGGAGCTCAAGTATCCCGAGGGCACGGCCTGCGCCGAGGTGCTCAAGGCGGGGGCCAATGACGAATCCCGCGCCGCGGCCGATCCGGCCTATGCGCGGGAGGTCGCCGGGGCGGGCATCCAGGCCAAGACCATCTTCGGCGGGTTCGCCCTCGGGCTGTTGTACAAGTTCGGCAACTCGGCCCTGAAACTCTGGAAAGAAGCCCCCGAGAAGGTCTTCGGTGCTCCGCTGAAGGGCGGATCGGTCTCCTGCGAGATCTCGCCCGAAATGATCGGCGTGGGCTATATCATCGGTCCTCGCATCGCCGGTGTCATGGCCGCGGGCGGTGTGCTGAGCTACCTGGTGCTCATTCCGCTCATCCAGTATTTCGGGGGTGGGTTGGCCGGTCCGCTGGCCCCCGGCAAGAAGCTGATCGCCGACTTGTCGCCCAACGGCATTCGCAGTGCGTACTTGCTCTATATCGGTGCGGGCGCGGTGGCGGCCGGCGGGTTGGTGAGCCTGTTGCGGTCGATGCCCACGCTCTGGCGGACGCTGCGGGCCGGTCTGGGTGATCTGTTCGGAGCTCGGGCGGAGGGATCGGGGCCCGGCGGCGACCGGCGTGACCGGGACCTTTCCTTGAAGTGGGTGGTGGGCGGGGTGTTCGTCCTGATGGCGGCGATCACCTTGGCCCCCGCGTTGCACATGAACCTGTTGGGGGCGGCACTGATCCTCATCCTGGGATTCCTGTTCGTGACGGTCTCTTCGCGGTTGACCGGCGAAGTGGGGTCCAGTTCGAACCCCATCTCGGGCATGACGATCGCCACCCTGCTGCTGACTTGCCTGACCTTCGTGGCCGTGGGCTGGACGGGCTCCGCCCACTACGTGACCGCCTTGTCGGTGGGCGGTATCGTGTGCATCGCCTGTTCCAATGGCGGCACCACGTCGCAGGACCTGAAGACGGGATTCCTGATCGGAGGCACTCCCCGCTATCAGCAGCTGGCCATCTTGATCGGAGCCTTTGCCTCGGCGGTGGTGATGGGGTGGGTGCTGTTGGCCATGAACAACGCGGGCACCATCCACGTGCGCGCTTCGGAGGTCGCCCCGGGCCTGGTGGCTCCGGCCCAGGCGTTGGTCGACGCCCCGCGGGCCCATCTCGTCGGGCCGATGTCCGGCGTCGATGCCCAGGAGTACCGGGTGTGGCATCAGACCGACACCACCGGGGTGGCGCGCAAGTGGCTGGTCGACGATTCGGGCAAGGCCGTCTGGCTGGTCGATCCGGCGATCACGGGCACCGAGGCGAAGTTGCCCAACGGGGCTACGGTCACCAAGTACGACGCCCCGAAGACCGTGCTGGTCAGCTACATCATCAAGGGCGTGCTCGACCGGAAGCTCCCCTGGGATCTGGTGCTGATCGGGGTGATGATCGCCCTGGTGCTCGAGTTGAGTGGCATCCCGTCGCTGGCCTTCGCCGTCGGCGTGTATCTCCCGATCTCGACCTCGCTGGGGATCTTTGTCGGAGGCTGCGTGCGCTGGTGGGTGGATCGTGCCACCCATGCCCGGGGGCATTCGCAAGGGATGACCGCCGCCGAGATCGCCGCCGAGAGCGACCGGTCGCCGGGAGTGCTGATGGCCAGCGGCTATATCGCCGGCGGGAGCATCGCCGGCATCGGCGTGGCCATCAGCCAAGGCGTGACCACCGGCTTCAACGAAGCAGTCGAGAAGTGGATGACCGCCCACAACCCCTTCTTCGAGGGCCCACAATCGGATGCCCTCTCGCTGTTGCCCTTCGCGGTGCTGGTGGTGCTGTTGTATCTGGCCGGCAAGTCGGGGGAGTCGCGGACGACAGCTCCTTGAGGTCGTCGGGGGGCGACGCAACACCGCCCCGCTGTTGGAAGGCGGAGCGGTCGGCGAATTCTCTGGGGCAGGCCCGTACGGGCCCGGCCATCACCAGCCGTACTCGATGGATCGGCGCTGCCAGAGGAACTCGAACATGTTGCCCTCGTGCGGTTGGTCCCAGGAGATCTTCATGGTCGAGACCGGGCCGATGTTCAGGCGATCGATTTCGGTGAAGGCCTCGAGGTCGCGGATGAAGGCCGGGTCTTGGGTGATGGCCGAGCAGGCCAGGGTGTAGCCGATATTCTTGAGCACCTCGGACTGGCTGCATTGGACCACGCTGGCGTAAGGGCAGAGGAACTCCCGGTTCGCCAGCGGGTGAGCGAACGAGTCGCAACGCACGATGGTCGGTCGCATGAAGGTGCCGGCCTCGCTGGACACCTTGCGGGGTCCGCCGCGGTAGCGGGCCGTGACGTCCTCGGCGCCCGGGGTCTTGAGGCCCTCCTCGATCTGCCCCTCGATGAAGTCGGCCATCTTGGGGTTGGCGAACCCGGAGAGCCGGGCTTCGGGATCGTCGGAGGCGGTGGGCGCGATCGGACCCAGCTTCTTGGCCAGCGCGTCGGCGATCTCCTCGGCGTACTTGGGCACCACCACGGCGCTGGCGTTGATGCACGAGCGGCCGCCGTTGTCGGAGATGCTGGCGGCGATCACATCGATGAACTCGGGCCAGCGTTCGATCTGGTCTTCACCGATGATGAACTTGCTCCAGCCCGGGCCGTGGATCTGGATGGCCGGATTGTGGGCGTACTGCTGGGTGGTGGACTTGTCGCCGAAGATCAGTGCACGGCCGCAGAGGTTCAGGATGGCGCCGGCGCCCTCGTGGTCGGTGGGGTAGAACCCGAAGGCCTCGGCGGGCACCCCGGCCGCGATGAAGGCCTGGATCAAGCGGAACGGGGTCCAGGGCTCCTCCTTGCCGGGCTTGATGACCACCGGCGTCTTGAGGGAGATGGCCGGGATCCACAGGGAGTTCACGGCGGGCGAGTTGCTGGGCATGACCAGGCCGAGCGCCTGGGCGGTCGGGAAGAAGGCCAGCTTGGTGCCGAACTGCTCTCCGCGACCCTTGTCGAGGATGGTGAAGTCGAGCCCGCGCGAAAGGCCGTTGAGCACCTCGGGCATGTGGGTCAGGGCGTAGTGGATCTTCGCCATGTTCCGCTTCACCATGATATGCGGCAGACCACTCGTGCTGCTCAGGGTCTGGATGTACTCGTCGGCGCTCTGGGTGTGGCCGCGGTCCCCGAGCGGCAACGTGCCGTTGAGGAACAGGTCGCCGGCCTTGGCGCTCAGAGCCATGAGTTCGGCGACACTGAAGCGGTTCAGTGCAGCCCGGGCGGCCCCCAGTTTGGTCAGGTCTTTCTTGACGATGCCGGCATTCACCGACGAGACGACGGCGCGGACCTCTCCGGTCCGGAAATCCTTCACTTCGGTTTGTTCCAGGGAGGCGTAGCTGCGGCCGAGGCGAAGGACAGGAAGGTGCGGGATGGTGCTCATGGATTCGATAGACCTGCTCCAAAGTGGTACGCCTGCGTACGATTGGCAAACGCAGGTTTTGGGACTCGGGTCCGGGTGGACTTCGGTTCGACCGGGCGGGCGATCAGGGTTTCCTGGGGGCCTTGTCGCGGTTCAGACGCTCGGCCACGGTGGCCGCGCGGTAATCGGCCTGGGCCCGGAAACAGTCGGCGTCGATGTCCACGGCACTGACCTGCGCGTCGAAGGCCGCCTGCTCGCGCAATTGGAGGGCTAGCAGGTCGGAGGCGCCGCGGGCGAAGCGTTCGGTCTCGGCCTCCTGAAGCTCCACCGCCAAACGCACATTGAGGCGCGCCTGGAGCGTCTGCTCGTGGGCCGCACTCCAGGCGGAGAACGAATCGCGGACCTCGGTCTGGATGCGGTCGCGGGCGAACTGCTGCTCGCGGGTGAGTTGTTCGAGTTGGGACTCGACCTCCGCGAGCCGCCCCTTGGCCTCGCGCCGTTGCATCGGCACACGCAATTCGACACCCACCTGGACCTCGGCCTCGGTCTGGTCTTTGTAGCGGCGGTCGCCGTAGTCGCGGCTGGCGCTGACGCCGGCATCGAGGTTGGGCAGCAGCTGGTTCTTGGCCAGTCGGCGATCCACCTCGAGCTTGTCCTGCGTGAGGCTGAGGCGTTTGAGCTCGGGCCGGGTGGTCAGGGCCCGCTGCAGGTCTTGTTGGAGCAGGTTGGCCTCGGGGCCTTCTGGCGTGGGCAGGGCGGGGGGTAGCCGGTCCCGTGTGGCCACGACGGGGTTCTCGCCGCCATCGCGATGGAAGAGCGACAGGGCCAACGCGGCGGCCTCGAAGCGGCGGCGTGCCTGCACCACAGCCAACTCGCGCGAGACGATGAGCCGCCGGTTGTCGGTCAGCACGATGCGTGGAATCAGCCCGGAGTCGGTCTGGGTCTTGAGGGCGTCCATCCGCTCGCGGGCGATGCGCAGGAGGGTTTCAGCCAGACGGAGGCGTTCCCCGGCCGCGAGCCAGCCATAGTATCCGGCGGTGGCGGCCCGGATGAAGTCGAGTTGTTGGCGGTGGATCAGCGGGTCGGCCAGTTCTTGGTCGAGCTTGGCCTTGATGAGGTTGGCTCGTCGCCGATCGATGGAACCATCCCTCAACAGGGGCAGTCGGAATCCGATCCGGGGTTCGCCCGAACCTTGGGTGCGGCTCTTGTCGTAGTCGGGCAACAGACCTCCGCTGGTGATGCGGTAGCCGCCGAAGAGCGTGCTGCCCCAGAGGCCGGTGAACTGCTCGAACCCGGTATCGACCGTGGTGCTTTGGTAGTAGCCGCTGGGAGCGTCGAAGAGCCTCGAGAAGAACTGGAAGTCGAAGGTACCCCGGGCACTTTGAAGCCGTCCGGCAGCGACGTCCCGCTCGATGAGCGCAGCCAGCATCGGCGGGTATTGCCGACGCACCGAATCGAGCACCTCGTGGAGGCTGAGTGGCGCCGCGGGGGCCGGAGCGGGGAGTGTCGGAGTGGATGCCGAGGTCGGAGTCGGGGCTGGCGCCGCGGCTGCGGCCGGAGATGGGCTGGCCCCTTCGTCGGCCTCCAGGCCTTGGGCGGTGCCGGCCACGAGGCAGGCGATGGCGATCGCCTGGGGAATCACTCGAAGCCCCGCACGGATACCGTGACCGGCTCTCCGAAGGTCGACGGGATCGGGTGGGCAGGAACAGTGGCCCGAATTGGCGGCGCCGAGGCGGGTCGTGTTCATCTCGATGGGTCTCACTTCTTGGAGTCCAGAGCCTCTTCGGACAACACCGGCGGGAATCCGTTGAGCTGTCGCCAGACCTCGTACCACAGCGGAACCCGGCGCAACAGCACCCAACCGTTGGCTCGGACCCCCTGTCTCAGCCATCGGGAATCGGGCCAGGGTACCGGAGTGGGCTGGCCGTTCCGTCCTTCGACCAGATCGGGTTTCTCGGCCACGAGGATGCGGAACTTGCCCTTGCCGTTGTCGGTCGGATCGACCAGCACCACCTCGCCCCCGAAAGTGCCCCGCGCGAGGCTCGGCCACCCGATGAGCTGCAGCGCCGGCCAGCCTTCGAATTGCAGTCGCACCGGGCTGCCCTCGCGGACGGTCTTGCCGTCGGGCCCCACTTCACGGGCGGTGACCAGCGGCATGTCCTGGCCCTGCAGCCACACCTCGACCATGGGTTTGTCGGTCTGGGCGATGATGGTGCAGAGCGGCGAGCCCGCGCGCAGGAAGGTTCCCTCGGTCGCCTGGAGACGGAAGACGATGCCCGCCCTGGGAGCGGTGACCTTCTGCATCCGCGTCTGGCTGATCTGGATCTCCAGACCGGTGAAGGACTGCTCGGCCGAGGCCAATTCGGCCCGGGCCGAATCCCGTTGTGCCGTGACACCCTGGATCGAGGCGCGCAAGTCGACCGGGGTCCGTTCGAGTTCTGCTTGGGCCCGCTGCAATTCGGCCTCGGTCCGGTCGCGTTCGAGCGTGGCCAGTTCGACCTCCCGCTGCGAAACGAGGCCCCGCTTGTCGGCGCCAAGGCTCTTGAGGCGGTCGAATTGCAGGCGGGCCGTCTCGGCGGCAAACCGGGCGGCGTCGAGCCGGGTCTTGGCGGCGTTCAGGGCCAGGGGCAGAGCCCGTTCCTGCTCCTGGATCTGGATCCCGAGGCTTTCGACCCGCGTCTTGGCGGCATCGCGCCGGGCCCCGGCCGAGTCCCGCTGTTGGAGCAGGTTGGCCAGCAGGTTGGGATCGTTGTCCACGATCTCGAAGAGAGGGTCCCCTTCCTGCACCACCTGACCTTCCAAGACGAACGACCGTTGGACCTTGCCGGGGAGGGGGGCTTCGACCGTGAGGCTCCGCTCGAGCGGGTTGTAGGCGATGATCCGCCCCGAGCCGCTGACGAATTGCTGCCAGGGCAGCAGGATGAGCGCGAGGAGGGCGACGAGGCACAGGGCGGCCGAGACCTTGGTGAGTTGCCCCAACCGGGCCGAGGCGGCCGTCCGGTCGAGGGCGCTGAGGCCGCTCCGATGGTCGAGCAACGGCATGGCCGAGGGGCTCGGGTTCGGGTCGGGAACCTCCGTCGTCGGGGAATCGGTCGGGTTCGGTTCGCGGTTCATGGGCGCGGAGGCAGTTCGGTGCCGTGGCCGGGTCGGCTGAGGTGGCAATCGCCCAAGTGCACGGAGTGGTCGCAGCGGCGGATGAGGTCGGGGTCGCGGGTCACCAGCACCAACGTGCGCGGTTCCCGGGCGTCGAACAGAGCGGCCTCCAACCGTTCGAGTGTTTCGATCTCGAGCCCATCGAGGGATTCGTCCACCAGCAGCAGACGGGGCTTGCGGATGATCGCCCGCGCCAGAATGAGCCGACTGCGCTGGGAGCTGCTCAGCGGGTGGCCTCCGGGACTGAGTGCCGTTTCCAGCCCGTCGGGCATGCGGTGGACGGCCTCGAGCAGGCCCACGCAATCGAGCGCCCGGTTCACCTCGTCGATGCCGATGTCCGGCCGGCCGAGGCGGACGTTTTCGAGGATCGTGCCCTGAACGATGTCCTGCCCCCGCACCAGAAACACCTGACGCCGCAGCTCTGCAAGATTCCAGAGGCGAAGGTCGATGCCGTTGAGGAGCACCTGCCCCGAGGTGGGTTCCCTGAGTCCGGCGAGGATGTCCAGCAGGGCGCTCCCGCCGAGTCCACCGGGACTGACCAGGCCCCAGGTCGAACCGGGCGGGATCTGGAGGTTTTGATTTTGCAGCAACGGCAGGCCGTCGGGAGGGGTGTAGCCCACCCCGCGGACTTCGACCCGGAGTCCGCTGTCGGCGACCGCGGGTTTCTCGCCGGTCTCGCGCTCGACGGGCAGGTCGACCAGATAGCCGAGCTTGTCGACGGCGGCCATGGCGTCATACCAGCTTTCGAGGTGCTTCCCGAGCTTCGACATGGCAGCCACGATGGAGGCCACGATGAGTTCGCTGGCCACCAATTGCCCCAGCGTGAGCTCGGCTCTGAGCACCAACCAGCCGCCGATGGTCAGCAGGGCGGCGCTGGCCACGGCCTGCAACCCGAGCAGGCCGATGACCTGCCCGAGGAGGATGCGGAAGTGCGACTTCCGGGCCGCCAGATAGTCGAGCGCCAGTTGGTCGGCCCTGGAACAGGCCAAGTCGGCCGCACCGCTGGCCCGGAACAGCAGCGGGAACATGGCGATCTGTTCGAGCCACCCCACCACCGCATGTTTGGCGTAGGATTCGTCGATGCTGGTGCGCACGGCCCGGTGTCCCGGGAGAAACACCACCAGCACTAGCAGTGCGAGCAATACCGAGGCGAAGAGCAGCAGCAGGGGGTGGTAGAAGCCCAGGACCACCAAGCCGATCAGCGTGCTGAACAACACGTTGATGCCGTCGAGCAGTAACCCGGAGGCGCTCTTCTGCACGGTGACCACATCGAAGAAGCGGTTGACCAGTTCCGGGCCCTGATGGGCCTCCAGGACATCCAAAGGCACCCGTGGGAGGCGGTAGGCCAGATCGGCCGTCAGGCGCACGAACAACCGACGCTGGATGATTTCCATGGCGTATTCCTGGGCCCCCCGGAGGGCCCCGAGCATCCCCAGCAAAAACATCAGGAACACGGCCAGGACGATGAGCGCCTGCACGTAGACGGGTTGTTCACCTCCGAAGGCGAAGTTGTTGACCACCGCATCGACCGTCAGCGGCGTGGCCAGATACAGGATTCCGGAGATGACCGACAGGATGAGAATGACCCGGATTTCACGGGCCTCCGGACGCAGCAGGGCCGCGAAGCGATGGAACGGCTGACTGTGCGAATGGTTGCCCGATGAAGGCGGGTGGCCGCGTTGCGACGGGGCGTGTGAAGTGGAACCCATGGCGGAATCAACCCTTTATAAGCCGCATTCCCGATAAATCAAATCGACTCGGCGACCACGGCACGCCATTGCCCCGCCGGAAGGTCTCCCAGATCCAGGGCTCCGAAGTGGCTCCGGTGGAGCGAGATCACGCGGAAACCCTGACTGGCGAACATGCGGCGGACCTGATGGTAGCGCCCCTCCACCAGATCCAGATGGGCGGTACGGGGGGTGACCAGGGTCAGCGTGGCCGGCAGACAGGGGTCCGATTCGTCGGGCAGGCGCAGGCTGCCCGAGGCGAACAACGGCACCAGGGTCGGATCCAGATCCTGATCCACCTCCACGAGATACCGTTTGGTGACCTTGTGTCGGGGGGAGGTCCAGCGTTGCACGAGGTCTCCTTGGTCGGTGATCAGCAACAGGCCGGTCGTCTCCTTGTCGAGGCGACCGACACTGGTGATCGGCGGGTTGCGGCGGCTCCAGCGTTCCGGCAGCAGCGAGAACACGTTGGGTCCCTCCCGTTCATCGCGAGAGCACACCAATCCCGCGGGCTTGTGCAGGACCACCAGAATACCCTCGGGATGATCCACCGGTTCACCGTCGACCCTCAGGTCTTCCACCAGCACCTTCTCGGAAGGGTCTTTGACCGGGATTCCGCGCAGCGTGATGCGGCCGGCCTTCAACCAGCCCCGTGATTCGCCCCGACTGCAATAGCCGTGGCGGGAGAGGATCTGGTCGATGCGGAATCGCGTCATGTGTGCCCTAAGTTAGGGAACAACCGGTGCCGGCGACGACGCGAAACTTCCCCGGAGCTCCGGTGCGGTGGGGTCAACCCGCCCAGCGGCTCAGGACGAAATTGCGGGTGAGGTGCAGGTGCAACAGCACGAGGGTGGCCAAGCCGCACCAGCGGACCAGGCGCAGCGCGCGGGAATCCGGAGGCGCCGACCAGAGCAGGAACACCGGAAACACCATGCCCGAAAAACGGATGTACGAGGTGAATGAACCGCTCATGGCGGGCAGGATGCCCAGCATGTAGACCCAGGGAATCAGCGCCTTGTCCTGGCGCCACAGGCCCGGCAGTGAGTAGGCCACGGCCAGAAAGCAAATGCGGTCGAGCATGGAATCGGCGAATTCGTGGAAGAACCTCGGGTTCAGGTATTCGATGACGAACTTGGGCACGTTGATCAGGTTGAGGATCGAATGCCTGCCCCAGTATTTCTGGGCTTCGAATCCTTCAAAGGGATTGCCGGTCCACCAGGCCATCAGGCCCAGATACAAGGCCCAACCAGCCACAGGGAGCCCCAGAAGCGTGAGCCAATGCAATCCGGCTCGGGAGGGGTCGCTCTCGACCTGGAGCAGCGAGGGTCCGATTCGGGGGATGCGCCGGGTCAGCGTGTTCCATCGGGGTGCGACCGCGGGGTGCCGCAGCAGCCAGCAGGCGATCGGCAGGATGGAGAACACCCCGATCGCCCGACTGAGAGGCAACAGCAACGCCCCCAGCGCCGCGGCTCCCCAGCGGCGTTCCTCCAACCCGCTCCAGAGGCACATCAGCAGGACGAGGAACACGCTCTCGCTGTAGCCGAACTGGAGAAAGAGGTTTCCGGGGTAGACCGCCATGAAGACAACCGTCCAAGCCGCCCGCGATGCCCCGAAGCGCAGTGCCGCCGCCCGATAGACCAGCGCCAGACCGAGGGTCGAGAGCAGGTTGGCCAGCACAAGTCCGCCCCACACCGGCGGGGCTCCGAGGGCGATGATCGCCCGCCACAACAGCGGCCAAAGCGGATAGAACGCGCAGGATCGAACCCCCTCGGCGTAGCCCTGGGTGGCCAGCAGGAGGTAGTGTGCGGCATCCCAGGTGGCGAAGTGGCTCTCGAAGACCGGGTCGGCGTTGATCGGCCAGCGCACCTCCAGCTTCGGGATTTGTTCCGGATGGTTCCACACCGCCAGCGCCGAGATGACGATTCCCAGATAGGCCAGCTTGGCGAGCAGGATCCAGCCGGCGGCCCGGATCCAGC
>JAIXXC010000321.1 GCA_027490985.1 Verrucomicrobiales bacterium
TCCGTGGCGGTGTTGAAGTTGACCACGTTGGTGGCGGCAAAGGCCGAGCTGCAGACCAGCCCGGCTGCCGTCATCCAGCGCAGCAGGTTTGTTTGTTTATGACTCATATGACTCGTTTTCTCCCGGGCGTACCCGCCGACGGCAAATGTCTCGAAACCTTTGCAAGTTCGAGACACTGGCCCACGGCGTAGCACTTCCAGGTTTGGGTGACAAGCCGACCGATACACCCCCCCCGTCGACCTCGCAACCCCTTTTTTACCTGATCCCTCGCCGAGCTTACCTGAGTGCGCAGCGCCCGGTCCCGCGGAGCCCCCCAAAAACCGCAGCGGAGCGGGGTCGGGCCGGAGTAAGCACTGGAAGCGATCACCTTCTTCCCCCTCGCGCACCGCGCGAAAGCCCTTCCTCCCCTGAGCTTACCTGCGTGCGCAGCGCCCGGTCCCGCGGAGCCCACCCAAAAACCGCAGCGGAGCGGGGTCGGGCCGGAGCACGCACTGGAAGCGATCACCCCCTTCCCCTTCGCGCACAGCGCGAAAGCCTTTCCTTCCCCGAGCTTACCTGTGTGCGCAGCGCCTGATCCCGCGGAGCCACCCAAAAACCGCAGCGGAGCGGGGTCGGGCCGGAGTACGCACTGGAAGCGATCACCTTCTTCCCCCTCGCGCACCGCGCGAAAGCCCTTCCTCCCCTGAGCTTACCTGCGTGCGCAGCGCCGGATCCCGCGGAGCCAGTTTGAAAGATTCGACCGACACGCTGCGAAGACTGGGCAACGGATGAACTCACACTCGCTTCGTCGCCTCGTGCAACCCACGCCTCTCAGCCTGGTGGCCGCGCTTCTGCTGGCCCCGGTCGCCCAAGGACAACTGCTCCTGACCCGATGGGACTTCAACTCCGGCTCAATCCGTCCTCAGACCGGTTCAGGCGAGGCCCGATTGGTCGGCGGAACCTCGGCCACCTTCGCCGCAGGGTACGAGGGTGAAGCCTCGGGAGCCTGGAATCTGAAGGCCTTCCCGGCTCAGGGAACCCTCCCGGGAACGGCCGGCGCCGAATTCAGCCTGTCCACCACCGACGCCGCCTCGGTGACCGTGTCGTTCCAGATCCGACACAGCAACACGTCGGCGAACACCGAGCGGGTGCTCTGGTCGACCGATGGGCTGGTCTTCACCGAGGCCACCCGGTTCACCGTGCCCCCCGCGAGCAGCGGATCGGGCGAAACCTGGTATCAGCGCCGCGTGGAACTGCCCTCCGGAGCGGCCCACCAAGCCCAACTGGCCGTACGCATCGTCTCGGACTTCGACTGGGGAGCCGACGGCCGGTACGCGGCGTCACGACTGGGCTCCAGCTACTCGACTTCGGGCACTTGGCGGTTCGATAACGTTACATTTTCAGCAGTACCCGAACCCGAAGAGTATGCCGCGATCAGCGCGCTGGCCTTGGTGGGGTGGGGTTTATGGCGGCGGCGGCGACACCATTCCTACCCCTTGCCCCCCACCTATCACCACAAGAACGACTGATTTTCAGCAACCACTTGCTGATTATCAAGCAATGTCGCCTTCCACGCGGTCACGGTGCCCACCCGGGCAAACTGCTGGGGATCCAGTACGAGGCGTGACCAGCGGCGGCCGAAGAACCCTCGCTTCACCTCCAGCTCCACGATTTCGGAAGGTCCCGGATTGGATCCGCGCAACTCCATCCGGAGACGGAGCGGTCCCGAAACCCGAGACGACACCTTCCAGAGGACCTCGAACTGGAGTCCTGCGCGTTTTTCGGGGTGGTTTCGGAGCAATTCCTGATAGGCGTCCCGCTCATAGAGGCTGGGGGAGAGCGTATGTCGTCCCTGGAAATCCACCCAGTGCGGCAACACCTTGATGACCTTGCCTTCGGCACCCAACAGCACCCCGGCCCACAGGCTCAGGGCAAACAGCATCGATTTCATTCAGAATGGACCGCGTTGCGGAAAAGAGAGAACGGCCGGCCTCGGAGTGAAACCGGGTGACGAGCGGATCGATGATGACGCATCCGAGGAAGGCGCGGAGAACATCGAGCGCACCGAACCTTCGAATCCTCGGGCAGCGGCTCCGCCCCCCCCGAACGCCCCGAATCCGCCGTCCGACGAAGCCGCGGCGGCAGCACCTCCGGACTTGGGGAAGAATCCGGCATCCGGAGACGAAAAGGCCGATCCCGGGGCCACGGTCGGATCGAAGCGCCGACCCGGATCGCCGTCGAACCCGGCTGATGGAGCCACCGGATTGATCACCGCGTCAGCAACCCCCGGGTTCACCAACACCGAACCGGACCCGGACCCGTTGCCAGGGCCTGTGGATCCGGCAAACCCATCCGTGCCCGATCCCGCCGACTGGGATTTGAACGAGAAGGTACCTCCGGAGGATTCTGTCCGGGAACCGTTGAACCAGGTCCGATGGTCGGCCTGCGGAGTGAGGATCTCCGAAATGGACTTGGTGGACACGGCTTCCGCGGAAGCGTTGTCCCGGCGGACGGATTCCTGTCCTTCAGAACGGACCGCGCGCGGTTCGTTCGTGGTCTCTTCAACCGCCAAGCGCCTGCCCTTCCGGGTCTTGGAGGGACCCTCGGAACCCGCCTCTTCGAAATCATCCTTCCGATCCGAATCGTTCCGGGAGCGGCGGGCACGACCCCGCTCACGACTGAAATTGGGGATCTCTTCATCGGAACCCCGCTTGCCGTCGGCCTCGATGTCGTCGGATTTCTGCACTTCACGAGGTTTCACCGCACCGGGTTCCACCAACCAGTTCTTCTTGCGGTCGTACTCATCCATCAGCCGCTGCTGGGCCTTCGGATCGAGACTGGGAATGGTGGCCGCGGACGGATTGGGCAAGGGCACATCGATGGCCCCTCCCAGAGAATTGCCGGCCCGAAACACATCGAACTGACGGTTGCGGAGCAACTTGTTCATGGCTCCCACCCGTTCGGCCTCGGACTGGAGACGCGACCCCGAAATCTCGTCGGTCCGCAAGGCCCCGGAGGTTTGCGCTTTGTCGCCCCCCAAGGCCGGCAACAGGGCCAGGCCTGCGACGACGAGCATGGAAGAGACTCTGCCGCGGTTCATGCCCGATAGTTAAGGCCGGGAGCGGACCGTCGTCAAAGGCCTTTGCGAAGCATCCCCGCTCCGCCTCTCCAACGACGGACCCAGAGTCTCCTCAAGACCCTCAGACCCTCAGGACTTTGGACTCCCAAACGATTCGCAAAAGCGGGAAGCCCGCTGACGGAACCAATCCCAGTTCCCAGCGGCCACCTGACGCGGATCGAACAGGGGGCTCCCGACCCCGAAGGCATCGGCCCCGGCGTCGCGGAAGGCCGGCAATGTCTCGACCGTCACCCCGCCCGTCGGCATCAACCGGATCTCCGGGAAGGGGGCCTTCACCGCGCGCAGATGGCCGGGCCCCAGTTGATCGGCTGGAAACACCTTCACCAGAGAGGCACCGAGGTTCCAGGCCGTGAAGATCTCGGTCGGTGTCATGGCTCCCGGCATGACCGGCACACCGCGGTCGACACAGGCGCGGATGACCTCGGGCAGGACGACCGGAGTGACGATGAAACTCGCCCCGGCCTCCAGGGCCAGATCGAGGCCCTGCATCGAGGTGACCGTGCCGGCGCCCACATTGCCGCGAGGGCCGAGCAGATCCCGGGTCAGGCGGATGAGATCGGCGGCACCTGGGCTGTTCAGCGTCACCTCCAGATTGACCAGTCCTCCCTCCACCACCGCAGGCACCAGATGCTCGACCTGATCCCGGGGAAAGAAGCGGAGGATGCCGACGATCGGCATCGAGCGGAACAGCGTGTCGTTGAAAGGCGTGATCATCGGACAACTCGGAAGACTCTTCAGGCCATGGGATCAACCGCCCGAGACCGGGAACAGTCGTTTCCAGAGCCGACGCTGCCCCAATTCGGCCAGTCCGTCGACCTCGATGGCACTCCAACGGGCGGCCAGGCCGCAGTCGACGGCGGCCCGGGTGTAGGCCTCCCTGAGCACCTCGCCCGCCGCCACGACGATCAGCCCGGTTCCGGTGGCCAGCGGGCGCAGTTCGGAGCCGATCAGCACGCCACTGAGGAACGACCGATTCGAAGCGGCGGTGCAGGCCGACAACACCTGACGAGCTCTGACCTGGAACAGGGCTGCGGTGGGTCCGAGCCGGGCCGACGCGGCGACGCCGTCCCGGAAGGCGTCGGGATCGGTCGGTGCCGCAGGCCCGACCGAGTGGCGCAACACGCTGTGCTGGGCGAGCACCTCGAAGAGTTCGCCGGTCATGAAGGTG
Organism: Verrucomicrobiales bacterium; assembly: GCA_027490985.1. Classification (GTDB taxonomy): domain Bacteria; phylum Verrucomicrobiota; class Verrucomicrobiia; order Limisphaerales; family UBA9464; genus SXXZ01. Next base: position 4,287 of record JAIXXC010000321.1, read on the forward strand.
GTGATGGCCTTGAGCAGTCCCGACTCCAGACGCAGATGCTTGGAGTGGGTTCCCGGCAGGATCAGGGTGACCGCGGCGTGCGCCCCCGGACCCTGTTGCTCGGCCCAGCCGAGGAGCTGGGTTTCTTCGCCTCGCATCATGTCCTCGTCACCCCGGACCCCCGAGATCAGATACACCCCCGGCTCCACCCAGTCTCCCACCACGCCGGAGCCGTCGAGCGCGAAGGGCATCGAGGCATAGGGCAACTCCCGCCAACCGAGGCTCGAACTGGCCATGCCCGAGACCATGACGGGCAGTCCGCAGGGAGCCCCCAACCGCTGCAACGCCCCTTGAAGCGCCTGACGAAAGATCGAAGCCCGATCACCGCCCCGGGCCGCCAGGCTCGCCACCCCCTCCTCGGAAGCCGTTTCCCGAAGCCCCTCGGGCCCACGCCATCGGAGACGCAGGCGCGAGGTTCCCCAGTCGCAGGCGATGAAGTTCATCGGGCGGCCTTCCAGCGCGCCCATTCGAGACCCGGCCGATCGACACGGAAACTCACCAGGCGCTTCGCATGGGCCTCGGTGACCACCACGGTGCATCCGTCATCGCCCCCGAAACACAGGTTGGTCGGATTCGGACCCAGCACGTCGATCTCGCGAATCACCTCACCGGCGGGGGAGATCTTGACCACGGTCCCCTTGCCATGGCGGGTCGCATACAGGTTGCCGTCGATGTCGCAGCGCATGCCGTCGAAGCCATGATCCGGGAACTCCTTGAAGAGGCGGCGGCGGCCCAATCGACCGTCGGCCTCGAGGTCGAAGACCCAGATGCGTCGCTGGACGCTTTCGTTGACGTACAGCCTCCGGCCATCGGGGCTCACCTCGATGCCATTGGTCGTGCCCATGGCTTCGGCCTCGCGATGAGCCCTGCCCTGCGTGTCGATCCGCCAGATCTGGCCGGTGCCGTCTTTCCAGTTCGGGTCGCTGGCATACAGGGTGCCATCGGCGGCGATGGCCAGGTCGTTGGGCTGATTCATCCGTGGTTCGTGCACGACCGTCACCCGTTCCCGCGTCACCGGATCGATCCGGTGGACCTTGTGCCCGGTGTAGTCCGCGACGTACATCCGGCCGGCCCGGTCGAATCGGATTCCGTTGCCCGCGCTCCCCTCGGGCAGCGCGACAAAGCGTTCGGCCCATCCGTCGGGCGTCACGCGGGCGATGTTCCGGGGATCACCGAACCCCACGCAGTACACCACCCCGGCGCGGTCGCAGGCGGGCCCTTCGATGCCCCCGGTGAAGCCCTCCGACGCGAAGATCTTGGCCGACCACAATGTCTGGGACCAAGCAGGAAGGGCCAACGTGAAGACCATAACGCCGATCGCGCGGAACCCGGTGGGAATCATGGATCCACGATGCCGTGACGGACTCCAGAGCGCCAGCCGCCAGAGGTCTGTGGGCCATGCCTGGCATCCGGAAACTCTCCCTTCAGCGAAACGGCGCTAGCGGGAGTTCCTGCGGCCCACCCGCTTCATGATCTCGACATAGAACACCGGCGTGAGGAACAGACCGAAGACGGTGACTCCGATCATGCCGGCGAACACGGCAACCCCCATGGCCTGACGCATCTCGGCACCGGCGCCCGTGGAAACCACCAACGGATAGACGCCGGCGATGAAGGCGATGGAGGTCATGAGAATCGGTCGGAGGCGCAGCCTGCAGGCCTCCAGGGCCGCCGACACCGGATCGGCGCCTTCGCGCTGCCTCTCCCGGGCGAACTCCACGATGAGGATGGCGTTCTTGCAGGCCAACCCCACCAGAACGATCAACCCGATCTGGGTGAAGATGTTGTTGTCGGACCCCTTGAGCAGCACGCCGACCATGGCGCTGAGCAGGGTCATCGGCACGATCAGGATGATCACCAGCGGCAGACTCAGGCTCTCGTACTGCGCCGCCAGCACCAGGAACACCAGAAGGAGGCACAGGGGGAAGATGTACACGGCCGTGTTGCCGGCGATCCGCTGCTGGTAGGTCAACTCGGTCCACTCGTAAGCCATACCCGGAGGCAGCGTCTGTTTGACCAACCCTTCGATGAAGGCCTCGGCCTGCCCGGAGCTGTACCCCGGGGCCGGCGCCCCGTTGATCTCGGCCGCCGGATACCCGTTGTAGCGCATCACGCGATCGGGACCGAAGGCCTCCCGCACCGAGACCAGGGTGCCGATGGGCACCATCTGGCCCCGCTCGTTGCGGACCTTGAGGCGTCGGATGTCGTCGGCCCCGTCACGGAATCGCGAATCGGCCTGGGCCATCACCTGATAGGTGCGACCGAACTGGTTGAAGTCGTTCACGTAGAGCGAGCCCAGGTAGATCTGGAGCGTCTCGAAAAGCCCGCTCAACGACACTCCCATGGACTTGGCCTTCACCCGGTCCACGTCGAGGTCGATCTGGGGCACGTTGATCTGGTAGGTCGAGTAGACGCCCTGCAGCACATTGGTGGCGTAGGCCGCACCGATGGTTCCCCAGGTGGCTCCGTACAGCGCTTCGGGCCCGAGATTGGCCCGGTCTTCGATGTACATCTTGAAGCCGCCTCCGGTGCTCAGACCATTCACCGCCGGCGCATTGATCACGATCATCCGGGCCTCCTGGATCTCTCCGAACGCCTGGTACAAGCGGCCGATGATGGCGTTGGCCGAGAGATCCGGACTCCGGCGCTTCTCGAAGTCGTCGAGGGTGATGAAGGCGATGCCCGAGTTGGGGCTGGCGGTGAAGCCGTTCGGAGACAGACCGGGGAAGGCCACCGACGCCGCGACGCCCGGGACCTTGAGGGCCAGATCGCTCATGCGGCGGATGACCGCGTCGGTCCGGTCGAGGGAGGCCGCGTCGGGCAACTGGGCCACACAAATGAGGAACTGCTTGTCTTGCGACGGGATGAATCCCGCGGGCACCGCCTGGAAGAGCCGTCCCGTGAGGAAGATCAACCCGACATAGACCGCCAGAGCCACCGCGCTCACGCGGATCACCCGGGCGACCGCGGTGGAATACCGCTTCGAAGCCCAGTCGAAGAAGCGGTTGAAGGGGTTGAAAAACCAACCCAGCAACCGGTCGAGGACCCGCGTGAGCCCATCCTTGGGCGCGTGATGTCCCCGCAACAGCAGGGCCGACAACGCCGGGGAGAGGGTCAGGGAATTGAAGGCCGAGATCACCGTCGAGATGGCGATGGTGATGGCGAACTGCTTGTAGAACATCCCGCTCAGGCCGCTGATGAAGGCCGTGGGGATGAACACCGCGCACAGGACCAGCGCGGTGGCGACAATCGGCCCGGTCACTTCGTCCATCGCCCGGCGCGTGGCCTCGATCGGCGACAGGCCCAGGGCGATGTTCCGCTCCACGTTCTCCACCACCACGATGGCGTCGTCGACCACGATGCCGATGGCCAGCACCAGACCGAACAGGGAAAGCGCGTTGATGGAGAACCCCAGCGCCGACATGACGGCGAAGGTGCCCACCAGCGACACGGGCACGGCGGCCAGCGGGATGATCGAAGCCCGCCAGGTCTGGAGGAAGACCAGCACCACCAGCACCACCAGGAGGATGGCCTCGAAGAGCGTGTGGATGACCGCATCGATGGACTTCTTGACGAAGACCGTGGGGTCGTAGGCCACCGCGTAGTCGAGGCCCCGGGGAAAATTCTTCTTCAACGTCTCCATCGTGGCCCGCACTTCCTGCGACAGGCGCAACGCGTTGGATCCCGGCTGCTGGAAGATCGGAATGGCCACCGCGGAGCGGTTGTTGAGCAGCGACCGCAGGGCGAATTCCCCGGCCCCCAACTCCACGCGGGCCACATCCTTCAACAGCAGGGTTTCACCGTGCGCACCGCGCTTCACCACGATGTTGCCGAACTCCTCGACCGAGACGAGTCGACCGCGCGTGTTGATCTGAAGCTCGAAGGCCACCGGACTCTGGACCGGCTGCTGGCCCACCGCTCCGGCCGCCACCTGCATGTTCTGCTCACGGATGGCATTGACCACGTCGCCCGGAGCCATGCCCCGGGTGGCCAACCGCTCCGGATCGAGCCACACCCGCATGGCGTAGTCGCCCGAGCCGAAGAGCTGCACCTGCCCGACCCCGTCGATGCGGGCCAGCACATCCTTGACCTGCAGGGTGGCGTAGTTGCGCACGAAGATGTCGTCGTAGGTGTCATCCGGGGAATAGAGATGCACCACCATCGTGAGATCCGGCGTGGACTTGAGGGTCAGCACCCCCAGTCGGCGCACCTCTTCGGGCAGTTTGGGCAGGGCCTGCGACACGCGGTTCTGGACGAGCTGCTGGGCCTGGTCGATGTCGGTGCCCAGTTTGAAGGTCACCGTGAGGGTCATGACCCCGTCGCTGGTGGCCTGGGAGAACGTGTAGAGCGAATTCTCCACTCCGTTGAGCTGCTGTTCCAGCGGCACCGACACCGTCTCGGAGATGGTCTTCGGGTTGGCCCCCGGATACACCGCACGCACGACGACCTGGGGCGGCACGACCTCGGGGTACTCGCTGATGGGCAGCCGGTACATCGAGACCAGGCCGACCAGGAAGATGAGCACCGAGAGCACTCCGGCGAAGATCGGACGCTGGATGAAAAAGTGGGAGAATCTCATGGGACCCGGTTCAGAGCGGAAGTTCGGAGGAACGGGGAGCGAGAAGCGACGAACCTCACCGGGCGGCCCCCTGGGGCGGGACCCCCGCGGCTTCTTGAGGCTGGACCGGCTGCCCCGGGAACAGCACGCGGAGGGTGCCGTTGACCACCACCCGATCGGTCGACTGCAACCCGGATTGGATCACCCGCTTGCCCTGGACCAGCGGCCCCGGCACCACGAATCGCTTCTCCACCGTGTTCGACGACGACACCGTGTAGGCGAACTTCAGGCTCTGCTCGGTGCCGATCACCGAATCGGGCACCACCAGCGCCGAACCGGCGGGACCGGCCGGAACACTGAGTCGGACGAAGAGTCCGGGCACGAAGCGTTCCTCGGGATTGGCCAGCAGCACACGGAACATCAGGCTGCCCGTGTCGCGGTCCAACCGGGTGTCGAACGAGTCCACCACGCCCTCGTGGGGAAAGCCTTCTTCATCGGCCAGGCCCATCCGCACCCGGATGCGCCCCTGCTCATCGGTCGGCAGCCGCTTTTCGGCCCGGAACCGGTTGATCCGCAACAGAACCGCTTCATCCAGATCGGCGTAGACGTACACCGGGTCGATGGACACCACGGTCGTCAGCAGGGTGTTCATGCCGTCCATGCCCGACACATTGTTGCCCAGCGTCATCAGAGCCCGACCGACGCGGCCGTCGATCGGCGATCGGATCTGGGTGTAGTCGAGATTGAGTCGGGCCGTCTCGAGATTGGCCATGGCCGCGGCCAAGGCGGCCTTGGATTCGCCCTGTCGGGTGACCCGCTGGTCGGCTCCCTCGACCGAAATCGCCTGGGTCTTGAGCATCTGCTCGGCGCGACCCGCCTCGCGATCCGCCGACGCCAGGCGGACCCGGGCCGCCTCGACCTCGGCCTCGGCCCGTTGCACCGCAGCGGCGAACGGACGGGGGTCGATCACGAAGAGCACCTGACCCTTGCGGACGGTCTGGCCGGCCTGGAACCGCACTTCCGTCAGGTACCCGGAAACCCGGGGGCGGATCTCGACCGATTCCACGGCATCGATGCGCCCGCTCAGGGTCTCCGTCGGAGTGAACGGGATGGACTCGGGCCGGGCCACCGTCACCACCACCGGCGCCGCGGCCGTGGCCGCGGGTGTCTGGGAATTGCCCGGGGAGCATCCGGTGACCCAGCGGGCCACGAGCAGGATGACAACCCAGGGAGCAAGGGAAGAACGCGGGAACGGATTCATGGAAAATCGGACCACCGGAGGAGACGAAAGGCTGGAGAGCTCGACGGCGGACCTTTGCCGCCGGGGGAATCAACCGTGCCTGGGCTGCCACGCAAGTCAAACAACACCCGTTCAACCCGTCCGTGGAACGGAACACGGGGCTTGGGCATCGCTCGGGGTCATCGGGGTTTCACCGTGTCCAGCCATGCCTTGAGTTCGGCCGGGTGATCGGTCTGGACCCCATCGACGCCCAGACCCAGGAAGCGCTCCCAATATCCGGGCCGCTCGTCCGGACGCTGGATATCGGGCCAGACTCGGATGCCCAGATCCCGACACCAGTCGACAAACTGACGGGACGGAGCCTGATCCACCACCTCCGGTCGGTATTGGGACACGAACTGACGGAGCGCCTCCTCATCCCGGACCGCCTCGGCCGGCGGACTCAGAATCAACCGCACCCCGGGCAACGCCTTGCGCCACCGCACCGCACCGCCCGGGTGGTCATAGACCCATACCCGGGATTCCATGCCCACCTGCTTGAGGATGCGCACCACATCGGCCGGGTCGCCCGCCTTGAAATCCAGATACACCTGAATGCGCCCCCGACAGGTCTCCAGCGCCTCTTGCAGGCGTGGGATGCGCGATGGCACCGCGTTCGTTCGCGCTTTGTCGGCCACCTTCAGTGCCGACAACTCCGACCAGGTCTTCTCCGAAACCCGCCCCTTCCCGTCGGTCATCCGATCGACCGTCGCATCGTGCATGAGCAAGTACTGCCCATCACGGGAGCGACGCACATCCATCTCCACCAAGTCTGCGCCCGCCCGAATCGCGCCTTCGATGGCCTCCAGAGTGTTCTCGTGATTTCGGACATGTTCCCCGCGATGGGCCACCACCATCCAGCGCAAGGCACCGGGCAACGAATTGACCGGCCGATCCGCCGCCCAAGCCACTGCCATCAATACAAGCCCTACCATCACTGCCCGAGTCATCGTAAAAGCCTGACCGATCCCCGCCTCCGAGCCCAGCCCAGAGCCCAGTCACCCCCGCTCACAGAGATCTGGCAGGGATCGACTCTCAGACAGCCACCCATCCCCAACCATTGCACAGAATGGTGGTAGCGGGAATGGGCCGGAGCAAGCATTGGAAGCGATCACCTCAATCCCTCGTGCACAGCGCGAAAGCCCCATCCTCCCCCGAAGCTTCCCTGCGAGCGCAGGACCGATCCTGCGGAGCCCACCCCAGAGCCTCGCCCCCGGGTATCGTCCGCAGCACTGATTCCCGAAGAATCTGCTCTGCACTGCAGATCAATGAATGACCAGGCCCTTGATTTACTTCTTGGGCCAACTGATGAACTGCCAAATAACAGACCCCACCGGATGCATCCTGTTTTCAACCGATTGCTCGTTCACTTGTTTCTGTTCAGCACTGCAATCAGTGCCCTCTGGATGCTGTTTCCCTGTGTAACGGCACAAGCCGAGATCGTCGTGATTCGCCCGATTCCGACGCCTGGACCCGTCGACAATCCGCTCAAAGGATTCGTGCCTTATGCCCGAAAAGGTTCCGAATTTCCCCATTCCCTAGAATTCGAATACTTGTCGCTTTCGACCCTCATGGTCGGACCGAACCAGTTCGACTGGCGCCCACTCGACACATTGCTGGACAGCGTCGCCTCACGGGGTTGTCAGACGGTTTTTCGTGTTTGGGTGGAGTATCCCGGCAAACCCAGCGGAGTACCCGCATGGTTGGTGTCTGACGGCCTCAGAATCCGCACCTGGACCAACATCAACAAAAACACGCTGGCCGGCTCAAAACAGGTGCCACCCGAAGTCCATCACACCCCAGATTACGAAGACGGGCGGTTGCGGGAGGCCATCAAGCGATTCATTGCGGCCCTGGGGCGACGCTACGACGGAGACACGCGCATCGGCTTCATCACGGCGGGATTGCTGGGAGCGTGGGGAGAATGGCACACCCATCCGCACGCCGAATGGTTTGCGTCCAAGGCAGTTCAATCAGAGGTGATGGACGCCTACGAGACAGCCTTCCGTCAGACGCAGGTTCTGCTGCGATATCCAGCGGGCCAAAACCACAAGACGCACGCCTCCAATATCGGTCGGCGCTTTGGCTACCACGATGATTCGTTCGCTTGGGCTACACTGGGGACCGGACCCGGTAAACCAGACTGGGTCTTTAGGGCACGTTTGCAAAGCATGGGCGCCGACGGCTTGAACCGATGGAAAACGGCACCGATCGGCGGTGAGATCCGACCTGAACTCTGGCCCTGCCTATGGAGAGACTCAGGTTGTAGCACAGGACAGGACTTTGCTCAGTGTGTCGCCGAGACTCACGCATCTTGGTTGATGGATTCCAGCACCTCGCGCCCGATGACGCCTGAGGAGCGCGGAAGGGCAATCACAGCCGCTAGCAGCCTTGGCTATGAATTTGAAGTCGTTGAAGCCGTGCTGGAAACATTCCCTAAAAAAATCCGCGCTCGAATCACGCTGCGCAACCGCGGTGTTGCCCCGTTTTACGCCGATTGGCCCATTTGGCTTCAGATAGTACCCACCGAGGGCGCCACGGTGGAGTCTATCCTTCCGCTGTCACTGGCCTCCTTGATGCCCGGAGAAACCCAATCGGAAGAGGCAACGCTCCCGTTGGATTCCAGGTCCCAAGGAAACCACACACTCCGCTTGAGAGTTCCCAATCCCATGAAGAATGGCCGCCCGCTCCGCTTCGCCAATCAATGGACTCCTGTGGATCCAGATGGATGGATGACACTGACCACTATTGGGAGACCATCAAAGATTCCTGACACCTCAGGCTCCAAGCCCGGACGATGATTTGCGGGGCTCAAAACCAGTAACTCCAATGGAATTCGGGCAACCCCTCCTCTCTCAATCGGGCGATTCAGAAACAACCCATGTCCCACCGGGATCGGTCAGTCGCCGACCACCGCATCCAAAAAGCCGCGCACCAACAGGTCTTACGCTGGTAGACCTCCCACAAGCATCGACACCGCCAAGCGGCAGCGGGATCGGGCCGGAGCGAGCATTGGAAGCGATCAAACCCCTCCCTCGCGCACAGCGCGAAAGCCCTTCCTCACCCGAGCTTCCTCAGCGAGCGCCCACACAATCACGCCAAGCGGAGCGGGATCGGGCCGGAGCGAGCATTGGAAGCGATCAAACCCCTCCCTCGCGCACAGCGCGAAAGCCCTTCCTCCCCCGAGCTTCCTCAGCGAGCGCAGGACCGATCCCGCGGAGCGCCCCCATTTGACGGGACGCTTTCTTATTCCAGCCTGCATCCGTAGCCTGTCCCTCATCACCATGAAGCTCGGTTTAGCCCATTGTCTTGGTTGGCTGTTGGCCTTCGCGGCCATGGCTACAGGCATGGCTGGCGAACCCGAGACCCGGTATCTTCAGGAAGTCAAACCGCTGCTGACCCGAGCCTGCGTCTCCTGTCATGGCCCCGATCACCCAAAGGCTGAACTCCGCCTCGACACCGCAGCGGGCGCCCTGAAAGGCGGAGAATCCGGACCTGCCATCGTCCCCGGAAAAACCTCTGAGAGCCTGCTGATACAAGTCCTAGACGGAACCCATCCAGAGATCGAACGGATGCCCTACCACAGGCCTCCGCTTCAAACTCCTGAAATCGAAACCCTCCGCCGTTGGATCGCAGACGGAGCCCTCGCTCCCGCCCAAGAAGTCCCAGGCGTGTTCGTCCACTGGTCCTTCATCCCACCCCAACGTCCACCAACGCCCCGAACCGCCGACCCACATCATCCGATCGACGCCTTCATCGGCGACACCTTGCAACGCCTCCGCATTCGACCCTCAGCCCCAGCCGACTCCGCCACCTGGTTGCGCCGGGTCCATCTCGATCTCATCGGCCTGCCCCCCGAACCCGAGGTCGCCGCCCGATTCGTTACCGCCGACAGCCCGACCGAACGCGACCGCATCATCGAACATCTGCTCGCTTCACCCCACCACGGAGAACGCTGGGGCCGCTGGTGGCTCGACGTCGCCCGGTATGCCGACTCCAACGGCTACAGCGTCGATGCCCCTCGGTCCATGTGGCCCTACCGCGATGGCGTCGTTGCGGCCTTCAACGCCGATCAACCCTTCGATCAATTCCTCATCGAGCAGCTCGCCGGAGACCTCCTGTCCCAGGCCACCGTGGCTCAGCGCGTGGCCACCGGATTCCACCGCAACACCCAGATCAACCAAGAGGGCGGCATTGATCCCGAACAATTCCGCATTGAATCGGTGTTCGACCGCGTGGCCACCACCGGATCGGCCTTGCTCGGCCTGAGCGTCGGATGCGCCCAGTGCCACGACCACAAGTTCGACCCCATTTCCCACCGCGACTACTACGGCCTATTCGCCATTTTTAACGATCAGGACGAACCCACCCTGACGATCGAAGGGCTCCCCTCTGGCATCAATGAACCCAAAGCAAAGTCTCCGGAATGGGCTACCACGTTGGTCTTGAGCGAGCGCCCTCAACCGCGCGAAACCCGGCGCTTCATCCAGGGAGATTTCACACGCCCCGCCGAACCGGTGCCGCCGGCGACGCCCCGGGTGCTGCCCCCGCTGCCTCCCAAAAACGGCCGGTACACACGCCTCGACCTGGCCCGATGGCTGGTCGCCGACGAACACCCCCTCACGGCCCGAGTGATCGTCAATCGCGTGTGGCAGCAGTATTTCGGACGCGGCCTCGTGGAGACCGAGAACGACTTCGGCACCCAAGGCACCCCGCCCACCCACCCGGAACTGCTCGATTGGCTGGCGGTCGAATTCCGGGACTCCGGATGGAGCCTCAAGCACTTGCATCGATGCATCGTGAAGTCGGCCACCTACGGGCAATCTTCCGTCGCACGGCCCGACCTGAACGACCTCGACCCGCTCAATCGGTGGCTGGCCCGGCAGAACCGCCTCCGCCTCGATGCCGAACTCATCCGCGACGTCGCTCTGGCCGCGTCCGGCCAGCTCGACTCCGCGCTGGGTGGCCCCCCGGTTCAACCCCCGCAGCCCGCCGGCCTCGGTGCCTTCACGCAGGCCAACCGGGACTGGGTGCCGAGCGGCGGCGGGCAGCGTGTCCGACGCGCACTCTACACCCGGATCCAAAGGGCCACGCTGCATCCGGCACTCGCCGTCTTTGACGCCCCAGACACCTTCACGACTTGCACCCGCCGCCTGCGGAGCAACACCCCGTTGCAGGCGCTGACGTTGCTCAATGACACCCAGTTCCATGAACTGGCCCTGCACATCGCCCGCCAAATGGCCTCCGCACAGGGAGCGGATGCCGATCGGATCGCCGCCGGATTCCTCCGATGCACCGCACGGCGTCCGGCACCCGAGGAATCACAGCGCCTCCTGCGCCTGCTCCGCGAAGAGCGGTCGTCCGGTGGACCCGACCGAGCCCCAACCGAGGCCGGATGGCTCGCCGTGGCCCGCGTGCTGCTCAACCTCGACGAAACCATCACTCGGGAGTGACCCAACCCGCCGCCGCCATGGAAAACCACCCCCTCCCTCAATCGCTGCAAGACCTGACCCGAAGGCACTTCTTCGGCCGCTGCGCCCTGGGATTGGGCAACTTGGCACTGGCCTCGATGCTGACCGACGGACAGGCGGCCCCCGTGCCGGCCGGCGTTCCGCCCACCGTTCCAAAGGCCGACGAACCGCTGAAGCCCCGGAGCACCCATCATCCGGCCCGGGCCAAAAGCATCATCTACCTGTTCATGGCCGGCGGCCCGAGCCAACTCGAACTCTTCGACGCCAAGCCGAGGCTCAACCAACTCAGCGGCCACCCCATTCCCGACTCGTTCCTCGAGGGCAAGCGCTTCGCCTTCATGGACTCGTCCTTCAAGAACAAGTCCACCCTCTTGGGCACCAAGCGCACCTTCCGCCAATACGGCCAATCCGGGGCCACCGTCAGCGACCTGCTGCCCTACACCGCGGGCATCGTCGACGACATCGCCCTGGTGAAGACCTGCGCGACCAACCTGTTCAATCACGCCCCGGCCAAGCTCTTCATGAACACCGGCAGCGGGCAGTTCGGACGGCCGAGCATGGGCTCGTGGGTGACTTACGGCATCGGCAGCCAGTCGCGCGACCTGCCGGGGTTCGTGGTGCTCCAGAGCGGACCTCGCGGGCCTCGGGGCGGAGCCGTCAACTGGTCGAGCGGATTTCTGCCGACCAGCCACCAGGGGGTTCCGTTGCGGGGCTCCGGCGATCCGATCCTGAACCTGGGCCGGCCCGGGGGCATCAGTGCCGCATCGCAGCGCCGCACCCTCGACGCGCTCGGCGAGCTCAACCTGCGGCGGGCGGCCGAGACCGGCGACCCCGAGATCGCCACGCGCATCGCCAGCTACGAGATGGCCTACCGGATGCAGTCGAGCGCCCCGGAACTCACCGATTTGCGCGGCGAAACCGACGCCACGCTGGCGCTCTACGGCTGCACCCGCGACACCCCGAGCTTCGCCCGCAACTGCCTGCTGGCCCGGCGACTGGTGGAACGCGGCGTCCGCTTCGTGCAACTCTACCACACCAACTGGGACTCCCACGGAGGCCCCGGCGAGACCCTCGAGAACGACCTCGAGAAGGTGGCCCATCAGGTGGATCAGGGGTGCGCGGCCTTGATCAAGGACCTCAAGTCCCGCGGACTGCTCGACGACGTGCTGGTGGTCTGGGGCGGCGAATTCGGGCGCACCCCCATGGGCGAAACCCGCGAGAAGACCGGCCGCAACCACCACATCGACGCCTTCACCATGTGGTTTGCCGGCGCAGGCATTCGGACCGGCCAGGTGCTGGGCGAGACCGACGAACTCGGCTTCAACCCGGTCTCCGACCGCGCCCATGTGCATGACATCCATGCCACCCTGCTCCACCTGCTGGGCCTCGACCACCAGCGCCTGACCTTCCGTTTCCAGGGCCGCGACTTCCGACTCACCGACATCCATGGCAAGTTGCTGCACAAGCTCATGACCTGATCCGAAAGCCTTCAGTTCCGGGTCCATCATCGACCCACGCCAAAGTTTTGTTTTCCATCTCCGCATCGATCGACTAGCACCCCAATTTCACCACTGCATGAACCCCCTCCGTAAACTGCTGCCCTTCATGGTCGCCGCCGCCCCGTTGGCCGCGGCCATTGAAGAACTGCGTCCGAAAAGCGGCCTCGATCCGTTGCCTCATCAGCAAACGCCGCATCCGATGCCCAACTACCTGGCCGGTCAGCGCTGGGGCACCGAGGGCGAGAAGATCACCCGGATGCAGGAACCGCTGCCGCCCGCCAAATCGGCCGAACGCATCGTCCTGCGGCAGGGATTCCAGGCCGACCTCTGGGCGGCCGACCCCCAGATCCTCAAGCCGATCAGCATGACCTTCGACGAGCGGGGACGGCTCTGGATCGCCGAGACGGTCGACTACCCGAACGAACTCCAGAAAGCCGGCGAGGGGCGTGACCGGATCAAGATCTGCGAAGACACCAACGGCGATGGCAAGGCCGACAAGTTCACGGTCTTCGCCGACAAGCTCTCCATCCCCACGGGCCTGTGCCGGGCCAACGGGGGCCTGATTGTGATCGAGGGCGGTCAGACCCTGTTCCTGCGCGATACCGACGGCGATGACCGCGCCGACGAACGCAAGGTGCTCTTCAAGGGCTGGAACATGGGCGACACCCATGCCACGGCGAGCAACATCCGCCTCGGCCACGACAACTGGGTCTGGGGCGTGGTGGGCTACAGCGGTTTCGACGGTGAGGTCGGCGGCAAGCGCGTGAAATTCGGCATGGGCGTCTTCCGCTTCAAACCCGACGGCTCGGCCCTCGAGTTCGTCCGTTCGAGCAACAACAACACCTGGGGCCTCGGCCTGTCCGAAGACGGGCTCGTCTTCGGTTCCACGGCCAACGGCAATGCCGCGTGGTACATGCCCATCCCCAATCGGTACTACGAGGCGGTCTCGGGATGGTCGGCCGCGCGCATGGAGTCCATCGCCGACAACCAGCTGTATCACCCCATCGCCCAGAACGTCCGGCAGGTGGACTGGCACGGCAAGTACACCGCGGGCGCCGGATCGGCCCTCTACACCGCCCGGAGCTTCCCCAAGGACTACTGGAACCGGGTCTCCTTCGTGACCGAGCCCACCGGTCACCTCATCGGTCAGTTCCGCTTCGAGGGTTCCGGGGCCGACTTCAAGGCCACCAACGAGAAGAACTTCCTGGCCAGCGACGATGAATGGTTCTCCCCCATCATGGCCGAGGTGGGCCCCGACGGCGCCCTGTGGGTGCTCGACTGGTACAACTTCATCATCCAGCACAACCCGGTGCCCAACGGATTCCAGAACGGCAAGGGCAACGCCTACGAGACCCCCTTGCGCGACAAGACCCACGGGCGCATCTACCGGGTCACCCACCGCGAAGGCCGGCCCGCGCCCAAGGTCGACCTGTCGGGCAACGACAAGGGTCGATGGTTGGAAGCGCTGGCATCGCCGGTCATGGACGTGCGACTTCAGGCTCAACGCCGACTGGTCGAGGCTCAGGACCGCACGGTGGTGCCGGACCTGGTCCGCTTGGCGACCGACGCCTCCGCTGACGAGCTGAACCTCAACCCGCGGGCACTGCATGCCCTGTGGACCCTGCACGGCCTCGGGGCCTCCGAAGCCGCGCCGAAATCGGCCCTGCGCCACGCCTCGGCGGCGGTGCGCCGCGCCGCGGTGATGACCCTGCCCGCCGAGGGCTGGACCACCGACGACTGGCGGCAGTTGCTGGTGACCGACGCCGACGCCCAGGTCCGCTTGGCCGCCCTGCTGGCCATCGCCGATCGGGGCAACCCCGCCTCGATCCTCCCGCTGGTCGAAGCCTTCCAGAACCCGCGGAACACCAGCGACCCCTGGTTGAAGGACGGCTTCATCGCGGCGGCCGCCCATCATGATCACGCCTTCCTGACCTCCTGCCTGTCCACGGCGCCGTCATCGCCCGGGGCCATCGAGGTGATGCGCGCCGTCGCCCGTCATCATGCGGCCCACGAGGCGAACGCCTTGAAATTGACCCTGGCCGCCGCCGGAGCGCCGCCCGCGGTCGCCAGCGCGATCCTTGAAGGAATGACCGCCGGATGGCCCGCCCAACGCGTCCCCGCCTTCACGCCGGACACGGTGGCCCGGTTCCAGGCCGCGATCACGAAGGCGCCGGACGCCGGAAAGGTGGCCCTGGTCCAACTCGCCACGCAGTGGGGACGGAACGACCTCGTGGCGGGCCAGATCCCGATCATCGCGCAGCGCTTGATCGAAGCGGTGTCTTCGGCCACCGCCACCGATTCCGACCGGATCGACTCGGCCCGCCGCCTGATCGCCGTCCAGGATTCACCGGCCTCCGTCGCCGCGATCCTGGGACAGATCCGCATCCTGACCACCCCGAGCCTCGCCAATGGCCTGATCGGCACCCTCGGCGCCTCGCGGATCCCGGAGACCGCCACGGCGGTCGTGGGCCGTTGGGCGGAGTTCTCGCCGGCCATGCGCCGCAGCGCCTCCGCCCTGTTGCTGCGCCGCAAGGACTGGGCCCTGGCACTCCTGGGCGCGGTCGAGTCGGGCACTCTGGTGGCCGGGGATCTCAGCCGCGACCACTGGAGCCAGCTGACCGGCCACTCCGACGGGTCGGTGTCGGCCAAGGCCCGTTCGCTGCAGAAATCCAGCGCGCCCAAGTCCTCGGCCGCCATGCAGGCCCTGATCACCCAACTGCAACCGGTGGCCCAGAAGACCGGGAAGGCCGACCACGGCCGGGAGGTGTTCGAGAAGAATTGCGGCGCCTGCCACGCGATGGAGGGCAAGGGCGGCCGCATCGGGCCTGAATTGACCGGCATCGGAGCCCGCCCGAAAGCGGAGATCCTGACCGAGATCCTCGACCCGAACCGTTCGGTCGAGGCCAACTACAAGCTGTGGACGGTCACGCAGAAGGATGGCGAGAGCCTCTCCGGGCGCCTCGACGCCGAGACGGCCACCTCGGTGGAGATCCTGGACACCACCGGCACCAAGCATGTGATCCAGCGCAGCACCATCGCCAAGCTGGAGTCGTCGGGACAGTCCATCATGCCGGGCGGATTCGAGCAGTTGCCGGCCCAGGACCTGACCGACCTGCTGGAGTACCTGGCCGCGACCGGCGCGAAGCATTGATCGACCGGCCGGGGTGGCGGTCCGGGTTTTCCTCCCGACCGCCGCCCTGAGCAGCCGCCCCAAGCCGCCCCAAGCCGCCGACACCCTGAAACCCTCTCGGCGGAGCAGGCTTCGATAAAAACAACAACGGCTCCCGGGTTGCGGGAGCCGTTGTTCGTTTTGGGCCCAAATTCAGACCCAAAGGGGCTTGGGACCGACGGTCACCTGAAGTCGCTGGGGTTCCTCGGGTCGGAACGACCCCGGAACTCCAAACCTCACTTCGCGGCGGCTTCGGGCTTCTTCCAGGTGCGACGCGGGGCCTTGGTCACCAGACCGGCCTTCAGCGCCTTCACCGAGACGCGCAGATAGCGCACCTCTCCGGAGGGCATGATCGCCTTCACGCGCTGCAGGTTCGGGTAGAACTTGCGCTTGGTGATCGCGGTGACGTGCGTACCGATACCACCCTTTTTCTTGGCCTTACCCGAGCGCCAGATGTGATTGCCTTTCACCGGGCGGCGACCCGTCAGCGGACAAATGCGTGCCATAATCGAAGCTTTCTTAAGTTAAAGGAACGGATGACCTACCAGCCCGGGGAGCCTCGGTGCAAGCAGCATTTTCGGATACCGGACCTTCGAGCCTCCGTCACCTCTCCGATTCAACCCACTTCCGAGCCCGAATGACGGGGTCGCAAACGCAGTCCGGGCCAACTTGCAAGCGACAGATCGGGCCTCGAAGTCTACGATCCCAGCATGCGGATCACCCTGCGGTTCATCGGAGTTCTCGGCCTGGCGCTGGGGTCGGGACTCAGAGGCGACGCACCGGCTTCATCGCCGCCGCTTCCGGAATTGATCGGCATCCTGCGCACGAACCTCGATCTGGGATCGGTGGAGTTCGAGACCCGGGCTTCCGAGGCCCTGATCGAGCGGTTCGGAGTCCGCAGGATCGCGGGAACCCCCTCACCTGCGACCCCCGCCTCCCCCGCGACGGATCTCATCGCCCGCCGGGAACGCCTCGACGGCGGCATTCTCTATCTGCGCCCGGGTCGGGTGGACGCCGGTCTGCCTGCGGCACTGCGGAGTGCGCTGACCGACAGCGCCTGGACCACCCACGCCTCGGGACTGATCCTCGACCTGCGCTTCGCCCCGGGAGACTCCCTGCCGGCCGCCGGCGACTCGGCGGCCCTCTTTTCAGAGCGCACCGAATCGATCCTCCAGTGGGGCAGCGGCTCGGCCTCGGGCTCGGGTTCCCAGCGCCTGTGGCGTCTGCCCGTGGCCGTCCTGATCAATGGTCGCACGTCGGGGGCGGCGGAGGCGCTGGCGGCCGCCCTGCGCCAGGAGACCGGAAGCGCCCTGGTCGGCCAACCGACCGCAGGAACGCATGGGGTGTTTCGCGATATCGCCCTGAACGACGGCACCCGCCTTCAGATCCCCGTGGGGCGCATCCGCCTGGGCGATGGTTCCGTGCTGGCCGAAGGACCCGTGACTCCCGACATCCGGATCCCGGTCGCGGAAACGAGTGAACGGGGGTTCGTGGAGAACCCCACCGCCACCCTCAAGCCCCCCGGCGTCGGTGGCACCCTCGGCAGCCCGACCGCGCCGCGGCGCAAATTGACCGAGGCCGACTTGGTCCGGGCCCAGCGGAATGAACCGACCGACGCGGACAGCGAAACCAACGCGCCACCCAAGAACCGGGTGACCGTCCGGCTGGCAGACCCGGTCTTGGCCCGCGCCGCCGATCTGGTGCGGGGTTTGGCCGCCTTCCAGAAAGCGCACTGAAACCGGCCGCCCTCAGGATCGGGCCGGCAGGAAACGCCAGCGTCGGGCCTTCAGCTCGAATCGAGGCAGGGAACCGGCCGGCACCGCGGTGACGTCGATGCGCAACGACAGCGCCTCGTGCAGACGCTCGGCCAGATCGCGGCAGGTCGCCTCCGCGGCTTCGGCCTCGAGGGACACCGCGGCCAGGTCACCCGTCTGATCCACGGTCACCCGGTATTCTCCCACCGCGTCGATCGACCGGACCACCGCTTCGACCGCCGCGGGATAAAGATTCACCCCACGGACGACCACCATGTCGTCGACCCGGCCCAGAATCCCGCCCTCGAAGACCCTCTGACCCCGCCATCGCCGCGGGCAGACCCAGTCGCCGGTGCGGTAGCGGATGAGCGGTGAACCCACCCGCTGGAGCGTGGTGAGCACCAATTCGCCGCGTGTGCCTTCGGGGACCGGCTCCAGCGTCCGGGGATCCACGATCTCGGCCAGGAATTGCGACTCGAGCAGCACCAGGCTTCCCGGCAATTCCGCCGATTCGTAGGTGACCGGACCGGTTTCGGTCATGCCGTGATGATCGAAGACGCGGGCCCCGGGCCAGGCGGCCTCAATGCGCGCCCGGACCGTCGGCTGACTGCCCCCGGGCTCACCGGCCACGATGATCCGCCGCACCCGGGAACGCCGCAGATCCACGCCTTCGACCCGGGCCGTCTCGGCCAGATGCAACGCGTAGGTCGGTGTGCAACACAGGACCGTGAACCCCTGCTCCAGCAACACGCGGAGGCGGAGAACCGAACTCATCCCACCGCCCGAAACGGAGAGCACTCCCAGTCGCTGAGCCGCCTCGAAGGCCAGCCAGAAACCGAGAAACGGCCCGAAACTGAAGGGGAAAAAAGCCCGATCTCCCGGACCCACCCCCGCCTGCCTCAGCACCTCGGCCCACCCCTCGGTCATGGCCGACCAACTCTCCGGGGTGTCCAACCACCGCATCGGTGCCCCGTGGGTGCCACTGGTCTGATGACAGCGCGTGTAGGCGCCCACCGGGAAGGTCAGATTGGAACCGTAAGGCGGAAAGGCGGCCTGATCGGCCACCAACTCGGCCTTGGTGGTCAGCGGAAACCGCGTGCGAAAGTCGTCGAGCGACGACGGCAACGAAGAACAGCCCACCGAGGCGTACTTGCGGGCGTAAAAGGCGTTGGTGGGCAGGACCCGTTCCAACAGGGCACGGACCGCATCCAGCGCCCGCGGCGCCGAGCCCTCTGCCTGCTGTCCGGTATCGCTCACACGCGGGAGTTCTCAGGCACGAGGACCCCTCAGTGGGCGTTGGTGCCGCCGGCCGCGGGAGCCACCGGAGCCACCACGCCCGCCGCCGGCTTGGCCGGGCCGCCCGTGTTCGACGGGGCGTACTTGGCGACCATGAAGGCGCCCGTCGCCGCCAGCACGCAGCCGAGGAGGAACGGCAGCGGCAGCGCCTTGAGACCGCCCTGCGGCGGGTGCAGGAGCATCGCCACCAGGGTGTTGATGACCGGGGCACCGCCGAAGACGATGGGCATCACCGCGGCGGCGGCCGCACCCTTGTAGATCGGCGAGGCGGCCCCCAGAGCCAGCACCAGCGTGAACGCCCCCACGGCCCCCGCGGCCCCGGCGATCAGACTCCACTGGATGCCCATCGGCGTGAGGCTCCAGTCGGAGCCGCGCACCTTCAGGAGGATCGCCGACGCCACACCGATGATGGCATAGGCGATGCAGACGAAGAGGAAGGCCTTCAGCCCGGCGTGCGGGGTCTCCGGCCCCATGGGCATGTAACCGCGGCCCTTGTGGAGGATCACCCCGTACACCCCCCAGGACAGCACTGTCAAGAGAGCGAAGATCAACCATGTGTTGCCGGGACCAGCCGCCGCAGGAGCAGGATTCATTGTGGGCACAGGCTACGGTCGGCCGCATCAAACAGCAACAGGGGAGGCATCCGACAGGTGACACGGAGCCACTTCTCCGACCACCATCGCGGCCCGATGCAAGAATTGATCTCCAAGGCGGCGGCCTTGTTGGAAGCCCTGCCCTACATCCAACGGTTCTCCGGCCAGACCTTCGTCGTGAAGTACGGTGGCAGTTTCATGGACTCGCCCGACCCGGCCGTCCGCAATGGCGTCGCCCGCGACATCGTGTTCCTGGAGGCGGTGGAGATCAACCCGGTGGTGGTCCACGGAGGCGGCAAGGCCATCACCCGGGCCATGGAATCCGCGGGCTTGAAGGCCCAGTTCATCCAGGGGCAACGGGTCACCGACGCGGCGACGGTCGGCGTGGTGGACCAGGTCTTGTCCCGCGAAATCAACCCCGAGGTGGTGAAGACCATCCAATCGCTCGGGGGTGTCGCCCGCGGGTTTGCCGGCACCGACATCTTCACCTGCAAGAAACTCTGGCTTCAGGATGCCGCCGGCAACCCGGTCGACATCGGCTACGTGGGCGAGGTGACGGCCGTGAACACCGAGCCCTTGATGGACTGCATTCGTCAGGGAATCACCCCGGTCATCAGCCCCACGGCCCGAGGCGAAGACGGGCACGTGTACAACTGCAATGCCGATGTGGCCGCGGCCATGGCGGCCATCGCGCTGAAGGCCCGGCGTCTGGTCTTCATGTCCGACGTCCCCGGCCTGATGCGCGACCCGAAGGATCCCGCGACCGTCATCTCGCACCTGTCGGTGTCGGAGGTGCCGGGTCTCAAGGCCACCGGCGTGGTGGACAAGGGCATGATCCCCAAGGTGGACAGTGCCGTCTCGGCGCTGAAATCCGGCGTCGACAAGGTCTCCTTCGTGGACGGCCGTGTACCCCATTCGGTGCTGCTGGAGATCTTCACCGACGACGGCGTGGGCACCGAAGTGGTGCTTCAGTGACGGGCCGCCCCGGCCTCGTCAGACACTGCACGGAGCCAGAATGGCATCGCTCATGCCGTGGATGATCTTTTTGTCGGCCGGATTGAGCGTGGCCAAAATGCCTCCCAGCTTCGGGCGCGCCTGATCGCCATCGCCCGACACGAAGTAGTAAGGGCATAGCCGCGCTCGAACCGACTGACGGGTGACGCTCCCTGTGTCCAAGTCCATGGCCTCGGCCTCCAGCAATCGGGGCTTGTGGTATTGTTGCAGCAGGTAGGGCGATCCGGGCCATGAGCCGAGGGCCCGATCCACCGCCGCCCCCCATTCGCCCGCGCTCAGATCCGATCCGAGATGGACGCCCCGTGAGCCCCAGGCCTCGGGGCTGAATCCCGAGATCTTCAGCACCAAGGCCCGTTCCCGCTGGGACAATCCCTTGAGCTGCGACCACTCGGTGATCTCCAGCCCGGGATAGGCGCCATGGGGCGGCAACGGCGTGGGATCCAGCAACCAACTGCGCGGCACGATCTTCAACAGTCGGAGGTAGAACCCTTCTCCCAGCTCCTGGCGCCAGAACTCCCGCAAGTTGCGGTTCCACAGCAGGGCGAAGAGCAGCTTCTCCTCAAAAATGGGCCTCGGCGGTGGCGTCAGGCGGATGCGCTTTTCGAGGGCCTTCTGGAACAGCGCGGCCGACCCGCGCACCTGAGGCAGGTCGAACAACTCGAAGAAGCGGTACACGGCCTCGCCATCGGCCGGGGAGTCGAATTCGCCTCCATGGACTTCGAAGCGATCGGCGCCCAGCCGCGAGGCCAGCCACGCCATCTCCGGCCGATAGGAACCCGCCTCGTCGGACACCACGATGTGCACTTTCGACGCCGACCCGAAGATCGAGGCGAATCCCTCCTGCATGCCGGAGGCCCCGCCCACGACGGCGTCCCCCAGAGCCGCGTAGGTCTGGTTGAGCCACTGGGTCAACCCGATGCCGCCCGGCACCGAATCCAACTCGGAGATGATGAACCCGTCGTCCGTCAACAGCAGGTCGGGACGGATGACCCGGGGCAATTCATTCTTCAAGGCCGCCGCCCGTTGGATCGCCACCAACTCCGGGGGTTTCCCCTGATCGAGCACCTCGGCCACCCAGGCCGGGGCACGCCCTTCGGCGCTCCAGCGGTACAACTGATTCACCGCCTTGTAGAACTGGTGGAATACCCGCCCCAGCGACTCGATCTCCGCGGCCAGCGCCTCCCCCAGCGCCAGCGGCCGCGCCGCCGACTTCCAGCTCATGCCCCCGAAGAGCCCTCCCTCCGGCATGGCTTGGCGCAACGACTGGGCCCGATCAACAGCGGTCATGGGCGCCCACCTTACGAACCCACCGCATCGGCCTCAATCTCATCCACGCTCCAAGGGAAACCGCGCCTGCTCCCCGGCGCCCCAAACCCGGTCAGCGATCCCGGCCCGGGCTGCTCGTACAGACCCTGCGCCGTCTGAAGAGCCTGTCCCTCGAGGCCCATGCCGAAAGGGACAGGCTCGTTCAGGTGTCGGAAGGGACAGGCTCATTCCGGAGGGGATCCGACGGCGGCGGACGATTGTTTGCAAAAAGAGGCCTTGGGCCGGCGAACCCTTGGACAGCCATTGTCTCAACCCAACCCACACACTCATCGCATGAACAGTTCCCGCAACGACCGGAATCAATCCAACACCGCTACGGCCGCTTGGCTGCCGCTGGACATGCCGTCGAACTCGGTCCGTCGATCGCCCCGACGCGTCCGCGCATTCCGCCCCTGTGGTCGTGAACGGGCGGCCTGGTGGTTCGACCAGATGCGTCGGATCGTGGAAACCGGCGCCGACTTCCGGGCCTGAGGCGCCGCGTCGCGCCGGTTCGGAATACCGGAGAAGAAAACCCGAAGGAAAACCCGTTCTTGCCACGCCGCCTTCAAATCGGCAGTTTCACCGCCGCTTGGGAACGGGGTCGTAGCTCAGTTGGTAGAGCGTCTCGTTCGCAATGAGAAGGTCAGGGGTTCGAATCCCCTCGGCTCCACCACCTCCCAAGTCATGCGTCGCGGTTTTCGAGTCACCGCATCCCCTTCCCCGCACCCGGTTCACGCCGCACCGTTCCCAGGTCCCCAGGTCCCCGTTCCAGGGTCCTTGGGCCCCATCGCTCCTGACCCGCCCCGAGTCGGTTCCGAGTCCCCGGTTTCGATGCGCACTTCCATGCCCGGAGGACTCGCCGATCCAGCCTCCAAGGCCGATCTCAATGAAAACCCCGGCATCCACCAAGGAATGCCGGGGTTGAACTCCCTGATGCCAGGGGCGAGAAGGTTGGGTATCAGGCCTCTTTCTTGGCCGCCTTGACCTCGATGTGCAGGTCGCGCAATTGACGCCCGGTCACCGCGCTCGGGCTGCTGGTCATGATGCAGGTGCCCTTGGCGGTCTTGGGGAAGGCGATGACATCGCGGATGCTCGTCGTGCCACACAGGATCGCGCACAGACGGTCGAAGCCCAAAGCGATGCCGCCATGCGGCGGGGCCCCGTATTTGAAGGCTTCGAGCATGTATCCGAAGCGCAACTGGGTCTCTTCGGCGGGGATCTGCAGCAGTTCCTCGAAGATGGTCTTCTGCACATCGGCCTGATGGATCCGGATCGAGCCGCCGCCCAACTCCACGCCATTGACCACGATGTCGTAGTGCTGACCGCGGACCTTCTTCGGGTCGGTCTTGAGCAGCGGAATGTCTTCGGCCACGGGCGCGGTGAACGGATGATGGCTGGAGTACCAGCGGTTCATTTCGCGATCAAAACCCAGCAGCGGGAACTCGACGACCCACAGGAAGTCGAACCGGGCCGGATCGATCACCAACTTGCCCTGGGCCTTGAGGACCTCGGCGCAATACAGGCGGATCTTGCCGAGGATCTCGCAGGCATTGAGCCATTGATCGGCAGCGAAGAGGATCAAGTCACCCTGCTCGATGCCCAACTTCTCGGTGAGGGCCGCCTTCTCGGCGTCGTTGAAGAACTTCACGATCGGCGACTTCCACTCGCCGTTCTCCACCTTGATGAAGGCCAACCCCTTGGCACCGAAGCTCTTGGCGTATTCGGTCATGGTCTCGAGCTGACCCTGGGTCGCGCCGGCCAGACCCTTGGCGTTCATCGCCTTGATCACGCCGCCGCCGGCCACGCAGTTGCCGAACACCCCGAACTTCGAGCCGCGGAACTCCTCGGTGAAGTCCACCAACTCCATACCGAAGCGCGTGTCGGGCTTGTCGATGCCCCAGCGGTTGAGCGCCTCTTCGAAGGAGATCCGCTTGAACGGCGTGGGGATGTCCATGTTGAGGGCCGTCTTCCAGACCCGCTTGAGCAACCCCTCGATCAACGCGTAGATGTCCTCCCGCTCGATGAACGACATCTCGATGTCCACCTGGGTGAACTCGGGCTGACGATCGGCACGGAGATCTTCGTCGCGATAGCAGCGGGCCAACTGGAAATACCGTTCCACGCCGCTGACCATGAGGATCTGCTTGAACTGCTGCGGCGACTGCGGCAGCGCGTAGAAGGTTCCCGGCTCACGGCGATTGGGCACCAGGAACTCGCGGGCGCCCTCGGGGGTCGACTTGAAGAGCGTGGGCGTTTCGACCTCCAGGAACCCCTGGTCGTCCATGTAGCTGCGCGTGGCGATGGCCACCTTCGAGCGCAGGCGCAGGTTGCGCATCATCTCGGGGCGACGCAGGTCGAGGTAGCGGTACTGGAGCCGCAGCTCTTCGTTCACCTTGTTGGCCACCTCGGGGTCATCCACCTGGAAGGGCAGGATCGCCGAGGGGTTCAACACCGTCATGGATTGCACCTGCACCTCGACCTCACCGGTGAGGATCTTGGCGTTGCGGGTGCCCTCGGGACGGTTGCGGACTTTGCCCTCGATCTCGATGACCGACTCGGCGTGCAGCTTGGAGGCCGCATCGAAGACGGCCGGCGGCAGGTCCGACGGATCGAACACGGTCTGCGTCCGGCCCTCACGATCGCGGAGGTCGATAAAGAGGACCCCGCCCAGGTCGCGTCGGGAGTGGACCCAGCCGGTCAGGATGACCGCGCGGCCGGCATCCGAGGCGCGGAGTTCATTGCAATGGTGCGTGCGCTTCATGCGAAAATCGATCCAGAGAGTGTCGATCCGGAGACGGATTTCAAAGGGGGAAGTTGGGCGGCGGTGCCGATCGCCCCCCGGCCGGCGTCTCCGAGACTCAAGGAAATCACCGAATCGGCCGATGAACCCATGTCATGGAACTAGGGCTCTCAGGACTGGCCTCCGGCTTCGACTGGAGAACGCTCGTCAACCAGTTGGCCGATGTGGAACGGACTCCGCAGAAGCGGCTCCGGGCCGAACAGTCCACGCTCCAGAATCGGAACAACGCCTACAGCAGCATCAAGACGCAGCTGAGCGTGTTGCAAAACCGCCTGAGCGCCCTGTCCTCCACCGAGGTCCTGCAGGCCCGCAAGGCCACGGTGAGCGACTCCTCGGTGCTCACCGCCACGGCATCGGCGGGAGTCGCTTCCGGCACCTACGAGTTCAGTATCTCCCAATTGGCCACCGCCTCCAAGACGGTCGGGGCGTCCGGCATCGGGGCGAATCTCTACCCCAGCAACAACGTCAACTCCGGCACCCTCGAGTCCAAGGGCTTCAATCCGCCCATCACGGCGGGCACCATCACGGTCGACGGCCACCAGATCACCATCGATCCCGCGGTGGATACCTTGGCCGACATCTTCAGCCGGATCGATACGGCCTCGAGCAACAAGATCCAGGGCACCTACAGCGCCAGCGCCGACACGATCACCCTAAGACGGGTCGGCGGTGGCGGTGCGACCCTGGTCGTGGGCAGCGCCACCGACACCTCCAATTTCCTCTCGGTGGCCCGCCTGTCCAACAATGGGACCAACGAGATCATCAGCTCGTCGAGCCTCGGCAGCATCGTGCCCGCCAATACGCTGAGCGGGGCCAATTTCCAGACCGCGATCAGCGACGGGGGAAGTGGGGCGGGCGAATTCAAGATCAACGGAGTGTCGATCAATTTCAACGCCTCCAGCGACTCGGTGCAGAACCTGATGGATCGGATCAACGCTTCGGCGGCAGGCGTCAACATCGGCTACGACCGGATCAACGATCAGTTCACCCTCACCAACAAGGTCACCGGCAATCTGGGTGTCGCCTTGGAAGACGTGACCGGCAACTTTCTGGAGGCGGCAGGCCTCAAGACCGGGTCGACTTTCCTGGCGGGCAACGACCTGCTGTACACCCTCAATGGCGGGTCGGTGCTGAGCAGCCATTCCAACACCCTGAACGAGGACAACACCGGCATCGACGGGTTGTCCATCGCCGCCCTCAAGGTGGGCACCTCGACCATCACGGTCGCCTCCGACACCAGCACCATCAAGGGAGCCGTCAAGAGCTTCATCGACGACTACAACCGCGCCCAATCGACGATCGATTCGCTCACGGCCAGTTCCACCGATTCGACGGGCAAAGTCACCCGATCCACCTTGGCCGGAGACAGCGACGCCAACGACATCGCCTCCAAGCTCCGCGCGATCGCCTTCAATCAGGCCACCGGACTCACCGGCACCCTCAATTCGCTGGCCAAGATCGGCATCGACACCACGGGCGACAACGACCGGCTCACCCTCAAGGACGAAACCGCCCTCGACGACGCCATCGCCAACAACCTCGCCGGCCTCAAGCTGCTCTTCAACGATCCCGACAAAGGCATCGCCGCGAAGCTCAATGCCTATCTGGGCAAGACCATCGGCGAAGACGGCTCACTCATCACCCGGCAAGATGCGTTGACCAAGCAATCGAGCGAAATCGACATCCAGGTCACCGACCTCGAAAAGCGGGTCCAATCCAACCGCCAGCGTCTCATCGACAGCTTCGTGCAGATGGAAACCGCCCAGCAGTCGATCAACCAGCAGCTCAAGTTCCTGCAGCAGCGCTTTGGCGGGACGAATTGAGGGGGCAGCAGACGCATCATCACCCGACCTGTTCCGCAACTTCCGGCTCTCCTCAATCGCCCTCCTGCAGTCCCGTATCTCGGTCCGAGATTGGCGATCCATTGGATGATAGGGGGATGGCTGAGCAAATCGGCTCCATCTTGCCCGATCATTGGGCCGGTTGAACTGCTTCGACGGGCACTCCGCGTTGCATAAAGCGGGCATTTCTTGCCTGCCCAATTCCCAACCCTCACCGGCAATCTATTCCCAGAAAACCGTGATCCTCATGGTTTCGGCGGTTTTTCCCCGAACGGGAATGCTTCAGCACCTGTTTCAGAGCGGCAGACCATTTGGCACACCGATGGCTTTGGTGACGGGCGATCCCGGCTCAGAGCCGCCGATCTCATCCTGACGGGAAACCGATGAAGGTTCGGTCACCTCAGGATCCGGAATGATTGCGGCAGACCATCTCTCCATGATTCCACCAAGTCAGATAAAGGACAGTCCCAAGCGGATCCTGATTACCGGAGGCACCGGTTCATTCGGAAAGCAGTTCGTGGCCTCGTTATTCGAGAGACACCCGTCGGTCGAGAGGGTCGTCGTGTTTTCCAGGGATGAGCTCAAGCAGTTCCAGATGAGCCAGGGCTACCCCGACAAGAAGTTCCCCGCGATTCGGTTCTTCATCGGCGACATCCGGGATCCGAACCGGATCCGCCGGGCATTGGAGGGCATCGATACGGTCATCCACGCCGCCGCCCTCAAGCACGTTCCCATCGCCGAGTACAACCCGTTCGAATGCATCAAGACGAATGTGATCGGTGCCCAGAACCTCATCGAAGCCTGCCTAGACTCCCAGGTGCGCCGCGTCATCGCCCTGTCCACCGACAAGGCCGCCGCCCCGGTCAACCTGTACGGTGCGACCAAGTTGTGCTCCGACAAGCTCTTCATCGCCGCGAACAACATCAAGGGCACCCGGGATCTGAGATTCTCGGTGGTGCGCTACGGGAATGTCATGGCCAGCCGGGGCTCGGTGATCCCGTTCTTCCTAGAGAAGAAGCGCGAAGGAGTGCTGCCGATCACTGATCCGAGCATGACCCGATTCAACATACGACTCTCCGAGGCGGTGGACATGGTCTTCTGGTGTCTCCAACACGCCCGGGGCGGAGAGATCTTTGTCCCCAAAATCCCCTCCTACCGAATCCTGGATCTGGCCGAGGCCGTCTGTCCGGCCTGCACCAAACCGGTGGTCGGAATGAGACCCGGGGAAAAACTCCATGAAGAGATGATCACCAGCAGCGACAGTCCCAACACGATCGATCTCGGACCCTACTACGCCATCCTGCCCCCCGATTATGCCTGCAGCCTTCCCGAATACTGCCAGCAGACCGGCGCTACGCCGGTCCCGGCCGGTTTCAGCTACAACAGCGGCAGCAACAACCACTTCCTTACCGTCGACCAACTCCGCACCCTCATCGCCTCGGAGTCGGCTCTCAAGATCGCCTCGCACGGTTAATTCCATGATCCCCTACGGCCGACACGACGTCTCGCAGGCCGACATCGATGCCGTGGTCGAGGTGTTGCGTTCGAACTGGCTCACCCAGGGGCCGATGGTGCCCCGTTTCGAGCGTGGGGTGGCCGATTTCGCGGGCGCTGCCCACGCGGTCGCCTCCAACAGCGCGACGAGTTCCCTCCACGTCGCATGCCTCGCCCTGGGCGTCGGTCCCGGAGACCGGGTGTGGACCTCCCCGAACACCTTCGTCGCCAGCGCGAATTGCGCCCTCTACTGCGGGGCGGAGGTCGATTTTGTCGACATCGACCCATGCTCCTACAACCTGAGCGTCGAGCGGTTGTCCGAAAAACTGGCAACGGCAAAGATCAACGGAACCTTGCCGAAGGTTGTGATCCCGGTTCATTTCGCCGGTCAACCGTGCGACATGCCTGGCATCCACGCCTTGGGTCGAGAGTACGGTTTCAGGATCATCGAAGACGCCTCCCATGCGATTGGTGCCTCGTACCTGGGAACCAAGGTCGGCTCATGCCAACACAGCGACATCACCGTCTTCAGCTTCCATCCGGTGAAGATCATCACCACCGCCGAGGGTGGCATGGCGACCACCAATGATCCCGACCTGGCAGAACGCATGGTCCGTCACCGCTCCCACGGCATCACCAGCATGCCTGACCGGATGCGACCCCGACCTGCGGATGAGGTCTGGAATTACCAACAGATCGATCTCGGGTTCAACTACCGCATGACCGACCTCCAGGCTGCGCTCGGCCTGAGCCAGCTGGGGCGCCTTGAGCAATTCGTCAAGATCCGCCGGGAGATCGCCCGCAGTTACGATGAGGCACTGGCGGACTTGCCCGTCATCCTGCCCTGGCAGGCTCCCTCGACACTGTCGAGCTATCACCTGTATCCGATCCGGATCCGCGAGAGCCTGTGCGGGAAAACCCAACGCCAAGTCTACGACGCCCTCACTGCCGCCGGGATCGCGGTCAATCTGCACTACATCCCGGTGTATCGACACCCCTTCTACGAGGCCAAGGGATTCAAGGTCGGCCACTGCCCGGAGGCTGAAAAACACTACAGAGAGGCCATAACCATCCCAATTCATCCAACTCTTTCAATTAGCGAACAAGAATTGGTTATCGAGTCGCTGGAAATGATTGTTAAATTATAGCCACAACATTTACAAAATAAACACATAACACCCACACCCAATCACCCGAATAGTATACTAAACAACCAAGTTTTAAAGTCGACCCCCGTTTTATATACCCGCAGTTTTATTGCCATTTTTAAAAATCTTAAACCGAGATATCACACCTTAATCGTTAAATCCCCACCCCAAGTGATATTTCTCTGTTGAGATTTCACAAGGGTTGACAGATTGGGTATTCATAGGCTTTATTTGTTAGATTTAGTAATCAGCAAGATGTCATTATTGGCAATCATCCCCGCAAGAGGAGGAAGTAAAAGAATCCCTCGCAAAAACGTGCGGCTGTTCCACGGCCAACCGATGTTGTCTTGGCCGTTGGGTGTGGCTAGATCCAGCGGCTTGTTCGATGCCATCGTTGTATCAACAGATGATGATGAAATCGCTTCGATTGCTGTCCAGCACGGTGCTCAGGTACCATTTCGACGTCCGATAGAACTTTCAGACGACCACGCTGGGACAGAGGCAGTCGTGCAGCACGCGCTCCGGTGGTGGGAGGCAAACCGCGGGCCAGTAAAACTACTATGTTGCCTCTACCCAACCGCGCCGTTTCTGAGGGCAGACGATTTAAGGGAGGCCCGCGACAGACTCCTCGCTGATCCTTCATTTGAATTCGCCATCAGCGTCACTACGTTCCCATTCCCAATCTTCCGCGCCCTGCGGCGCGATCCAGCCGGACGCCTTGGTCTTCTATGGCCAGAGAACGAGAACGTTCGCTCGCAGGACTTGCCTGAAACATGGCACGATGCGGCGCAATTCTATTGGGGCCGTCCCGCAGCATGGCACGCTGGCATCAGTCTTTTCTCATCGCGCTCGTTAGGTGTGCCTCTGCCACGCCACCGGGTTCAGGACATTGACACACCTGAGGATTGGGAACGAGCTGAAGTGCTAGCGCCGACGCTGCTGGGTCCAATGAGACGCCCCCTCTAATGAACACCGTCTTGTTTCGTGCCGATGCCTCTGACGCTCTGGGCGGCGGCCACTGGGCGCGCTGCGGCGCTCTTGCAACCGCGCTACGGCACCGCGGTTTTCGGACCCTCCTTGCTGCACGCCCCCCGACCAACGGCCTAACACCATCGCCGCCCTGCGGCATGGAGATTCATTGGCTGAAATCTTCCGAACGCAATCCGTTGGCTGATGCGGAAGAGTGCGTCGCACTCGTCGAGACCACAGGTGCCGGCCATATCGTCGTCGACCACTACGGACTAGATTGCATGTGGGAGAGTTGGGTGCGACGCGCTTGCCCTGATGCGAGAATGATTGCTCTTGAGGACCTGCCAAATCGCCACCACAACGCGCACCTGTTGCTGGCACCAGCCGGCAGCGAAGTCGGGGAAGAGTTTCGACCCTGGCTTGCACCGGATACCTGTTACCTTGGCGGCCCCACATTCGCCCTTTTACGGCCCGAATTTGCTTTGGTCCGGCCCGAGGCGTTGATTCGACGCACCTCTGCGCCGATGAAGACCAAAGCGTTGACGGTGTTGATCGCCATGGGCGCGACCGACCCGGACGGGCTCTCGCTAGACGCCCTCGCCGGCGCCAGAGCCTCCGGAGTTGCCGGATCCATCACAGTGGTACTTGGCTCCGCCTCACCCGTCATCAATCGCGTGCACTCCGCCGTGACCGCAGACCCTGAGGCCCGCCTTATTGTTGACGAGATGGAAATGGCTGCCCTCATGACTCTTTGCGATCTTGGAATCGGCGCCGCAGGCGGCACGAGCTGGGAACGCTGTGCCGTCGGTCTGCCTGCCCTCGCTGTCTGTGTCTCGACAAACCAGGCCGAGGTAGCCGCGAGACTCGACAAGACCTCTGCCGCGCTGGTCGTCCAAGGACCACGTCCATCTGTCCAAGAGTATGCCGACGGTTTGCGCGCACTCGCCGAACCGTCCACCCGTCTAGGTATCTCCCGCAACGCGGCGGCATTGTGCGACGGAGCAGGCGCCCAGCGCGTCGCGGAACATCTGCTTACCACTTTGGCCAATCCTAAATGAAACTCAACGACCACACTCTAGGAGCCGGGAATCCAGCATTCCTCATCGCCGAGATCGGTATCAACCACAACGGGGACCTCGATCTCGCCCGTGCGACAATCGACGCTGCGATCCAAGCCGGCGCCGATGCGGTCAAGTTCCAGAACTACGAGACGCAAGACTTCATCAGCGACCGTAACCTGACGTTCACCTATCGCAGTCAGGGGCGGGAAGTCATCGAAAGCCAGTACGAGATGTTCAAGCGCTTCGAGCTGAATGAAAAAATGCTTGAGGCCATCGCTGCCTACTGTGCCGCCCGAGGCACCGTGTTCCTCAGCACACCTACAGGGGAACGTGGCGTCGCAGCACTCCAGCGCGCAGGCTGCCCTGCCCTGAAGAACGGCTCCGATTTTATAGGCCATCTGCCTCTCATCGCCGCGATGGCTCGAACAGGACTTCCCACACTGATTTCAACCGGCATGGCGACCGAGGACGAAATATCCGAGGCTGTCGCCGCATTCCGCTCGGCCGGTGGCGTAGATCTGGTTCTTCTGCACTGCATCTCGGCCTATCCGGCGCCTGCCGACTCGGTCAACCTCCGAAAACTTGCCACAATCAAGGAACGCTTCGGCTGCCTTGTGGGGTTCAGCGACCATACCGAGGGACATGAAGCCGCCGCACTGGCTGTCGCATGCGGCGCGTGCGTCGTCGAGAAGCACTTCACACTCGATCATGACCTGCCGGGACCAGACCACTGGTTCTCAAGCACTCCAAGCGAGTTTGCAGCACTGGTGAGGTCTGTGCGTCGCACGGAATTGATGCTCGGCTCTGCCGCGCTGGAACCTGCCGGTGTTGAGGCGACGAGCAGAAAGGATTACCGACTATCATGCGTCGCCGCCACCGACCTTGCGGCTGGCTCTTTGATCTCGCCCGCCACGCTGGCGTTTCAACGCCCCGGGCATGGCGTGGCTCCGCGCGATGCCGCGCAACTGCATGGGCGCCGGCTTCGGATCGGCATCCGACAGGGCGAAGTCATACAGATGGAACATCTTGCATGAACACTAGTCCTCATTTGCAACTCCGACCCGCCGTAGCGGCTGATGAGGCTAGGCTACTGACGTGGCGCAATGACCCTTGGATCCTCGCCCTCGGCTCACTCAACCGGAATGTGACTGCCGACGAGCACCATGTTTGGTTTGCCAAACGCATCACCAACGCGAGACACCCGATCTGGGTCATCGAAATCGCGGGCGAGCCGGCAGGCATGGTTCGCCTAGATCCCTGCTCGGACCCCACCGTGGCAAAGGTATCACTCTACCTGATCAGAGCCCACTGCGGACAGGGTCACGGCAGGAAGGTGCTCGCACTCACGGCGGAAGCCGCAACCAACCTAGGCTATCGGGAACTCCACGCATCGGTGCGTCAGGACAACGTACGGTCGCAGCGAGCGTTTCTGAGTGCTGGCTATCTGATGGAGGCTCTGGGTGAACCCGAATTGACTATGCGACTGTCGCTTGATGACGCGACCGCTGCCAGACCGGTGTCCATCAACAAACCAAACCCATCCGCCCATGACGATGCACCGCCAGTCTCATGTGCCGCATAACCGTCTCACCCATTCGGTAGAGGAGGAGCAGGCCGTGTTGCGAGTGGTCCGCTCTGGCCGATGGTCTCAGGGAGAGGAAGTCCTTGCGCTTGAGACCGAGATCGCCAGGGTGGCAGGAGTGTCCAACGCAGTTGGCGTGGGTTCCGGCCTTGGCGCACTGCGCCTAGCGCTCTCGGCACTCGGCACGGCCCCTGGAAGCCGAATAGGTGTGCCGGCGTACTCATGCGTCGCCCTCGCCAACGCCGTTCTCGCGCTCGGCGCGGTCCCCGTGCCACTCGAAGTAGAGCCTGAGACGTGGGTGCTCTCCAAGGCATCTGTCGCAGCCGAGATTGCCTCCGGTCGAGGGCTACACGCGGCGCTTGCCGTTCATACCTTCGGTTGCCCCGCACCGGTGGCCGAGATCGAAACGCTTGGCATACCCGTGATTGAGGACTGCTCCCACGGGTTCGGTCTTGAGCCCCTCGGGCGGCTAGGCCGCATGGCTATCCTTTCGCTCCACGCCACCAAACTGCTCGGTGCAGGGGAAGGCGGTATCGTGCTCACCAACGATGACTCGCTCGCGGATCGGGTCCGATCCGCGCGCGATTACGCAGACAAGGTTCCTGCCTCATGGCGGCTCAACGACCGTATGACCGACTTGACCGCGGCTCTTGCGCGCTGCCAACTGGCCCGGCTGCCCAAGACAATCGTCCGGCGCGCAGAACTCGCTGCACGCTATCACATGCTGCTTTCCGGTGCCGGTTGCATGCTACCGGCTCTGGTGGACGGCAGAGTCTGGTATCGTTACGCGGTCTCCTCCGCCGACGCCGAACCGCTAATGACGCAATTGGCAAATAGTGGAATCGCCACCGCGCGCCCGGTCGAGGACTGGTGCGGTGCGAACTCAGCCGAACCCTTGGTCAGGACACCTGTCGCCGCTCGAGCCTACAAACGCCTGCTTTCACTACCACTCTACCCGACACTCACAGAATCCGAGCAGGACCTCGTGGGCACCCACCTGGTTCAACTGCTCGCAAAAGGTTTCCCCCAATGAGCACCAACGCTCCATTCGACGCGATCGCGAACTTCTACAATCGTCGTGTCGCCGAATATGGCCACCATCCCAGAGCATGCGACTACGGACATGCCGAATCCCAAAAGTGCAAGTTCCACACCCTCTCATCCGCCCTCGATTATACTGATCGATCCGTGCTCGACGTGGGCTGCGGTTTCGCAGACTACGCAGACCATCTCACAGAATCCTTCCGCGGGATCACCTACAGTGGTTTGGACCTTTCGCCCGCAATGATCGCACACGCGCGAGCCACCCACCCTGACCTTGATCTGCGGGTGGGAAATATTCTGGACGAGGATGCAACTTGTTGCCCAAGCCACGACATCGTCTCTGCCAACGGCATCTTCTATCTCCTCGGTACCGAAGCGCATGCTCTGATGCGCCAACTGGTGGCAACGATGTTCGCCCGGTGCCGCGAGGCCGTCATCTTCAATTCCCTCAGCACCTGGGCCGACCTTCGTGAACCGGGCGAGTTCTATGCAGACCCGCTCAACACCGTCGAGTGGTGCCGCAAGCTGACGCCATGGGTCACCCTACATCACGATTATCTCCCCCATGATTTCACCGTCGTGCTGCGCCGCGAGAGGAATGGCCCATGACCGTCTCGATCAACCAACCCGCCTACCTGCCGTGGCTCGGATACTTCAACCGGATCGCCTTATCCGACCTGCACATCGTTCTCGATCACGTGCAGTTCGAGAAGAACAGCTTCGTCAACCGCAACAAAGCGCGGACCAGGCAGGGTTGGACTTGGCTCACAGTGCCCCTGGCCACAAAAGGCCGGTTTGGTCACCTTTCGATTAACAGCCTGAGCATCGCACCGAACGACCCTTGGGCCCGAAAACACTGGACGACAATCCGCACGAGCTACGCCCGCGCACCTTTTTTCAAAGATCTCGCCCCTGCATACGAAGCCCTATACACAAAACCTTGGATGGACTTCCTACCGATGGCCCGCGATTTTATGAGACAACATTTAGCCGACTTAGCCATCGACACTCCGGTGCTGTCCAGTTCGACCATGGGAGTTCAAGGGACTAAGAGCGATCTCGTGCTCAACCTCTGCCGAGCCGTGGGTGCCGACATCTACCTCTCCGGCCCACTTGGGCGGGACTACCTCGATGAGGAAGCTTTCGCCTCCGCCGGAATCGACATCAAGTATCAGGACTTCGAACACCCAATCTACAAGCAATGCCAGCCGGGCCCATTCGAGCCAGCGATGGGGGTGCTCGACCTTCTGTTCAACCTGGGGCCATCCAGTCGCGCCCTGGTTCTTAAAGGATCCAGCCGACCACAGGCAGCATGAACTCAGGCGCCACCGTTCCACAACTCATCGCATGAACAGAAGCATACTTGTCGTCGCAGCGCATCCTGATGATGAAACACTGGGTCTTGGCGGCACGATAGCGTGCCATACAGCCGCCGGAGACCGTGTCGCCGTGCTGTTTCTGACCGATGGCGTACGATCCCGGGGCACCATCGCAGACTCCAATCTCGATTCAGCCGCTGATCGCCGCCGCAGGGCCAGCCTTGCCGCCCTTGCTGAACTTGGCGCAACTCCTCATGCCTTCGGCAACTTCCCCGACAACGCTCTCGACTCGGTGCCGATGCTGGAAATCGTGCGATTCATCGAGGCTGCCAAGAATGCGCTTCGACCGAGCGTCATCTACACACACCATGTCGGTGACCTAAACATCGACCACCGACGCGCAGCTCAGGCTGTTTGGACAGCATTCCGCCCCCAACCGAACGAGGCCTGGGAAAGTATCTACGCATTTGAGGTCCCCAGCAGCACAGAGTGGGGCGGCGACATCGGATGTGGGTTCGCACCAGATACGTTTGTCGACATCACTCCCTGGTGGTCTCAGAAGGCCTCGGCCCTTCGTTGCTATGAGGAGGAGATGCGCCCAGCTCCGCACGCCCGAAGCCATGCCGGCGTGGAAGCACTCTCGCGTTGGCGGGGGGCAAGCGTAGGCTTCCAACATGCCGAGGCTCTCGTCACCCACCGACGTCGTCTCACCCAATGCTGAACCGCTTCGCCTTATCGATCGCAATCCATCCGACCGCCCCAAATGCCCAACCAACTCACCACCGACCAAGAGCACTTCTGGCAAGGCTCTTTCGGAGACTCCTACAGCGACCGTAACCGCGGTCCTGATCTCGTAGCTGCTAACGCAGCCTTCTTCGGCCGCATCCTTTCACGTGCTCCCGGAATCCAGAGCATCCTCGAACTCGGAGCCAACATCGGTCTCAACCTCCAAGCCCTCCGGCAACTCCTTCCATCCGCACGACTATCGGCAGTCGAAATCAACACTCGCGCAGCCACGGAACTATCCCGAATACAGCCTGATGTGGCCCTGACCATCGGATCGATCCTAGACTACAAACCCATTGCCACTTCCGATCTAGTCTTCACCAAAGGTGTGCTCATCCACCTGAACCCTGAATGCCTACCCAGAGCCTATGATCTGATGTATCACGCCTCGGCGCGATTTCTGCTTGTTGCGGAATACTACAACCCTGAACCGATCGAGATCACCTATCGCGGCCACACAGCGCGACTCTTCAAGCGCGACTTCGCAGGAGATTTAGTGAATCGGTTTCCTGATTTAGCCATTATCGACTACGGTTTCATTTACCACCGCGATCCCGTTTTCCCGCAGGATGACATAACTTGGTTTCTCCTCGAGAAGCGTCCAACTTGAAATCTTAACGACTGAATAGTCAGATCCAGGCCAAGTTACACTACGAGGCCATCAAAATGTGTCGGGATGCTAACTCTCGATGAGAGCCAACGGGATTCGCAGTCTATCAACATCCTCATCTAAATGTTTCACTCGTTGACGATACAATAAACCGACTCATCAATCAGCGATCGCTGTCGCTCGGATCGAGGCTTGCCTTTCTCGATCAGACCTTATCGAATCCGGGGCCGCATCCAATTCTCTCAGGCAGATTTTTCCTTTTCCAGCCACTCTCGGGCTTTGAACTCCTATTTTTTGGGGCGACTAGGCAAAATGCACCACCATTTCGTTGCTTACCATTGGCACTTTTTTTGCTTCCAGTGGACCAAGCTCGATTATTAAATGAAACATGGCCGAGCAATTGACCGTCGGCTTTACGAAATGCCATCCATTTGCTGCTTATTGTGTTGAATGCTCCCCTCATGAACAGTCATCACCCTTTGAAGATCATTAGTTTTTCACCATTTACCTTCTGGCGTCTTCATGCGTTGTATGAAATAGCGGTTTTTCATAACCTCAAATGGAGAGGACACAGGGTATCATACATTACCTGCGATGGATTATTCAGCGACTGTGATATGTTCTGGGAATCGACTTGCGGCCCCAGACCTGAAAGCGCTTGCAAAATCTGCCAATCACACGTCCAAAACACGCTAACCGAGTTTGGTGTCCAACCAACCCCACTGGGTTCCTACAAGATCAACGATGTCAAATCCATCGCGAATGGATTTGTCACTGATCTACCTGACGAACACCTTTTGGACGCGACCTACGAGGGTCTCCCGATTTCAAAATTGATTATTTCCTCAGTTCATTCACACTTGAGGATCAACTCGATCGACCTAAAGCACCCGAAGCATGTCGCTACAATCAGAAGTTACCTGTTCAGCGGAATTGTCGCTCTCATCCTGACTCGGAGGATGTTGGAGGTTGAGAAACCTGCAATCGTCCTTTTATTCAACGGCCGGTTAGCAGTCACCAGAATCGCTTTGGAACTTTGCAAACGATCGGGGGTAAGAACCATTTGCCATGAACGCGGCGCTCTCTCCCAGTCTATATTGCTCTGGGAGAACGAATCCTGCATCTCTTTACGGCCGTTCGAATTACTGTCTCAGCGATGGCGTGATGTTCCTCTGTCTTCGTTTGAGTTCTCCAAGGCAACCGGTTGGTTGGAAGATCGGAGAAAAGGGAAGAATCTTGGGTGGAAGCCTTTTTCAGTGGACGGCACTTTAGGCATCGTTGAAGACTTCATTCAGAAACAGTCAGGAAAATCGATTATTGGTTTATTCACGAGCAGCACCGACGAATTCATAGCCGAAGACGAATTTAAATCTGCTTTTGAGACTCAACAGAATTGGATTCGCCAGACGATAGATATTGCGAGAAACAATTCTCAGATTGCTTTGATCATTCGCGTACACCCGAATGCTGGCAGCAAGTCATCCACCGGCACAAACCATGATGAAATCAACTTCTTCCATCAGTTGGCAGAAGATCTACCGATTAATGTATTCCTCATCAGACCCGACGACCCGGTCAGTAGCTATTCGCTGTTGAAGCATTTGACGGTGGGACTCGCCTATTGCAGCACCATAGCGCTCGAGATGGCCTGTTTGGGTATCCCGGTGGCCTGCGCTGCTACCGGTCCTTGGACTTTTTGTGATTCAATAGAATTGATCAAGAATCCATCGGACTACCGTAGACTTCTGGACAATCTAATTTCCCTGCATGGTTCGAGCGAGACTCGGTTGTCTAGGATCCGTTCAGCCATGCGGTTTGTTTATGCGTACATCTACCGCTGGAACATATCGTTCCCATTGGTCCGCATGCCTGACGTTCACAATGGCATCCTGGATTGCCAATCGTCTGAGGACCTGAAACCTGGAAAACATCACTGCCTCGATTTTTGTGTGGATGTTCTTCTAGGGATCCGGGATTCAGTACCTTCCCCAACCGTTCCGGTGCGACATGACGCAGAAAAGGAAGAGACCAACGCATTGATAAAATACATTGAAAATCTAGATCGTTCCACAGGAGCCTCCAGTTCGCCTTTAGTCAGCGTCATCATTCCATGCTATAACTACGCAGCATACGTAAGAGAGTGCATTCTCAGCGTGGTGAATCAAACCTTTTCTGATCTTGAAATCATAGTAGTCAATGACGGTAGCACTGACAATTCCAAGAAGGTCATCGAGTCCTGCATACAAGAGTTCGGTAACACCAAGATAACCCTAGTTGATCAACCCAATTCCGGTCAACCGGCGATATCAAGAAATAACGGGATCAAGGTCGCTAAAGGCAGATTTATATTACCGCTCGATGCCGATGATGTTTTGGGTTCAATGATGATTGCCGAATGCTTAGATACGTTTAATCGCAACCCTGAGTCTTCAGTTGTTTATACAGATTTCATCAATCAGTCACCGGACAAGTCCCAGCATATTCAGGCCACCGGCGAGTTTCGATCCGAGCTCTTGCGAGTGAACAATCAACTCGCGTACTGTTCGATGTATCGAAGAGAGGTCTGGGAAACACTTGGAGGATACCATACCAATATTCGAGGGTATGAGGATTGGGATTTCTGGTTAGGGGCTTCCCTAGCCGGATTCATAGGCAAACGGATTCCCAAGGCCCATTTCATCTACCGAGCCAAAGACTCTGGCGTTTTCTCCCAGGCAGTCGTGAAAGACAGGTTTCTCAAGGCGCAACTGCGACTGAACAATCCTCAGGCCTATTCTTCCGAAGAGATCTCTGAAGCAATTTGTATCACGGGTTCAGCGACTGAAGGTAGGCCCGGGCAGAGTCGAAACCCGGACTCGGGGTCGGAGATGGCCCCAGCTTGTCAGGATCGGACGGTCGACCCGCTCACGCAGGACCCCGCCTCGCCTGCTCAGACCTCAAATGACCCACTTGCGCAGGCCGAATCCATGGCCCGCCAAGCGTTGGCCCTGGATCCGAGAGGCCCGGATGCGATGGCGCTGCTGGCCCATGTCCTCTTCAAGCAGAAACGCTGGTTGGATTGTGCCAGGACTTGCCAGGAACTGCTTTCGGTCCAGCCCAGGAACACTGACGCAATGGTGATCCTAGGCGAGTGCCTCGTGAACCTTGGGGATCTATCGACGGCCATTGAAGTGCTCCGGAGCGCAGTCACAATCTCCCCTGCAGACCAGGAAGTGGCAGACCGCATCGCCCAGCTCGAGAAACGCTGCGCCCAGACCGTGACACTGACGGCCGAACAAGAAAGGGAGATCGAGATGGGATTGCAGGTCCTCGAGCGCGACGAGATCCCAAAAGCCCTGGAGCATTACCGGCGCGCACAGAGCCTTGGACCTGCACATCCGGATCTCGACGTGATCGTCCAAGAACTAGAGACCCGGCTTGCTTCGACGCCTGCCGCGGGGGATGGAAGACCTGTGGCGCCCGGCACCCCGACTGTACCGACAGTCCCGATTTCCCCGACACTCCGGGAAGAGACCCGACATCGGGAATCAGGCTGGTCGTTCCTGATCATCACCAACGGAAAGCGCCCCGATAA
This sequence comes from Verrucomicrobiales bacterium, assembly GCA_027490985.1. Classification (GTDB taxonomy): domain Bacteria; phylum Verrucomicrobiota; class Verrucomicrobiia; order Limisphaerales; family UBA9464; genus SXXZ01. Next base: position 44,492 of record JAIXXC010000321.1, read on the forward strand.
ACTGCGCCGGGAAATCGAATCCATCCGGGCGCTGGGCATTCCCCACCATGAGATCCTTGTGGGTGGAGAACCTCCGTCGGATCTGCCCGAGGGCGTGGGCTCCGTCCTGGCCGTCGATGCGGCCCGCAATGGCCGCCTTGGCGAGATGCGCAATGCCCTCACGGCCGCGGCCAGATATGATCATCTGGTCGTTGTCGACGACGACTTCCTGTTCCACGACGACTTCTACCAAGGTCTCCAACGGTTTGGCGACGATTGGGAAGCGCTGTCCGTTCGTATCCTCAACCCGGACGGATCGCGATTCTGGGATTGGGCGACCCATGGTGGCCCCCGGGGGCATGTGCTGTTGGACTACGACGAGAACGACGACCATGTCTACATCACCGGGGGGCTCATTCTGCTGAAGGCCGAGGTGACCGACCGGGTGCAGTGGGACGACGGGCGCGGATTCTATCAGGGCGAGGACTTGGATTTCTCCAGACGCCTTCGCAAGGCGGGGATACGCCCCCTGTTCAACCGCCATAGCACCACCACACACGACGACGGCCGATACACCCTCGATTTGAATCCGGCGGGCCGCCGAATCGCACGGCGCTCTATCGAGCTCGGGCTACCGGTTCGCTGGGCGGCGCCCATTTTCAATCCCAGCGGTTATGCGAGCGAGGCGATCAACTTCGTCCTGCCATTGGAGAAGCGCTGCGATTTGGGGATATTCCATCAAACGACCGTCTATTCCGAGAGCTTCACCCGCGGTTTGGCCACCGAAGATCGGGAGGCCCTGTTCCGGATGCGCGACCGGTTCAAAGGATTGAGTGGCGGTATCGTCGTTTCACACAATCCCGCAGGCGGATTCATCCGCCTCCCTGACGCTGCCTACAGCATCGGCCGCACAATGTTCGAGACCGACCGTATCGCGCCCGAGTGGGTCGCGGCCTGCAATCGGATGGATGAGGTTTGGGTACCGTCGCAATACAATGTCGAGACCTTCGCAGCCAGCGGGGTAGAACGACCAAAATTGGTGGTGATCCCGGGGGCGGTGGATTCGGAGTTTTTCGATCCAGCCCGGCACTCCGCCTATCCGCTGCCTGGCAAGGCCCGGTTCAACTTCCTGTCGATCTTCGAGTGGTCGTCGCGCAAGGGCTGGGATGTGCTCATCGCCGCGTATCTCCGCGAGTTCTCGGCCCAGGACGACGTCTGCCTCTGGCTGCGCACCTACCTCTTCTCGAAACCCGATGGCGATCCCGCCCAGGAGATCCGTCGACGGATCGACGCCTTCACCGCATCGCTGGGGTTGGAAGGCAAGGACCTGCCCCGCATCGAACTCATTGCCGAACAGGTGCCGAGCGACCAATTGCCGGGCCTGTACCTCGCCTGCGATTGCTACGTGGCCCCGAGCCGAGGAGAAGGCTGGGGACGCCCGCAGCACGAGGCGATGCTCATGGAACGCCCGGTCATCGCCACGAACTGGAGTGCGAACACGGAGTTCATGACCGAGGAGACCAGCTACCTCATCGATTATGAAATGGTGGAAGCCCGCGGGCTCGAGCCTGAGCTGTGGCACTACAA
>JAIXXC010000079.1 GCA_027490985.1 Verrucomicrobiales bacterium
GGTGACCTTGGCCGGTTCGCTGGCAGCGCCGTTCACCGCGATGGTGTACTGCTTCTGGATCTGGGCCGCCGACAGCGCTTTCGGGTACACGGCCACTTCATCGATGGCTCCGGTGAAGGCTCCGTCCCAACCGTTGCCGGTGGAACCGATGGCCCAGTCGGCACCATTCGAGGCGATCGCCTTGCCGGCGCCCGCGACCGCGCCGATCTCGGTGCCATTGCGATAGAGGCGCCACTGCGTGCCGTCATACGTGCCGCTCAACTGCACCCATTGGCCGCCAGCCAGGTCGGCCGCCGGAACCGGAGCGTAGACCCGCTCCACGGTCAGGTCGGGAGCCCCTGTGTACTCGCTGGATCCGAAGGAGTAGTTGAGGGCTCCGTTGACGGTCTCGATCCGCAGGGACACCTCGGCGGTGTTGGTGTTGACCGCGGTGATCTCCTTGGCCTGCTCGAAGATCTGGGCGACGAAGGAACTCGCGGTCAGGGGGCCGCGGGCCACGATGCGCGCCGGGGAGGTCTCGGCCGCGAGTTGACCGGGCTGGATCCAGGCGCTGACCGTGACCCGGTCGGTGAGCTTCAGGCCGGCCAGGTCGTCGAGGGCGCCAAAGGCCTTGGCCGCGGTGAGGTTGAGGGCGGCGTTGTCGGCCTCGAATCCCTTGAAGGCGGGCGGACGGGGACCGACCGCGGAGGTCTTGGCCAAGACGCCATGGCCATCGGCGTTGGCGGCGAGGCTGCCGCTGTTGGCCAACGGCGAGACCGCGCCTTCATTGAAGCGCAGGTAGGTGGCCGGGCCTTTGCGCTCGGGGCCCGTGAAGGGGGCGGTGATGACCAGATTCTCGTAGGGAACGGCCGGGTGGGCGTTGGTGCCCGCCTGATAGTGGGCCAGCACTTGCTCGGGCTTCAGCAGGTAGTCGCTGTAGATGGCGAATTCATCGACGTTGCCCTCGAAGGGATTGTTGCCCAGACCCGACTTGGCGTTGTAGGCGCCGATGCCCAGATCGGCCGCGGTGCTGCCGTCTTCCGGGGTTTGCAAATTGGCGGCGTAGAGTGCGGCGCTGTTGGTTTTGACGGCGATGCCGTTGACGTAGGCCGTAAGAATACCCTCCCACTGGTTGTTGCCATTGCCGCCCGGATCACCGTTGTCGGTGACCGGTTCCCAGGTGAAGACCAGATGCTGCCATTGGCCCACGGTGTAGTCGGTGTCGGTGTTGACATCCGCACCGCTGCCGCCGGCACCGCGGAACATGCGGAAGTTCCAGCCGTGCCCTTCGGACGCGGGGTAGGTGGTGTTGGGATTGCGCTGGAAGATGACCCAACCGGTGCGTCCGGAGCCGCCGACAAAGCGGTTGTTGACCGGGCATTGGCCCCCTTGCTGGTCCCTCATCGGACGGACCCAGAATTCGACCGACAGGGGTTTGTCGGCGCCCGGATTGTTGCCGGCGGTCCAGGGCAGGGTGGTGGTCGAGTTGCCGTTGCGATTATGATAGGCGACCGATCCATCGTTGCCCGCCGCGATGGCGCCCGGAGCCGGATGTCGAACATCCGAGGTGTGGGTGCCCTGGCCGGCGGAGCGGGTTTCGCCAAAGTTCACGGCGATGTCGGAGCCGGGGGCCTCTTCGTCCAGATGCAGGTACACCGAGGGTTGGTCGGCCATCACCAAGTCCGAGTAGGAGACGGTCCGGTTGGCGTTGGTCGCGTTCTGGTAGTGGGTGAGGACCTTTTCGGCGCTCAGCTTGGTGGGATAGAAGGCGAACTCGTCGACGCCGCCGAAATACGGATTGAGGCTGGTGCCCGCCGTATTGTTGTAATTGCCGATGGCCAAGGCCGCCTCACCGAAGACGGCAACGGCGGGATCATGATCGTTGGTGTTGGCGGCATAGCCCGGTTGAGTGCCGTCGCTACCGCCGGTCCAAGCCTTGGTGACCGCCTCTTTGCCGTCGATGTACATGGTCACCGTGGCATCCACCACGTTCTTGGGGTCATAGACGACCACCACGTGGGTCCACTTGCCCAGCACGTAGGGCACGCCGCTGAGGACATCGAGGCCGGAGCTGCTGCCGGCGCCGCGGAACATGCGGAAATTCCAGCCGACCCCTTCGCTGCCGTTGTAGTCGGCGTTGGGCTTGCGCTGGAAGAACACCCAGCCCTGACGGTCGACACCGGAATAGGCATAGCGGTTGTTGATCGGGCACTGGCCGTTCCCGGTCTGGTCGCTGGTCGGGTAGAACCAGGCCTCGAGGGTGAACGGCTTGTCGTTCTTGGGGTTCAGCGCGGCGTTCCAGGGGATTTCGGTGCGGGAGGTGAAGTCGAAGAAGGCGGCCCGACCGGAGTCGCCCGCGATGGCCCCGGGCATGGTGTGCACGCGGCCGAGGTTCTGGGAGGCGACCACCCCGGCAGCGAGGCCCGAGTTCAGATTGTTGGTGCCGCGCACGGTGCTGTCGCCGAGGCGATAGTAGGCGGCGGGGCCGTCGGCGAGGACGGACTGGGAGTAGTCGGAGGCGATGGCCGAAGCCGGCAAGGCGGCCAGGCACAGGGCCGTGAGGCCAACGCGATGGCGAAGGAAGGTTTCTTTCATGACGTACAAGGGCATGGTGTTAACAAAAGCCGCCGGAGATCCGGAAGTGTTTTGTCGGCTGTGACCGGTTTGTTGCCCCGATGACACTCTGGATGTTGCTCAAGACAAACCGGAAGGCCGGCAATAAAACCCCGGTTCGGGGTGAATTTTTGGTCGCGGTTGCGGTCTTCGGGTTTCTATGCTCGGCGATCCACCGAGTGCGCAGTCCGGGAGGTCCGACGGGTCGGTTCCTCCGGCGGCTGCATCATCAATCCTATGAGATCCATACGACTGGCCCTGCTGTTCCTGGCCCTGACCGTGGCGGTTCGCGCCCAAACCCTGCTCCAACTCCAGCCCGGCGACCATGTGGCCATCGTCGGCGGTGGCATCGCGGATCGGATGCAGCACACCGGGTATTTCGAGACCCTGGTCCACGACCGGTTTCCGGATCACCGGCTCGTGTTCCGCAACCTTGCGGCCGCTGGCGACGAGGTGGCCAATCGGCACCGTTCCGAGAATTTCGGTTCCCCGGACGACTGGTTGGCCCGCGTGAAGGCCGATGTGATCCTCGGGTTCTTCGGTTACAACGAATCGTTCAAGGGCGCCGAGGGTCTACCGAAGTTCAAGGCCGACCTCGATGCCTGGATCAAGCATGTCCGGGCTGGCAACTACTCGGGCAAGGGAGCCCCGCGCGTGGCGTTGGTCTCGCCGGCGGCCAACGAGAAGCATCCGGACACCAACTTCCCCGATCGCTCCGGCAACAACGCCAACCTGCGCCTCTACACCGCGGCCATGGCCGAGGTGGCCAAGGACAACGGCATCGCTTTCGCCGACATCCTCGAGCCGTCGCTGCGCCTGATGGCGGCGGCCAATGCGAAGGGGAAGGCCCTGACGATCAATGGCTTCATGCTCAGCGACGAGGGCGACAAGGCCCTGGCCCCGGCGATCTTCATCGGCCTCATTGGCGGCCGGGCTCCGACTGGTGACATGGAGAAGCTCCGCCGGGCGGTGAACGACAAGAACTGGCAGTGGCATCAGCGCTACCGCACGGTCGACGGCTACAACGTGTACGGCGGCCGCTCGGCCCTGGCCTACCAGTCGGGCAAGGGCGGGTTCGTCAGCGACCGCAATGCTCCGGCCCCCTATGTGTCCAACTACAAGGTCATGCAGGAGGAGATGTCGCAGCGCGACGTGCTGACCTCCAATCGGGATCTGCGGGTCTGGGCCGTGGCGCGCGACGGGGATCTCAAGGTCGATGATTCCAACCTGCCGGCCGTGACTCCGGTCGAGTCCAACAAGCCGGGCCCCAACGCCGACAAGAGCCCCGTGTATCTCGATGGTCAGGAAGCCATCGCCCAGATGACGGTCCACTCGGGCATGGAGGTGAACCTCTTCGCCGACGAGAAGCGCTTCCCGAATCTGGTGAACCCGGTGCAGATGGCCTGGGATACCCGTGGCCGCCTCTGGGTCGCCGTGTGGCCCAATTATCCGGAGCGCACCCCGACCAGCAAGGTGGGTGACAAGCTGCTCATCTACGAAGACACCAACGGTGACGGCAAGGCCGACAAGGAGTCGGTGTTCATGGACGACCTGAACTGCCCGACCGGCTTCCAGTTCTACAAGGACGGCATCCTGCTCATGCAGGCTCCGGATCTCTGGTGGATCCGCGACACCAACAACGACGGCAAGGCCGACACCAAGGAGCGCATCCTCATGGGCCTCGATTCGGCCGACTCGCACCACACGGCCAACGCCATCTGTCTGGATCCGGGTGGTTCGATCTACCTGAGCGACGGTGTGTTCCACCGCACCCAGGTCGAGACCGGCGACGGTGCCCTGCGCAACAACGACGGCGCGATCTACCGCTTCGAGCCGCGCACCCATCAGTTCGAGACCTATGTGGCCTATGGCTTCGCCAATCCCCACGGGCGCGTGTTCGACGGTTGGGGCAATGACTTCATCACCGACGCCACCGGCAATGCCAACTACTTCGGCCCCGCCTTCAGCGGTCGCATCGATTACCCGAACAAGCACTCCGGCATGAAGGAGTTCTGGAACCGCCCGTCGCGCCCGTGCCCGGGCACCGGCATCCTCAGCAGCCGCCATTTCCCGGAGGAGTTCCAGGGCAACTTCCTGAACCTCAACGTGATCTCCTTCCAGGGCATCTTCCGTGTGAAGGTGAGCGAGGACGGATCGGGCCTGAAGGGTGAGACCCTCGAGAACCTCGTGTCCTCGACCGATCCGAACTTCCGCCCCATCTGTGTGAGCATGGGCCCGGATGGCGCGATCTACTTCGCCGACTGGCACCAGTCGATCATCGGCCACATGCAGCATCATCTGCGCGATCCGAACCGGGGCCATCAGTACGGCCGCGTGTATCGCATCACCTACAAGGGCCGTCCGCTGCTGAAGCCCGCCAAGATCGAGGGTCAGTCGATCGCCGCGCTCCTGGACCTGCTCAAGGAGCCCGAGAACCAGACCCGCGAGTTGGCCAAGATCGAGTTGGGCAAGCGCGACACCGCCAAGGTCATCGCCGCGGTGCGTCAGTGGGCCGTGGGCCTGGATGCCAAGGATCCGAACTACGAGCACCATCTGATGGAGGCCCTGTGGGTCCATCAGTGGCACAATGTGGTCGATGCCGATCGCCTGACCCGCATGCTGAACTCGCCGGATGCCAATGCCCGCGCCGCCGCCGGCCGCGTGCTCTGCTACTGGCGTGACCGCGTGCCCAACGCCCTCGCGCTCTTCGCCAAGCTGGCCGACGACGAGAATCCCCGGGTCCGTCTGGAGGCCGTCCGTGGGGCGAGCTTCTTCCGGTCGGCCGAGGCCGCCGAGGTGGCGCTGGCCATCCTCAAGCAACCGCTCGACTACTACCTCGAGTACACCCTCAAGGAGACCCTCCGGCAGTTGGAGCCGCAGTGGCGCAAGGCCGTGGCCGACGGACGTCCGCTGGCCCAGAAGAATCCCGCCGGCCTCCAGTACCTGCTGAAGTCGCTGAGCACCGCCGAGATCCTGAAGCTGCCGCGCGTCGAGCCCGTGCTGGCCGATCTGCTCGGCCGTGCCGGTGTGTCCGATGCCGACCGGGGTGTGGCCCTCAACGACCTGGCCACCCTCCGCAAGGTCTCGCGTTCGGCGCTGCTCCTGAGCCTGCTCGAGAAGTCCGAGTCCAAGGCCGAAGACGCTCTGACCAGCCTGGCTCGGCTCTTGCCCGGCCAGCCCCAGGAGGAGCTGAAGTCGCAGCGCGACCGCCTCACCCGCCTGGGCGCGCAGAGCGCCCATGCCACCACCCGGGCCGCGGCCTGGGCTTCGTTGGCCCTGGTGGAAGGTTCGTTCGACAGCCTCTGGCAGACCGCCTCCGCCAAGCCGGCCGCTCTGGGTGACCTGTTGGCCGGCATCCCGCTGGTGAGCGATCCCGACTTCCGTGCCAAGGCCTACGGTCTGGTGCGCCCGGTGGTCTCCGGTGAATCCAAGCTCGTGGCCGACGCCGCGAAGAAGGGTGGCGCCCGCTTCGTGCGCATCGAGTTGCCCCGCCGGGGCACGCTGACCCTCGCAGAAGTCGAGGTCTGGGCCGGTGGCCAAAACATCGCCCGCCGGGGCAAGGCCAGCCAGTCCACCACGGCCAACTCCGGCGAGGCCGCCCATGCCATCGATGGCAACACCGATGGTTCCTTCGCCTCCGGTTCCCAGACCCATTCGGCGGAGAACGACCGCAACCCCTGGTGGGAGGTCGATCTCGGTTCCGAACAGTCGGTCGAGGCCGTCTCGGTCTGGAACCGCACCGAGGGTGACCTCGGCCAGCGCCTCAATGGCTTCAACCTGACGCTGCTGGATTCGGCCCGTCAGGAGGTCGCCTCGCAAAAGGGCGTGCCGGCCCCGGCCCGCAACGTGCGCATCCCCGTTTCGGTGGATGCCTCGGGCGGGTTGCGCCGCGCCGCCATGCGGGCCCTGCTCAGCATGAATGAGAAGCCCGACGAGGTGTTCAACCTCTTCGCCCAGTTGATCGCCAAGGGTGACAGCGTGCCCGCGGCGGCCCAGGGACTGCGTCAGTTGCCCCGCACCGCCTGGAATGCTCCGGCGGCGGGAACGGCCGCCACGGCCCTGGTCCGTTGGGCCTCGGCGGTGCCGGCCGAATCGCGTACCGACATCGGCTACGTCGATGCGCTCCAGACGGCCTCGGACCTGGCCGGTCTGATGCCCGAGTCGGCGGCGACGGCGTTGAGGGGTCAGCTCAAGCAGCTGCGGGTCTCGGTGTTCGTGATCCGCACGGTGCGCGAGCAGATGCGCTACGACGTGCCGCGGTTGGTCGTCGAGGCGGGCAAGCCCTTCGAGATCGTCCTCGAGAACGACGACTTCATGCCCCACAACCTGGTGATCGTGAAGCCGGGCAGCCGTGAGACGGTCGGTGCCGCCGCCGATGCGATGGCTCCGGGCGCTCTGGATCGCGAGGGCCGCGCTTATGTGCCGGCGAATCCTGCCGTGGTCGGAGCCACCCGCCTGTTGGAGTCGGGCAGCCGAGCCACCCTCAAGCTGACCGCGCCCATGCAGGCCGGCGACTACGAGTACGTCTGCACCTTCCCGGGCCATTGGCCGGTGATGTGGGGACGCCTGGTGGTGACCACCGATGTGGACGACTACCTGGCCAAGCACCCGATCGCCCCGGCGACCGGCGGCGCTCATGCCCACGACGAGGGTAAGTAATCGTTGATCGGATCCAGGGCCGGGAATCCCCAAGGATTCCCGGCCTTTTGCATTTGCGGGTGGCGGGGCCACGTTGAGCGCATGGAAACGCCGTTGGTCTTCGAAAAATCCAGCCGGATTCGGGCCCCGGTGCAGGCGCTCTTCGAGTTTCACCAAGACCCGGCCAATTTGCACCGGATCAACCCGCCCGGGGTCCGGGTGAGTCGACTTCGATTGCCTCCGGAATGGAAGTCCGGCGCGCGACTGGAGGTCTCGGTCACCGTGTTCGGATGGATCCGTCAGGATTGGGAAGTGTGCCTGGAAGAAGTTTCACCCCCGGTCCGACTGGTGGACGTGGCTCTCCGCGGACCTTATCGGTCCTGGCGTCATGTCCATGAGTTCCAGGACCTCGGGGACGGAATGGCTTTGTTGACCGACCGGGTCGAGTACCTGCCGCCGTGGGGACGCTGCGGGGTGTGGTTGGATCGCTGGGTGTTCAGGCCCCAATTGGCCGTGATGTTCGCCTGGCGACACCGCCAGACCCGCCGGATCCTGGAACAGTCGCGCGGCCTTCCCGGAACCGGCCGGGGCGTCTGAACTCCGAAAGGGGCCACACCGCCAGCCCTGCCGGCCGAGCCCAGCCTGGGGACCCGGTCGGTCCGGGATCGGTCCGATCTCCTCCGTCAGCGACCGCGGTGAGTCTTATTCGTTTCCCTCGGGGAAACGGAATGCCACATCGGTGTAGGTCGAGCCCTTGATCGTGATGCCGAGCACCTTGCCGGTGAACTGAGGGGTGGTTTTCAACCACTCCGCCCGCGCCTCGAACTGGCTGGTGTCGCCCTGCTTCTCTCCGGTCGCCGCGTTGGCCACCGGGAGCAGTTCCAGGGTCTGGGTCCGGTTGGAGACCGTCGTTTCGATGCTCAGGTGGGGTGCTGGGATCCGGATGAAGGATTCCATGTGGCCATCGAGCACGTAGCAGGTCAGGAGGCCCGCGTCGGCCGTGCGAACCAATTCCAAGTGGTAGGCCTCTTTGCCGAGAACCACCGCGGTGCCTCCATGAGGTGCGCGGTGCTCATGTTTGTGGCCGTTCCCGTGGTCGTGACCGGCGTGTTCATCCTTGCCTCCGCATCCGGCGATGAGGGCCGACAGGGCGAGGACCATGGCGGACAGGGTATGACGGGCGAAGCGAGGGGTATTCATGGGGGCGGGCGCTCAGAGCTTGGTTGTCGTGCGACGATAGAATCGGGTGGCCGGTGGGGAGGCAAAGGAATCTTCCCAGAGCAGGGTGGCTCCTGCGGGCGTGACGTCGGGCAGGGGCGTCCAGGGGCCCGTCGGATTCGGGGCCCCTTCCACCCGAACCCGGGCTTCGCTCAGCCGTTCAGTCACCACCGGGAGTTCGATCACGAGGCTGGGCGCGAATCCGCTGCCGGCACGGACCGCCACCCGCGGACGGTTGGCGGGGTCCAGGGGATCCGTGTCGCTGAGGAATTCGGCCACGTTGGGTTCGCCATCGTGATCGGGGTCCGCCTCGGGGCGGAGTTCCGTTCCGGAAGGATCGCCTGCGGGCCAGTGGGTGTTGATCCACCGGGTCCAGAGCTGCGCGGGCGGCGGGACGACGGGCAGGGGTTCCACCGCGAAGAGCACCGCCACCGGATCTCCGGTCAGGAAGTCCCCCGATCCGAGCGCCTGTGCGCCCGCCTGGAAGACCAGCTCATAGAGCCCGGCGGTGGTGAAACCCAGGTTGTAATGCTCATGGCCGCCGATCAGCGGTTCGATCCGATCGAGGTCGTCCAGACCGTCTTTGGAATTCATCCGCAGGTCGATGGTTCCATCCGCATCGGCCTGCCAGAGGAAGACCTGGCCCGGGCCTCGGACCTCCTTGAGTTGCAGACGCAGGCGCCCTTCGAAGCGGCCCCCGGAGAATCCCTCGTTCGAGAAACCGAGGTACACCAGCGCGGGATCCTGGCTTTGGGGCAGAATCCAGAGGGGTGAACCCTCGGGGCCGAAGAGATCGAAGCCGGCCGGAATGGCCAATCGGGCTTGTTCAGCAACCACCAGCACCGTGTTGGTGGCGGGGTGATTGATGCCGCGATCGCCGTCACGGATCATGACGGTCGGGAGTGCCTGGGGGTCCGACGGGCATACCATCCGGATGTCCACATGCTCCCGGGTGAACGGAATGCGGTGGGTGGTGGACAAGCCGCCGGTGCCGGAGGCCCGGAGCGCCGAATTCGCCGCGAGGGCCACGAGGGCCGCGAAGAGCGAGAAGACCGAGGAAGCTTGCATGGAGCCGGGGGAGCGACGGTTCAGGGTGGGGGTGTCACTCGGGCGGACGGGCGATGTTTTCACCCCGATCGACACGGGCCTTGAGCAGGGCCGCCGAGACCGAAGAGACATGTCCGCAGGCCATCAATTCGTTGGCCCGACCGCTGTCATGTCGGGGCGAAGCCGGGCCGCCCCCGTGACGATCGGGTTGGATGTCGGCCAAGACGGCATTCCAGCCCCCTTGGACCCAATTCCTCGAATGGGTGTGGTCGCTCGAAAGGCTGGCCTCTTTGTCGGTGGCCACTTCGAACAACGTGATGGTGTCGGTCGGGTTCTTGAGAGTGTCCATCCGACGGAACGACTCGGTGACTCCGCCGAAAGGACTGACCAGATCCACCATCACATACTCGTTCGGGATGTAGCTGGAGGCCTTTTGAGCGAGGCGGGCCTTGCGGAGTGGGTCGGAGGGACAGGCCCGGATGGCATCCACATTCCCCACATACGGGCTCAGCGTGAAAATCCACGAGCGGTTGGTGGCGGCCGTGCCGTGGGTGGTTTCGGGGAAGAGCCCCCCGTGATCATCGGCATACATCTGGATCCCCAAGCCCAGTTGATGCAGCCCCGACATGCAGGAGGCCTGCCGGGCCTTGGCTTGAGCCCGGGCCAAGGCCGGCAGCAGCAGCCCCGCCAGAATCGCGATGATGGCGATGACCACCAGCAATTCGATCAACGTGAACGCCGGTGTGGACCGACGACAGGCCGGATCGGGTGCCCAGGGATGGGGTTCCAAGAGTTGCAAACCACTTGCAAGTAATCAGTCCCCGCCCCCCACCGCAAACAAAAAGCCCGCCCCAGACCACCGAATCGCGCCTGCCGCTAATAGAGTGACAGGTTCAATGTCCAGTGGATGGAAGACCTTGGCCGAGCTCTCTGTCATCGGCCCTGCAAACCTCCCGTTGAAACGGGGTGACAGGTTCACCGTTGAGTCCCCGCTGACCCGGCTCAATCGATCGCGGGGGGCGGAGATCGGGGTGGGGGCTTCGGGCTTCCGGTGGGACCGTGGTCGGGCTAGGATGCGCGGCAGTCCCCCGGGGTGGGGGATGATCCACGATGTCCATGAGCCAACCGTCCCGCCGCTTCATCACCACCGCCGAGGCCCTGAAAGAGGATTTCAAGGGGCGCACCAACTACTGGTTGTGTCGGCCCGAGATCGCCGACGCCCGTGACCTCCAGTTGTGCCGGGCCGTGCTTCCGGCCGGAGAAGGGCACCCGTTTCACACCCATCCGGAATTGGAGGAGATCATCTATGTGCTGGAGGGGCAGGTCGAACAGTGGGTGGAGACCGAAAAGCGGATGCTCCAACCGGGAGAGGTGGCCCACATCCCGGCCGGGGTGGTGCATGCGACCTTCAACCCGACCGGTGCCGA
>JAIXXC010000215.1 GCA_027490985.1 Verrucomicrobiales bacterium
GATCCCACTTCCGATCCCGACGTCAATCCCCTGAACGCCAGGAGGGTCGCGAGAGCGACCCAGACCCGGAGCGGGCGGAAAACAGCCTGGAACCTGAGCGTCATCGGTAGCGGGAGAACGGGCCCCAACGCTCACCACCTCACCCGACGGGGTCAAGCCGATGCCACGGGCGGGCCCTATGGAACTCCATGAGCCACGCCGGCGGCGAAGCCGGACCGGAGGCCGGGGACGCCGTCACACCGAACCCCGCAGGAACGGTGCAGTCCGGCTCTCGGCAACTCCCGCCACATGGTCGGGCGGCCCGGCAGCCACGATCTGCCCCCCCTGATCACCCGACTCCGGCCCCAGATCGATCAACCAATCCACGCAGCGGAGCAATTCGATGTGGTGCTCGATGAGAACCACCGAGTGTCCCTGATCCACCAACCGTTGGAACACCCTCAGCAGGATCCGGACATCCTCGAGGTGCAGACCCGTGGTGGGCTCATCGAAGAGAAACAGCGTCGGTTTGAACGCGGGAATTCCGGAAACCGCCGGGTCGGAACGGCGTCGACCGGCCGACGGTGGAGCCGAAGGCGTGTCCTGCCGGGCCGCGGCCGGCGTGAGAGCGAGGTGGCTGACGAGCTTGAGGCGCTGACTCTCACCCCCGGAGAGCGTATTGAGCGGTTGACCCAACCGGAGGTACCCCAGCCCCACCTCGGTGAGCAGCGCCAGCTTGGCCATCGCCCTGCGGGCCGGCTTGGAATCGGGAAACGCCGCCAAAAACTGCACGGCCTCTTCGGCGGTGGCCTCGAGGATGTCGGAGATGGACAGCGCCTTGAGTCCCGACTCTTCCGGCGGAGCCACCTTCACCGCGGCCACCCGCGCCTGATACCGTCGTCCCCCACACGCGGCACACCGGATCAACACGTCGCTGAGGAACTGCATCTCGATCTTCTCGAAGCCGGCCCCGCGGCAGGTCTCACACTGGCCCCGCTTCGAATTGAAACTGAAACACCCCGCCGGAAGCTCATTCGCCACCGCCTCCGGACTGGCCGCATAGAAGTCCCGGATGTCGTCGAACGCGCCGATGTACACGGCCGGATTGGACCGCGGCGTACGTCCCAGCAACGACTGATCCACCAGCACCACCGCGCCGAGATGTTCGGCTCCCTCCAACTCGGCGGCCTGCAAGGCGGTCTGAGCCTCCCCGATGGACTCGCTGTCCACTTCATCCTCCAAGGCCGCGGTCGGATCGCCGGAATGGAGACGCGCCTCCAGCAGCGGCAGGAGGATCTCGCGGATCAACGTGGTCTTGCCCGATCCACTCACCCCGCTGATGCCCACCAGGCGCCCCAGCGGCACCGTCACGGTGAGATCCTTGAGGCAATGAGCCGTGGCATGGCGCAACACCAGACACGGAACGATGGCGAGATATCCGACTTTCGGCAGCGCCTCCCGAAGGACGGTGGCCTCGGAATTTGCCGCGGCACCGCGAGCGGATCGCCCTCGCTCAGGGGCGGCACCGATCCGGGGCAAGGGCACGGGTCGCTGACGCGACTCGCCCACGAGACGCCGGCCGAAGAGGTAATCGCCCGTGAGCGATCCCGAGGCCGACCGCAACTCCCTAGGAGAGCCCTGGAAGATCACTTCTCCGCCTCGGGCCCCCTGACCCGGGCCGATGTCGACGATCAGGTCGGCCGCGCGCATCACTTCGGGTTCATGCTCCACCACCACCACGGTGTTGCCGGCATCCCGGAGCGACTTGAGCACCCGGATCAACCGTTGGCTGTCCCGCGGATGCAAACCGACGCTGGGTTCATCAAGCACGTAGAGGGTGTTGACGAGTCGTGTGCCCAGGCAGGTGGTGAGATTCACCCGCGCGGTCTCTCCCCCGCTCAAGGTGCGGGTGGTCCGGTCGAGCGTGAGGTAACCGAGACCCACCGATTCCAAATAGGCCAACCGCGCCTGCACCTCGCCCAAGACCAGTCCCACCGGATCGTTCGAGGACCGCATGAGGGTCGGGGCCGCGGTCTCCAGCAGGCGCAACGCCTCCCGCACCGGCAGACCGTAGAACCCGGCCAGATCCAACGCGTCCGGATGCCCCGGAGGGGTCCAGCGGAACGCCAGCGACTCGGGCCGCAGACGCCTCCCCTGGCACTCGCCACAGGTCTGGTAACTGCGATACCGGGACAGGAGCACCCGGACGTGCATCTTGTAGGCCTTGCTTTCCAGCCAACGGAAATAGCCCTTCACCCCATACCACTTGTTGGGCCAGGACTGCTCTGGATCTTTGGGATCGTAGTCGGGCTCACCGTCCATCACCCAGCGTTGATGGGCCTCGGACAACTCCCGGAACGGCACCCGGGTCGGAACCCCGGCGCTGCGGACCTTGCGCATCATGTCCTGCTGACACTCGACGCCCATCCCCGTCTGCCATGGCTTGACCACTCCGCCCTCGAGGGACTTGGAGGTGTCGGGGATCGCAAGGGTGGGATCGATGGAGATGATGCGCCCGAATCCCTTGCAAGCCGGACAAGCACCCAACGGATGGTTGAACGAAAACAACGCCGGCTTGGCTTCCGGCGCGTCGAGGTCACACGCCGCACAATGGAGGCGCTGCGAAAACGGGCGAGGCGCCGAGGCGGCGGGTGCGCGGAACTCCCAGACGGTCAGGTGCCCTTGGCCGAATCGATACGCGGTCTCGCAGGCCTCGCGGAACCGGGCGCGCTGCGCCGACTCCAAGCGCAACCGGTCGGCCACCACCCGGATCGTCTGTCCGACCGACCCGACCCGGTCGCCAGCCTCTTCCAGACGCACCACCTGACCGTCGATGAGGATTCTCTGGAACCCCTGTTGGGTCATCAATCGGAACTGCTCAGACACCGCCATCTTGTCGGACAACGGCAGATCGAAAGTCACCAGCACCTCGGGGGCTCCGTCACCCGCCTCGAAGCGCTGAAGGACCGTCTGCCAGACGCGGTCGGGCGGTTCGGCTTGGACGGACTGTCCGCACTGGCGGCAATGCGGCCGGGCCAAGTGGGGCCACACGACCTTCATGTGGTCGCAGATCTCCGTCATCGTCCCCACGGTGCTCCGCGTGGAGCGGACCGCGTTGCATTGCTCGATGGCGATGGCCGGAGGGATGTTCTCGATCCGGTCGACCGCCGGTTTGTCCATGCGGTCGAAGAACTGGCGGGCGTAGGGAGAAAAGGTCTCGATGTACCGCCGCTGTCCTTCGGCGTAGAGCGTGTCGAAGGCCAGGGAACTCTTGCCCGACCCGCTGAGGCCGGTGAACACGATCCATCGACCCAGGGGCAGATCGAGATCGAAGCCCTTGAGGTTGTTCTGACGCACGCCCCGCAACCGGATGACTCCGGCGGCGGGGGCGACCGCATCGTCGACCGCGGGAGGCGGCGACACCGAGCGGGGGGATTTCGAACCGGATCCGTTCATCAAGGCGGCCAACCTATGACCGCACTTCGGCGAGTCAATCCGCAGAACACCCCGGGATGTTCGGACCGTAAACCGGCCGCTCAGGCCGGGATCTCGTCGGCGCGGAAGAAGCGCTTCACTTCGATCTCGGCGTTCTCCACCGAATCGGAGGCGTGGGCGATGTTGTGCATGTTGGTCTCACCGAGGTCGCCACGGATGGTCCCCTTGGCCGCCTTGCGGCTGTCGGTGGGGCCCAGGAGATCACGCACCGTCACCACCGCATTGTCGCCCGTCAGGATGAGCGCCAGCACCGGGGCCGACTTCATGAATTGGACGATCTCGGGGAAGAACGGCTTGTCGGTCAGGTGCGAGTAGTGCTCCGACAGAAGGGCGTCGGTCAACCGCAGGACCTTGGCGGCCTGGATCCGGAGGCCCGCCTTCTGAAAACGGCCAATCACCTCGCCGGCGAGGTTCTTTTGCATGCAATCCGGCTTACAGAGAATCAACGTACGTTCCATGAGCCGCACAGGTTATCCCAATCGGCCGATCAAGTCCACGAAAGGCCAATCACGAACGGGAAACCACCACCCCGGCGGCGCAGGCCCGGCCCCGGGGCATCAGCCCTGCTTTTGGCGGGCGATCCATCGGTCGATGCGCCGCTCGAGCACATCCAGCGGGAGCGCGCCTTTCTCGAGCACCGCATCATGGAAAGCACGGAGGTCGAACTTCGCCCCCAACTCCCGCTCGGCCCGTCGGCGCAATTCCTGGATCTTCAACTCGCCCATCTTGTAGGCCAGCGCCTGACCGGGCCAGACGAGGTACCGATCGATCTCCACGACGATGTCGTGCTCGCTCTTGCTGGAATTGGCTTTGAAGAACTCGATCGCCTTCTGACGGCTCCATCCCAGCGAATGCATGCCGGTGTCCACCACCAAGCGGACCGCCCGCCACATCTCATAGGTGAGCTGACCGAACTTGCTGTACGGGTCCTGATACAATCCCAGGGCCGACCCCAGACTCTCCGAATACAACGCCCAACCTTCGACGAACACCGTGGTCTCCGAGTGCTTCTGGAACTCCGGGACTCCTTCGAGTTCCTGCGACAGCGCGATCTGAAGGTGGTGTCCGGGAACGGCCTAGTGGACCGTGAGGGCTTCCATCTCCCACTTGGGGCGGGTGTTCAGGGCGTAGGTGTTGGCCACGAAATTGCCCGGCCGTCCAAAACTCCAGGCACCCGGCTGGTAGTAGGCCGTGGTTTGGGATTTCTCGGCATAGCTGGGCACCGGCACCACCCCGTAGGGCAGTCGCGGCAGGCGACCGAACAGTCGGGGCAATTCGCCATCGATGCGCTTGGAGATGTCGCGGTATCCCGCCAGCAATCCGGCCGGGGTCTCGTAGAAGAACCGGGGATCGGTGCGCAGGAAAACGAGGAATTCGGCGAATGAACCCTTGAACCCCGACTTGCGCATCGTGGTCTCCATCTCGGCTCGGATGCGAGCCACCTCGGCCAAACCGATCTCGTGGATCTCCCTCGGGGTCTTCGAAGTCGTGGTCGCCCCCCGCACCGCATGCGCATACCAGTCGACCCCGTCGGGAAGCTCCGAACAGGCGATCGAGGTGCGGGCCTTCGGCAGATATTCCTCGACCAGGAAGCGGTGGAGTTCGCGGAAAGCCGGCTCGATTCCCTGGGCGATGGCCGCCCGAGCAGCCGCCTGCAGGCGAAGGCGATCGGCCTCCGGCAGACTGGAAGGCATGTCGGCGAACCGCCGGTACAAAGGGCTCTTGGACACGTCCTCGGGGACCTGATTGAGCACCTGCTGCGGCACATCGCGCAGGGTGATGGCCGGAGGGGTCAGCCCCCGCTTCAGTCCCTCGCGCATCAGGTCGAGGTTCTGACGGATCCACACCGGGGCGCGCTCAAGACGGCTCACCATGTCCTGATAATCCGCCACCGTATTCCCGGGCATGATGAACAAGGTCTGCGCCACCGCCTGTTGCACGCCGCCCATTTGATTCATGGGCATGAACTCCGCAGGAAAGCGGTTTCCCTCCGCTTCGCGCCGCAACTGACGCCCCAGAAGATCCCACCACAGGGCGTCCTCTTCGGAGAGTCTCGACGGATCGAACGAGGCGACCACCGCAAGGGCCCGGCTCACCTCCGCCTTGCGGCGGGTGATCGCGCCGATCGAAGCATCCGGCCATCGATCATTGAACCCCTTGAAACCCGAGTAGGTCGCCGCATCGGGTGATTCCTGCATGAGGTACGACCAGTGCAGGTCGAAGAACCGCCGCAACCGCGCCGCCTCGGATTCCGCAGCCACCGGTCGTGCGAGGGCCTGATACTCGCGGGTCCACTGTTCGGGAGTCCGATCGGCGCCCGACACCGGGATCCCAACACGGGCGATGGCGGCGGCCGTCACCCACGCCCCCAACATGGCTCGCGACAACATGGACTACAGGCTCGGGGTTTGGGTCTCCGAGGAAAGCCTGAAATCGACCTCCGAAAAGCCCCACTTCTGGAGTTTCCAGCCGCCCCCCCTTGGGGCAGCGTCGTTCCATGATGACCCGTCGGGATTTTCTCCGCACGACGACCGGGGCCACCGCCCTCGCCGCCGGTCTCCCGCTGGGGTGTCGTCACGCCCCCGCTCCTGGGGGCATCCTCGACACGCACACGCATTTCTACGATCCGACCCGTCGCCAGGGTGTGCCGTGGCCTCCCAAGGACGATGCCGTGTTGTACCGGCGGGTGCTGCCCCGAGACTTCCGCGCCTTGGCCGAACCCCTGGGCATCAGCGGAACCGTGGTGGTCGAAGCCAGCCCCTGGGAAGAAGACAACCAATGGATTCTCGATCTGGCGGCCCAGGACCCGTTTCTGCTGGGGCTCATCGGCCACCTGAAGCCGGGCCGGCCGGGTTTTCGAGACCACCTGCTCCGCTACGCCGCCCACCGCCGGTTCCGCGGCATCCGGACCGGGGGGTGGAACGGCGGACTCCCCCTCGATGATCCCGCCTGGAAGCGCGACGTGGGTCTCCTGGCCGATCTGGACCTCGGCATGGACCTGCTGATCGCCGCCGAGCAATTCCCCGAAGCGGTCCGCATCGCAGAGTCTTTCCCCAGCCTGCGCATCGTCATCGACCACTGCTGCAACGTGCCCGTGCGCACCCCGCTGCCCGACGCCTGGATCGCCGGGGTTCGCGCGGCGCGCCGGCATCAAAACCTGGTGATGAAGGTCTCCGGACTGGTCGAAGGCACCGGTCGCGCCGACGGCACGGCACCCCGCGAGGTCGGGGCCTACCGGTTCATCCTCGACCCGATCGCCGACGCCTTCGGCGAGGACCGCATGGTCTTCGGCAGCAATTGGCCGGTCAGCGAACGGTTCGCTCCCCTGCCGACCGTCGTGGGCATCGTGGACGACTATTTCAGCGCCCACGGAGCCACCGCCCGCGCCAAGTTCTTCACCCTCAACGCCCGGCGCTGGTATCTCGGTGCCGCCTGAACCGTCGCACTCTCCCCCGACTTCCGGATATCCCCGCATGAACCCCCTGATTCTCTCCGTCGGATTGGTCGCCAGTCTGCTGACAGCCCAGGCCGCATCGCTGCTGCTGAAAGAGGGATGGATCTTCACCGCTTCCGGCCCGATCCAGACCAACGCCTCGATCCTCATCCGCGATGGCCGCATCGAAAAGATCGGCACCGGCCTCACCGACACCGCCGACGCTGTCGTCGAATTGAAAGGCCAACGGGTCTTTCCCGGTCTGATCGCCCCGACCACGGTGCTGGGCCTGCTCGAGATCGACGCCCTCCGGGCCACCCGCGACACCACCGAGGTGGGCGACTACTCGGCCGATGTCAGCGCCTGGATCGCCGTCAACCCGGACAGCGAATTGATCCCGGTGGCGCGGGCCAACGGCTATACCCACGCGCACGTGATCCCCGCCGGGGGCACCGTCTCCGGATTCAGCGGTCTGATCCAACTCGACGGCTGGACCATCGAGGATCTCGCCGTCGAGAAGCAGGTCGCCCTCCACCTCCACTGGCCCGGTTTCGGACTGGATACGACGCCCCGTCCCCCCGGCAAGGAGGGCGGCCCTTCCCTCGAAGATCAGGTCCGAGATCGCGACCGGAAATTGCGGGAGATCGACTCCTTCTTCACCGAAGCGGCCGCCTACGCGGAGGCCAAGAAGGCCGCCCGTGACGGGTTCCGGATCGTCCCGGCCTGGGAGGCCATGCTGCCCGTGGTCCGCAAGGAGCGCCCGCTGTGGATCCACGCCAATGAAACGCGGGCCATCCGATCCGCGGCCGAATGGTCCGTGCGCCGCGGCTTCAAGGCGGTGATCGCCGGCGGACGGGATGCCTGGCGCGAGGCCGGGTACCTCGCCGAACACCGCATTCCCGTGGCTTACGAACATGTGTTCACCCAGCCCATCCGCGACACCGACCCGTATGACGTCCATTACTCGGCGCCTGCGGTGCTGTCCAAGGCCGGGGTGCTTGTCGCCTTCAGCGAAGGCACCGACCAGTTCGGGGCCAGCAACATCCGCAACATCCCGTATTCGGCCGCACAGGCCCGGGCATTCGGCCTGCCCTATGACGAGGCCGTTCGCGGATTGACCCTGAACGCCGCCCGCATGCTGGGGGTCGCCGATCGCGTGGGATCCCTCGAACCGGGCAAAGACGCCACCCTCGTCGTCACCGATGGAGACATCCTCGATCTCAAATCCCAGGTCCGCCGGATGTGGATCCGGGGCCGGGAAGTGAATCTCTCCTCGCGTCACACCCGACTGTACGAAAAATACCGCAAGCGCCCCTCGCCTCAACCGGCACCCCCGGGCGGGCGCTGAGGTGGCTCGACGGAGGGCGTCCGGGGCCTCGGGAATCCGTGTTCAGGCCCCCTTCGATCAGGACCGCCGTGCCTCGTGCACCGGGGCCTCCTGTTTCAGCAGCACGGTCTGAGTGGGGAAGGCGAACTCCAGTTTCTCGGCGTCGAAGCGCTCCTTAACCTGAAGGTTCAGCGAGTGCAGGGCGGCGAGGTAGGTCGGCCAATCGCGCGTCTTGCACTGATGATTGACCTCGATGTTCAGAGCCGATGCATCGAACCGATTGAAGACGACATGGCATTCCCCGGTCAGCGGGTGGGCGCTGAAGATGGATCGCAACAACTCCGCGGCGCGATCCACCCGTTGGGCCGGGGTATCATAGGTCAATCCGTAGTTGAGCACGGTGCGGATGAAGGGGCGGGCGGTCACATTGATCACCGTGTTGTTGCCCACCGACTTGTTCGGCAGGGTGATCAGGAATCCATCGGCGTTGCGCACCTGAGTCGCCCGGAGCCCCATGGCTTCGACCACCCCATCGACATCCGAACCCACCTTGATGCGGTCGCCCACCTTGAACGGCTTGTCGACGAACACCGCCACGGCACCGAAGAGATTGGCCACCGAATCCTGTGCGGCCAAACCGAAGGCCAATCCGAGCACCGACACCGATCCGAGGATCGCCGTGATGTCGACCCCGAGGTTGCCCAACAACGTCAGCGAGGTGATCAGGATCAACCCCGCCTTGAGCAACTTGCCGATGAGCATCACGAACTGCTCGTTGAACGCCACATCGCCGCCATGGCGCGGCTGATGTCTCCAAGCCGCCATCGCCAGATCGATGACCCGGAGAGCGATGAAGGTCAGGGCGACGGCTCCCACGATCAGGGACAGGCGCGAGAGGTTGACCTCCAGCCAGGTGGGCCAATCGTAAAGCTCCAGGCCGATGTGGATCAGGAAGACCAGCGTGATCGCCTTGACCGGACCATCGGCCAACTTCACGAAGATATCGTCCCACTCCGTGGTCGTCTTCGCCGCCCATTGCTTGAGCCGATTCCGGATGAACCAGTCCAGCGCCCTCGCAATGAAGAACGCGAGGACCAGATAGACCAGCGACGCGGCATACTGCCACCGTGGGATTCCCAGGAAACGCTCCTGCATACCCGGAATCCCGTTGATCCAGAACGACAATTCGGTCTGGTGGCTCTGGATGAACTGCTCGTCGATGACCTTGCGGGTGAGCGCGCTGGCCTTGGACGCCAGGTCCGAGTCTTTGGCGGCGGCATTCGTGGGCTCCGCCGCAAAGGCCTGGGACCACAGGCTCCACACGAGGGTGGCGGAACACAGGAACATCCCGAATTGGAAGACCAGTCTGGGCAACAGGCGGCGGATCATGGGCGGTGACGAGGTAGTCGCGGAACCGCCGACTGGCAAGACCGATTCCGCAAGCCCGTCCGGGCGATCGCCTTCGGGCCCGTCATTCGACATCGGCCGGGTGCGGTCTGCGGGGCATCCCCGGCTTGCGGTAGAACACCTTCCAGAGCACCAACCCCAGAGCCGGTGCGGTCATGCCCACGAGCTTGCGGTCGCGGGAGGCCAAGAGCGGCACGATGTCCTCCGGTCGAAAGCGGCCGTGCCCCACTTGCACCAGAGTCCCCACAATGCCCCGGCACATCTTGTAGAGGAATCCATCGGCCTCGATGACCACCGTGATCCGGGGGCCCGACCGGAGGACGTCGCATCGGGTGACATTCCGGACGGTGTGACGCCGTTCGTATCCCGGTGAGGCGCTGAACGCCAGAAAGTCATGTCGCCCGACCAGCGTGGCCGCCGCGGCCCGCATGGCCCCCAGATCGATCGGCTTGGGCACGTGCCATTGCTGGCGCAGGCCCAGCGGATCGTGCGCCGAATCGTTCCAGACGGTGTACCGATACTGCTTTCCGATGGCGTCGAACCGGGCATGAAAATCGGCCCGGGTCCGGGCGGCCGCCGTCACCCGGATGTCTTCCGGCAAATGCGCATTGGCCGCGAGGATGAGCTTGTCGGCGGTCATCCGCCATTGCGCCTGGGGCACATCGAAATGCACCGACATCCCCCGGGCATGCACTCCGGTGTCGGTCCGACTGGAACTGACGACCCGGGGAGCATGGCGGAAGAGCCTGCCCAGCGCCGCCTCCAGACACCCTTGGACGCTCGCGCCTTCTTGTTGCACCTGCCACCCGAGGTAGGCGGTGCCGTCGTAGGCCACGGTCAGGCGCACCCGCTGAAAACCCTCGGGAGCGGAGTCGGGGCGCTCACGGGTGCGTTTGAGCGGGGCCGCCTGAGCCGCAGAGCCCGCATCGTGCCCCGGAGGGATGGGATCCCGGATCACGGCGCCAAACTGTCGAGATACCCCTGCAGGAGAACGGCCGCCGCCGCCGCGTCGATCTTGCCACGCTGATTGGCCGCCTTGGTACCGCCGCTGCGCAGCGCCTTGGCCGCCGACACCGTGGTCAACCGCTCGTCCCAGGTGCGGATGGGCACCACGATCACATCCTTGAGGGCGGCGATGAACTCCCGGGCCTTGTTGGCGGCCTCGCCGTAGGTGCCGTCCATGTTGCGGGGCATGCCCACCACGATGAGTTCCACCTGCTGATCCCGGATGAGCTCCTTGACCCGATCGACCAGCGCGAGGAACGGCTCGGCCGGGATGAATTCGAGCGGGCGGGCGATCATCCGCAATTCGTCGCTGATGGCGACACCCACGCGGACGCTGCCGGGATCGAGAGCCAGGACACGCATGGCTCAGAGCAACGAGGCCGAGTCGGTGTCGATGAGCAGGACCGCCGCCGGGTTGCGTCGAAGGATCGAGGCCGGGCAGAGGGAATTGACCGGGCCCTGAAGGAGGTTCTTCACGGGAACGGCCTTGCGCTTCTCCGGGGCGACGCACATCACCTTGCGGGCCGTCATCAAGGCGGGCAGCGTCAGGGTGATGGCGTAGGGCGGCACGGTTTCCAACGACGAGAAATGTCCCTCCTTCACCTGCTGCATCTTGCAGGCGTCATCGAGGCGGACGGCTTTGACCCACTCGGAGTCGTCCAACCGGGCCACATGCGGGTCGTTGAAGGCCAGGTGGCCGTTCTCGCCCACTCCCAGGCAGCACAAGTCGATGGCCTGCGATTGGAGCAACGCCGTGTAGCGGGCGCACTCCACGTGGGGCAGATCGCAATCGCCGTGGATGTAATGGAACGCCTTCGGCTTCACCAGCGATTCGACGCGCTGCTTCATGTAGTGGCGAAAGCTGGCCGGATGCTCGGCCGAGATGCCCAGGTACTCGTCCATGTGGAACAGCGTGACCTTGGACCAGTCGATGCCGCCCAAGGCCACGAGGTTCTTCAGGAATTGGATCTGCGAATTGCCGGTGGCCAGGATGGCCGCGGCCGAACCGTTGCGGGCGATCGTGTCGGCGAGGTAGTTGCGGACATCCAAAGCCACATACGCGGCCAGGTCGGGTTGGCTGGCGAAGACGTGGACGTCCAGGGCATCGGCCTTGAACGAACGGACGGGGGCATGCGAATCGCTCATTGAATTGCGCGAACCATGGCCTGAGCGCCGCCCGAGGACAAGGCCTTGCCGAGATGGCCCTGTCAGGCGCCTTCCACCGCCGCAGCCAGCAGCGAGGCCTCGGTCCACTGGTCGGCCGGTCGCAGGGCCACCATGCGCCCCCGATGGAACACCCCGATGGTGTCGCAAACTCCGAGCAACTCCGGCAGGTAGGAACTGGCCATAACCACCGCCTTTCCGCGGGAGACCGCGGCGTCGATCTGACGGTAGATGTGCACCTTGCTGCCCACGTCGATCCCGCGGGTCGGCTCATCCAAGAGCAGCACCTGGGAGTCGTGATACATCAGGCGCCCGAAGGCCACCTTCTGCTGATTGCCTCCGGAAAGCTCATGAACCGACTGCGAGTGACTGTGCGCCCGGATGTCCAGCGGGCCCATCCAGTCGCGCGCCTCCCGGTGCTCCGAGGGCGGATGCCAGAATCCCCAACGCACCAACGACCCCGGCCGGGTGATGAAGAGGTTTTCAGCGATGCTTCGGGCCAGGAGCAACCCGTCCTCCTTGCGGTTTTCGCTCAGGAAGCCAAGGCCGCTCTCCCACCGCTGGCGAGGCGTGTGCGCCGAGATGTCCGACTCCCCCAGAGTCACCGTGCCGGACCGGAGGGCATCGAGCCCGAAGGCCGCCCGCAAGGTCTCCGATCGGCCGGCCCCCACGAGACCGAACAGCCCCAACACCTCGCCGCTCCTGAGGCTGAAGCTCACCTCGGTCGGCTTCTCCACGCCCTGCAAGGCCTGGACCTGGAACACGCTGCGGCCGAGGGATCGGGGGCTGCGCGGATACAGATCCTGGACCTCGCGGCCCACCATGATCCGGATGAGTTCCGGATTGGAGATCTCCGGAAGATTCCCCGAGGCCACGCTGGCCCCGTCGCGGAGCACCGTGAAGCGCGAGCACACCCGCCGCGATTCCTCCAGGAAATGGGAGACGTACAGCAGGCTGACCCCCTCCCCGCGAAGGCGGTCCAGGACCGCGAAGAGATGTTCGGTATCGGCCCGGGTCAGGCTCGAGGTGGGCTCATCGAGGATGAGCACCCGGGGTCGGGATCGCAGCGCCCGGGCGATCTCCACCAACTGCTGCTGGGCGATGGGCAGCTCCCCGGAGATCGCATCGAGCGGGATCGATTCGGCCCCCAGATGCCGGAGGGCCTCGGCCGCCACCTGACGCTGTCGGGATCGGGCCACCCATCCCCAGGCCGAGGGTTCCTCGCCCAGGGTGATGTTCTCGGCGACCGTCAGATGCGGCGCCAGATTGAGCTCCTGGTGGATCATCGCCACCCCGGCGCGCTGGGCGGCGATGGGGTCCTCGGGCCGATAGTCGATCCCGTCCAGCGTCATGGAGCCCGCATCGGCAGCGTGGACCCCGCTCAGGATTTTGAGGAGGGTGCTCTTGCCGGCTCCGTTCTCGCCGATGAGCGCCAGGGCCTCTCCGGGACCGAGCGACAGGCTCACCCCCCGCAGTGCCTGCGTGGCACCGAAGGATTTGGTGATTCCGTTGAGTTCGAGTCGTGGAGGCACGGTCGGCAACACGACTCTCCGGTGCCGGCCGCGGGCAAGTCCATCGACCGTCGGGCCCCGGGGAAATCGTCACGACCAAACTAGCGATCCGATCCCGATGGCTTCAAGCTCCGGTCTGTGTCCGAGATCAACTCCACGGAACCTGTCCCGGGTTCGGCCCCGGGTCCGATCGCACCTTGCCCCACCGATCGACCGACCCATCCCCGTCGACTGGGTCTCAACCGCGATGGGTATCGCGGCGAGCGCATCGAGGTCCGGCCCGTCATCCAGGAAATCCGCTCCTGGGCCCGACACCACGGCTTCACCGAGCAGACCTCCGTCTT
Organism: Verrucomicrobiales bacterium; assembly: GCA_027490985.1. Lineage (GTDB taxonomy): Bacteria > Verrucomicrobiota > Verrucomicrobiia > Limisphaerales > UBA9464 > SXXZ01. Next base: position 13,666 of record JAIXXC010000215.1, read on the forward strand.
CGGCGACCATGAGCTCGTGTTCTTGTCGCGTTTGGGCCGCCCCGGCTCCCGGGTCTACCTCTCGGCCGGAATCCACGGCGACGAGCCGGCCGGTCTCATCGCCATCCGCGATCTGATCCGCGACAACCCCTGGCCTGAAACCCTCAATCTGGGCATTTGCCCCTGCCTCAATCCCCAGGGCTGCGACTCGGGGACCCGCGAAAACGCCGCCGGACACGACCTGAACCGGGACTACCGCAACCCGCGATCCACCGAAGTCCGGCTCCATCTGGAGTGGCTCTCGAGTCAACCACCCTGGGATGTCTCGCTCTGCCTCCACGAAGACTGGGAGTCGCATGGATTCTACCTCTACGAATTGAATCCCTCCTCCCGGCCTTCGCTGGCCGGCCCGATCCTCGAAACGGTGGGAGCCCTGTGCCCCATCGACCCCTCGTCCTGGATCGACGGGAAACCGACCAATGCCCCGGGCCTCATCCGCCCGGAGGTGGATCCGCGACACCGCCCCGACTGGCCCGAATCGTTCTGGTTGCTCCAGAACGGTTGCCCCCACGGCTACACGCTCGAAGCCCCCTCCGACTGGCCCCTGCCCGTTCGGGCCGAGGCGCTGCGGCAGGCGGTGCAGGTGGCGACCCACCGATTGGCCCTCGGGTTCTGAACGGCACACTCCAGCCCCGACGGGCCTCTTTTCTTCGACACCCCCGCCACGAACCCCGCAGACTTCGCCCTCATGCATCTGTCCCGGCTGAAACTGCGCGACTTCCGGAATTACGTCCGGTTGGACGCCGAATTCGGTCCCGGCTGCCATGTCCTCCTGGGCAACAACGCCCAGGGCAAGACCAACATCCTCGAGGCCGTCTACCTGCTGGCCACGCTCCGGTCATTCCGGGGATGCGGTGGCGCCCAGATGATCCGCCAGGGAGCCAAGGGCTACTTCGTGGGCGGATCGGTGGTGGGACAGGGTGTCAGCGAGATCAAGGCCTATTGGTCGCCGCGGGAACGCAAGCTGTCGCTCAACGAGCGGCCCATCCGCCGATTGGCCGATTACTTCGGCGTCCTGCGGGCGGTGGTCTTCTGTTCCGAGGATCTGGCCCTGGTCAAGGGTCCGGCCCAGGGACGGCGGCGCTTTCTCGACCTTCTCCTGGCCCAGACCGTGCCCGGTTACCTGACCCTCCTGATGCGCTATGCCAAGGCGCTGCGCTCCCGCAATGCCCTGCTCAAGCAGGCCCTGATCGATCTGGTCGAATTGGACGGCTTCACGCTGGAACTGGTCCAGGCGGGTGAGGCGCTGATCGCGGCGCGGCGCGAGTTCGTCCCGGCGCTGGCGCCCAGGGTGCAATCGGCCTTCCGGCGCATCGCCGCCGAGAGCGACGCGCTGTCGCTGCATTACCAACCCGGGGTCGCCGGTGACTTCGCCGTGACGCTGTCGCAATCGCGCACCCGGGAGCGAGCCCTCAAGACCACCGTGGTGGGCCCCCACCGCGATGACCTGACCCTGCTGGTCAACGACCGGGCCGCCGCCCCATTCACCAGCGAGGGGCAGAAACGGACGCTGGCCATCGCCCTGAAACTGGCGCAGGCCGAACACCTCGCTGACGTGCACGGCACTCCGCCGCTGCTGCTGATCGACGATGTGATGGGAGAACTCGATGCGCGACGGCGAGCCGCCTTCGTGCCGCTGCTCCAGCACTCCTTTCGAGCCGGAGGTCAGGTCTTCATGACCTGCACCGAAGAGAATTGGCCCCGTCAACTCGGCTGCGAACTGCAGCGCTGGAAAGTCGAACAAGGGCATCTGGCGCGCGGTGCGGAATAACCCCGACCCGCCCAACCCGCCCAGGGGCCCCATCCCGGGCCGCCCCGGCCTCAACGGGCCTTGGGAGCCCCGGTGGGCGGCAGGATCGGCGCCATCAGGGAGTTGGTCTTCGACCCCGGCTTGGAAACCGTGTTGGTCCCGGTCGCCGACGCCTCCTCCGGCGGGGTGATGTCGCCGTTGCCCGCGCGGCGGGTCGCCCGAACGACGGCCACGTCGCCGGTCCCATCGACTCCCAGCATCGGGCGCCCGGTGCGGGCGATGTAGTTGTGGCGGAGGGCGACGGTGCCGTCCTGGTCGATGCGGTGGTGCAGGAAATCGTCGGCCCCGTACTGATGGAGCACATGCAGTCGGTTGTGGGCATCCATGGCCATCGAGGGCGGGTTGAATGACACCACCGTTCCGAGCGGGATCACCCGGTACGTCACGGTCGCCTCCGGATTGGTGATCACGGCGAAGATGCGGGCCCGCCTGAGGTAATTGGCCTGCACGATCGCGTAGCGCCGGCGCTGTCCTGCGACACCGCTGACACCGAACTCCCGCTCCCACAGCACCACCCCATGCATGATCTCGAACTCGATGGGCGCCGTCGCCACATGGGTCTCGCCCGGACCGGTCACGACCGTGGCCGACACCTGGTAACGCCCGACCTGCTCCAACTGGAAGAGGGGCGTGAGATCGAAGCGCAACGTGGCGCGCGCCCCCGTCTTCAGTGTGAAGGCTCCGGTCTCGTCCAGTTCGGCCTTCCGCTGCACCACCGCACCGCTGACATTCTCGACACTGAAGCGGAGCCAATCGGCCCGCTCGCCCAGACGCAGCGGAGCTCCCGTGAAATTGGCGATCCGGAGGATGACCTCGGAAGTCTCTCCCGCGAGGAACTTGTCCTGTTCGAACTCCAACTTCACATCCACCTGAGCCCGGAGAGCCAGAGTCAACAGGAACAGCGAGAGCCAAGACGGGATGCGGTGCACGGCAAGGACTGTACGAGGCTCGCTGCCAAATGGAAAGGGCGCGAAGCGAGGGGTGCTCCACCCCGGATGCCCGGAGGCGGACCGGTCAGCGCCCTCGATGGAGATCAGTGACCCCGCCCGGCAGGCGATGCAACGCCCTCACCTCGTCCGCGCTCAACGCGCGGTCGAACACCGCCAGATCATCCATCCACCCCGTGTAGCCCAGGCCCAGCATCATCACCGCCTCGTCCGGGTTCCACGAATAGGTGTGGCGACGTTCGGTCAGTCCCCCCACCGGTTCCCCATCGAGGTAGAGCGCCACCCGACCGTCGGGCTGGCCGGTGTTGAAGTTCTCGCAGGTGAAGACCACCTGATGCCACTCCTCGCGCCGGAACGGCGGTCGGGACACCACCACCAGCGGCTTGTCGGACAACGGCATCTTGCCCCAATCCCGCCCCTCGGGATTCCAGACCTTCTTGTCGGCATAAGTCCCCAGGCGCAGATGCTTGGGCTGTTCTTCGGGAGTGAATTCCACGAACACCGCGGCATCGTCCCAGGCCTTCGCCGTGATCTGGATCACATCGGCATATTCCTTCGGGATGTCGATCTCGGGCGTGGTCCTGAGCCAGAAACTGACTGTCGCGGACCACCTGGTGGGCTTCCACGGAAAATTGCCCGGCACCCGGAAACCCACCACCTGGGAGATCTTCCGCTCGAAACGCAGAGCGCCCCCATGACGCCCGGCCTGCGGGTCGATCCAGACGGCCCCATTGGTGGGAAGGCCCGCCTCGGTCTTGCGGGGGGCTTCCCACTGCGGCCCGGTCTGGAACCGACGCTCACCGGCCCCGACCACCGCGTCCGGCGACCGGTCGAACGGAGCATGGAACACCAGGGACGAGGCCATTCGAGAGGGAGCCTTGCCGAGGGTGCAGCCGGTCAGCAACGCGACCGCGGCCAGCAGAAACAGGGTGCGCATGGCTTCAGCATGCCCACCTTCCATGCGACTGGGAACCCTCTTCCTCTCCCTCTTGGGCCCCTCGTTCGCCCACGCCCGAGTTGCGTCGGGCGGGGTTTGCTGTTTCCTACGGACGTGGATTTGTTCAACCGGCCCGATGGGCTTCAGGACATTCGGGACAAGGTGATCGCCGGCCGGCGCCTGACGCCCGAGGACGGATTGCGCCTGTTCCAGACCCGGGACCTCAACGCACTGGCGTCCCTCGCCGACTTCGCCAACCAGCGACGCAACGGACGCAGGGCCTCGTACATCCTCAACCGGTACATCAACTATTCGAACTATTGCATCCTCAGCTGCCAGTTCTGTGCATTCAGCCGCAAGAAGCGGGACAATGACGGCTTCCAACTGACCGAAGAGCAGATGGTGGCCAAGGCCCGCGAGGCGCTGGCCCTCGGCATCACCGAATTGCACATCGTCGGCGGATTGCATCCCTCCCTGCCGTTCTCCCACTACACCGGCTTCCTGCGGGCGCTCAAGGCGCTGGATCCGCGCCTGCAACTCAAGTGTTTCACCGCGGTGGAGATCCTGCATCTGGCCTGGTTGGCCAAGAAGAGCGTGCGCGACACCCTCCTGGAACTGAAGGAGGCCGGCCTCGAATCCCTCACCGGGGGCGGAGCCGAGATCTTCCGCAAGGAAGTCCGAAGCCGCATCGCCACCGGCAAGGAAAGCGGCGCCGAATACCTCGAGGTCCACGGCACCTGGCACAACCTCGGCGGGCGCAGCACCTGCACCATGCTCTACGGCCATGTGGAGTCGCTGGAAGACCGGATCGACCACCTCGACCAACTCCGCCGCCAGCAAGACCTCAGCCGCGGCTTCACCGGGTTCATCCCACTGCCCTACCAACCCGAGAACAACGGCATTCCCGTGCCGCACGCACCGAGCGGTTTCGACCAGTTGCGGACCATCGCCGTGTCGCGCCTGTACCTCGACAACATCGACCACATCACCGCCTATTGGGTCGGCATGGGACTGAAGATGGCCCAGATCGCCTTGAGCCACGGAGCCGACGACCTGCACGGGACCATCCTCGAGGAACACATCTTCCACATGGCCGGGGCCAAATCGCCGCAGATGACGGCCGAGGCCGATCTGGTGCGGGCGATCCGCGAAGCCGGCCGCGAACCGGTCCAGCGCAACACCTTCTACGAACCGATCCGCGTCTGGGGGGCCCGACCCGAAACCGACGCGGCCCATGCGACCCATGCGGCCGACCGCGCGACGCCCCAAGCCACCGCCGCCGGTAGCCTCGGCTGAGTTGGGCCGAGTTGGGCTGGCCTGCCCCTGCCGATTGGCACATCCTCCGGACATGCCGGTCACGCTGTCGGAGCTCCAGGCCCGGGAACACCAGTTCCTGGCCCCGTTTGCGCAGAAAAGCGGTGAAAGCCGCGGTCGGGTCCATGTCGAGGCCGCACCGACGTGGCGCACCGAATTCCAGCGCGACCGCGACCGGGTGATCCACAGTCGGGCCTTCCGACGACTGGAGTACAAGACGCAGGTGTTCCTCAACGGCTCGGGCGACCATTTGCGCACCCGACTGACCCACACGATGGAAGTGGCGGCCATCAGCCGCAACATCGCCCGGGCGCTGCGTCTCAATGAGGACCTGGCCGAGACCATCGCGCTGGCCCACGATCTCGGGCACTCCCCCATCGGCCACAAGGGCGAGTCCATGCTCGACCGCCTCATGAAGGATCACGGGGGCTTCGAGCACAATCGGCAAAGCCTCAGGGTGGTCGAGGAACTGGAACGCAAGTATCCTCGCTTCCCCGGCCTGAACCTGAGTTGGGAAGTCCGCGAGGGTCTCGCCAAGCACGGGGTGGCCTTCGAGTCCATCGACGGGGCCCGTCGACGCCAGCACCACCAGACGTCGCTCGAAGCCCAGATCGCCAACCTGGCCGACGAGATCGCCTACTACAGCCACGACCTCGACGACGGGCTCGACAGCGACCTGCTCGACGAGAAGAAGCTCCTCAAAGAAGTCCGGGTCTGGGCCAAGGCCGCACGGGCCGTGAAGCGTCAATTCGGAGAACTGCCCGCCGAGAGCCGGCGCTACTACACCATCCGCCAGATCATCGACCAACAGGTCATCGATGTCGTCCAGACCACCGAGGCCCATATCGAGGCCGCGGGGGTGGGTTCGGCCGACGACGTCCGCACCCATCGCAAGGCCTTGGTGCAGTACAGCCCGGAACGCCGGATCGAGAATCTGGAACTCCGGAAATACCTCTACCGCAACCTCTACTACCACCCGGTCGTCGCCGAGCCCAACAACCGGGCCATCCGGATGCTCAGCGAAGTGTTCCAGACCTACATCGCCCATCCCAAGGAACTGGGATTGGCGGCCCGCAAACGCATCCCGGTCGATGGCCTGCACCGTGCGGTCTGCGACTACGTGGCCAGCATGACCGACCGCTATCTGATCCAGGAGCACCACCGGTTGTTCGGGCTGCACCTCGGGTGACTCGCCCGATGCCGGCCCTGCCCCCCGGAATCGACTTCAAGTTCCCCGGGCCAGGATCTCGCGCAACGTGGTCTTGAGGATCTTGCCGGTGGCATTCCTCGGCAATGCGGGCAGAACGATCGCGCGGCGCGGCACCTTGTAGTCGGCGAGATTCTCTTTGAGGAACGCGATCAGGGCGGGCTCATCAAGACTCCGGCCCTCGTCCATCGCCACGAACGCCACGGCCCGTTCGCCCCGCCGATCGCAGGGTTCACCCACCACGGCGGCTTCGCGAATGCCCGGAAACCGATAGAGCACCTCCTCGATCTCCCGCGGGTACACGTTCATGCCGTTCGGCTTGAGCATGTCCTTCTTGCGGTCGGTGATCACAAACCACCCGTCGGGACGCCGATGGCCGATGTCGCCGGTCAGCAGCCATCCACGGCGCAGGGTCTCGGCGGTCTTCTCCGGCGCATTCCAGTAACCGAGCATGACATTGCCGCCCCGAACGCAGATCTCCCCATCCACGCCGTCGCCGAGGCACTGCCCCTGATCGTCCTGCACCGAAACCTCCACTCCCGGGATCGGAATGCCGATGGTGCCGGGTTGGGGATTCCGGGGCGGGTTCACGGTGACCACCGGACTGGCCTCGCTCAGTCCGTACCCCTCGATGAGCGGCACCTGGGGATGCCGAGCATTGAAGCCGTTGAGGATCTCCAGCGGCAGCGGGCCCGCGCCACTGACGCACAGGCGCAGCGAGGTGAATTCGACGCCCGCCGGAATTTGCGACAGCGCCCGGAAGAGGGCGGCCATCGCCGGCAACACGGTCCCCTGATTCTGGAGGATCTCCGAGATCATGTGCTTGGGCGATTGGAGTCCCTTCACCGCCACCACCGACGCCCCGCTGAGCAACGGCAGCAGGAGCCCCACGGTCAGCATGAAGCTGTGGAACATGGGCAAGAGGACGATCAACCGGTCTTCGGTCGCCAACTCGAGGAACACCCGGCACGACGCGACATTCTCCAGCAGATTGCGGTGCGACAGCATGGCCCCTTTCGGATGCCCCGTGGTGCCACTGGTGTAGATCAACACCGCGAGATCGTCGCCTCCGCGGGCCGGGGCGGGAACGTCGTCCGCGGCCGTCGGCAGGGTTTCCGCGTCGATCACCTGGAGTGACGGCCGCAAAGCCCGCAATTCCGGAAGACCGGCGTGGCTCGACTCGGCAATCACCCACTCGATGCCCGCATCCTCCAGCATGTAGGCCACCTCGGCGGGCTTGAGGAAGTTGTTGATCGGCACCAGCACCGCATCGGCCGCCAGCACGCCGAACAGGGCTCCCACGAACTCCGGACAGTTCTTCAACCAGACGGCCACCCGATCCCCGGGCCGCACGCCGTTTCGCCGCAACAGTCCGGCCGTCCCGAGCACCTGATCCCGATAGTGCCCATAGGTGTAGCGGGCCTCTCCCCAATACAAGGCCGTCTTATCCGGGCAGGTCCGGGCCATCGAGAGGAAGGCGCTGGCGAGATGAATCATGGCATCTGAACGGGTTGGAGGACGGGTGGAGGTGGACGAACTCGCGGCGGGCGGTTCAACGACGGGCGAAGATCCGATTGGCCTCGGCCAACGTCTCCTTGGAACCGATGTCATACCAGATGCCCGGGACACTCCAGGTCATCACCGGCATGCGCGGATAGAGCCACTGGACCAGGCGACCCGGCTGGTCGGGATTGTTGCCCTCGGCCAGATATTGCCGGATCGAAGGCAGGCATTGGCGCGGATAGTAGTAGAGGGCGATGCCGATCAACGTGCTGGCCGGCTCGGCGGGCTTCTCCACGAAACTGGTGATCCGGCCGTGGGTGTCGACATCGACCACCCCGTACTTGCGGGCCTGTTCGAGACTGCCCACGTCGTAGACGCCGAGCACCGGCCCGTTCTGCGAACGGCAGTACTCCCCGAACCCCCGGAGGCTCTGGTTGAAGAGATTGTCACCGGCCACCACGATCAGATCGTCGTCGAGCTGGTGCCGCTCGAGCACGAGATTCAGATCACCGATGGCCCCGAGTTTGTTGGAATCGTCGGTCGAACCGTCGTTGATCACCGAAAAGCGGAACGGGTGCTGGGAAGCTTCGCGATAGGACGACGACCACTGGGAAAAATGGCCGGCGAATTTGGCGTTGCTCACCACGAACACCTCGTCGATGCCGCCGATGGGGGCGAGGTTGTCCATGACGTAATCGATCATGGGCTTGCCCGCCACCGGCAACAGGGGCTTGGGCTGGGTCAGCGTCAGCGGATAGAGTCGCGTGGCATAGCCTGCGGCGAGGATGAGCACCTTCATGGATGCGCCGAAACTACACGAAGTCCCCGGCCATCTCCAACTCCAGAAGGCGACACCGAGTCATTTCATCCGAGGCGACACCCGATCGTGACCGCCAGTCCATCACACCCCGTCTGCGACTGGAAAGCGCCCCAGGTCGTCTTGGGCACACTCCGGCCTCGTCCGACCCTTCGCGCCCCTCGCGGCACCGGGTTTTAGGCCTTTTCCTCAAGCCCGGACGCCGAGCCCGAGATTCTCGCGGCAATAGCGGATACTCTTCTCGAGTTCGTCGCGCTGACGGGCCTTGTCGCCGCCATCGTACTGGTCCATGGCCTGACCGCGGCGGGCCAAGGCGAGGAAGCGGACGAACTCGGCGGCGGATTTCTTGGGAAACGCCTCCCAGAAGGAATCCTGATAGTAAGGGAATTCCACGGCGAACCCGCCGATGGTCTCGATGTTCACCGCCACGCCGGGACAGAGTTGGGCATACCGGTCGAAGTACCGGTTCAGATCGACACAACCGCCGTCACCCATCGCCGTCCACTGGACCTTGCACCCCTTGTCGGTCTGCCAGATTCGCGAATCGCGCAGGCTGGTGGTGATGGCATAGCGCCCGAGCTTCTCGAGGCTCTCCAAGGGATCCTCGAGGGTCCATGCGGCGTTGCCCGAGTCCATGTTGGCTCCGACGAAATCGCGGCCGGCTCCCTCGATCAGGCTGATCAACTCATCGGCCGTCATGTCGCCGGCATGGTTCTCGACCGACACCTTCACCCCCAGATCCAGAGCCTGATTGCGGCAGGCCTTGAGCACCTGGATGGTGTCGGCGATGCGCGCCTCGATGCCGCCCGGCGTCTTGCGATCGTCCCGAGAACCGAGCACCACCCGGAAAGCCGGTGAACCCACCGCCTTGGACAGTCGCAAGCCGAGCGACAAGTGCTCCTCGGCGGTGCCCCAATCCTTTTTGAACGACTTGGAGGTCGGGCAGATGCTCCAGGAACCCAGCAGGATCTCCACGCCCTTGTCGGCGGCATAGCGGCGCAGTTCCGAGGCGTTCGAGATCTCCAGCGAACCCAGCGACGGCAGGTCGGTGATGAAGAGGGTGTCGAGCTTCAGTCCGGCCGCGTAGTCCACCAGCGCACGCCCTTTCCAGCCCCAGCCGCGGACGGCGAAATTGTCGATGCCCAGTTTGATGCGGTTGCCCGAGGCATCCCGGCGGGCCGCGACGGCGGCAGCGGCAGCGGAAACCCCGAAGGCGGAAGCGCCGGCCACGGCGGCGGCGGTGAGGAAGGAGCGGCGGTTCATGGTGTGCCGGAGAGTTTCCATGGAGAGCCCGCTTTGGCCAGATCGGAAACGAGCCCCGACCACCCCGCGTTGCGGCCGGGATGTTCGATTTGTAAGCCGACGCCGGGGAGATGGATTCTTGCGCCAGATGCGGCGAAAACCGGGAGCAAGCCAGTGGGAACCTGGGCAAGCCCCCCCACCCGGCACCCGCGGCTCAGGGCGTCTGCGCCCCCACCGGAGGCACCGCCTCGGGCTTCAGTCCATAGGCCTCGGCCAAGTGCCGGGCCATACGGGCCTCCGCCCCGGACCTTCCGAACCACCACCCCAAGTATGCGGTATTCACGCCGCACCAGCCGGCCCACAGGAACGCCCAGAGGAACCAGGTGCCCGGCGCCAACTGGTCCCAGAGTCCGGCGGCGCACCAGAGCACCAGCGATCCCCAGACCGCACAGAAATGCAGCGTGTACACCGAGAAGAACGAACCCGGACGTTCCAGGCTGAAACCGCTGATTTTCACCGAGGCGTGGGGGTAGAAGTAATCGGCCTCCAATTCGGAGGCGACCAGAGCGCGTGTACCCAGCAGGACATTGATCCGCGCCTCGATCGCCCGGGCGTGGACCCGGGCGAAGTCGCAGAAATGGAGGAAGAACGACGCGCTGACGCCGGTGCTGACCAATCCGAAGCAGACCACGAGCAGACCGGTCCAGCGCCCCCAGAAGATCAGCCCCAGACTGGTGAGCGTGGAGAGGAGCAACAATCCGAAGAACTTGCGATTGTAGGCATATTGCATCGCCCGCATCCGCTCGAGCTGACGGGTCAGGGCATCGTATTCGAGGCGGATGCGATCGGCAGGCGCGAGTTCACCCGGACTGATCGGGGGGGAAGTGTGCGGGGTCATGCAGGATTGGGAATTCACAGGTCCATCATCGGTCTTCGGCTGTGGGAAGCTCATTCCAGAGAGGCCGTTGACTCGGGGGCGGGAGGCGATCCCTTGATCGCCTTGAACATGGCGAGGCAGCGCCCTCGTTGCACGTCATGTTGGACCACCGGAGGGGCATAGCCGCAGCGGGACAGCAACAGCGGACGGGTCCAAGGCTCATGGATGCAGTCCGCCGGAGAATCCCTCAGCTCTGGAATCCAACGCCGGACGAAGGATCCGTCAGGATCGCATTTCTGCCCCTGGGTCACCGGGTTGAAAATCCGGAAGTAAGGGGCCGCGTCGGTTCCGCAACCCGCGCTCCACTGCCAACCACCATTGTTGGCGGCCAGATCGCCATCCACCAGGGCCCGCATGAAATAGCGTTCCCCGCGTTGCCACGAAACCATCAGGTCCTTGGTGAGGAACATGGCCACGATCATGCGAAGCCGATTGTGCATCCAACCGGTGGCATTGAGACACCGCATCGCGGCATCGACGATAGGATACCCCGTCTGGCCTTGGCACCAGGCTTCGAACTGCGCATCGGTGCCCTCCCACTGGAGTTGGTCGTATTCCGGGCGGAAGGCACGCGACGCCACCCGCGGGTGATTGGCCAGGATCTGGATGTAGAACTCGCGCCAGATCAGCTCGCTGAGCCAGGTGTCGCACGATTTCTGGGCGGCGGCGGCCGTGGCCTGTGAACGCGCCGAGGCCCATCGGCTGAGCACCGTCCGGACGCCCACGGTTCCAAAGCGCAGATGGGGGGACAACTGGGAGGTACCCGAGGGCTCCAAGAGTACGTTGCGGCCGTGATCGTAGTCGAAAACCCGGGATTCGAGGAACCGATCCAAGGCCGCCAGCCCCGCGCGCTCGCCGGCCTCGAAGAGGGTCTGGGTCAGCGGATGGCCCAATCCATCCCCGCTTCCGGGCAGGGGCAACGAAGGCAACGCAGCCACCGCAGACTTGGGGCCCCCGATGCGAGGCACGGGCGTGGCGATCGGCAACGCCTTCCAGGCTCGCGAATAGGGGGTGAACACGCTGAACACCGTGCCCGTGCGCGTGAGCACCTCCCGCTCCTCGTGCACGACGGCGTCTTTGAACGATCGAAAGCCCGTCCCTTGCTCCGCCAACGCCCCTCGAACCCGTTCATCCCGGGCGATGGCATACGGTTCGTAATCCTTGTTGGCGTAGACCGTTTCAGCACCGGACTCCCGGGCCAACGCCGGAAGGATCGCCTCCGGGCGGCCATGGCGGATGATCAACCGGTGCCCCAGCGACTCCAGGTTGCGAGACAACGCCTCCAGGGACCGCAGCAGGAAGTTCACCCGGGGCGGCCCCACATCGGGCGCGCTCAGGATGGCGTCGTCCCAGCAGAACACCGGGATCACCCGATCGGATGCGGAATAAGCCTGCCACAGCGAGGTGTTGTCGGTGACCCGCAGATCCCGACGAAACCAATGGATGACCGTTTTCAAGGATGCACGTTTGACCCGGGACGAGGGATGTTCAACTGAGGAACTCCGGTCTGGGAGGTTTTCATCGACCCGGGGCGCCGAATCGGCCTCGGGGATTTCATCGAAAGACGCGTTGGTTGCGCTCCGAAGTGGACTCAGGCAGCGACCCGAAAACAAAATTGCCAGGGTACCCACGGCAGACGCGGAACAAGCACCGTTGCTGCCTTCCGGCCCTGGCGGGGTTCACAAGTCCACGTTCCATGGGCCCTGGCGAGAGCAACCTAGAGGGAGGCATCCCCGCCGAACAAGGGGAATTCCGGCAATTCCGGCTTTCCGAACTTCGCCCCGGGCCGATCCCTCGGTCAAAGACGTCGCTCTGCGGACGGCCCCAGAAGCTCGAGAATCCCACCGAGCGTTTCCATGAACCCATCGGTGAGAGTCGGACCATAGAAGCACATGGTGCGGGATTCGTAGCTGTCCATCGATTGATAACGGGTGGGGATCACGTACCCCACATAGTCTCCATTGAAGCTCGTGACCCCACAGTGCAGCCCGGCATCCCGGGCCCGGGCCTTGAGTTGCAGCGCCAATTCTCCCGAGAAATCGCACGGAGTGGACAACCAGATCCAGGAACCGATCCGAACCCCTTGGAGCACCGTGGTCTCGGCCACCGGCAGCACACGGGCCGCCGCCCACGGTCGCAACTGGATGTGCTCGTCGAGTCGGACCCGCAGCGTTGGCAACGGAAACTCGACGGCCACCGACCCCAGGACCACCTCGGATTGCACATCACACTGTTCCCGTCGATCCAAGACCCGGCGGGCCAGTGAACGGCCCAACTCCTGGGCCCCGTCCCAACCCGACCGGGACACCCGCGGTCCATGACTCCCCACGGCCCCCGCTGCAAACAGGGCCATGCCGCGGATCTCCGCTTCCACCGACTCCTGCCAGACCCCGGGGTAGTCGCCATGGAATTGCATCTCCCCGGACCCGAGCACCGTGGCATGGGCTCCGTAGGAACCCCACAGCACCTCCTGCCCGTCCTGACGCTTCACCCGCAGGTAGGCGAATTCCGGATCCACCTCGCCGGAATCGCCCACCAACCGATTTCGGATCCCCTCGGGCGCCGGGAACGCATCCACCCCCAGTGAAGCCGGAGCCATCGAGTCCAGCGCTTCCCGCGCCGCCTCGGTCAACTGCGCGATCATCCAGGTCCGGACCGCGGGCACGAACGGTCCGCCGAATTGTTCGGCCACCCAGCCTTCGCCCCACCCCCCAAGACTCCCGTGGGTGTGCGTGGCCGTGAAGTAGACCTGATCCCGACGCAACCCGGGCCGGGCCGTGAGATTGCTGACCACGCCATCGGCCACCTCGCGAGGGACGATGAGCAGGTCGGACGCGATGAAGACCACGCGCTGCTCCGCGACCTGGAGGGCCAGGGCCTTGGCCCAGAGATCCTGACGCACCCCGGTCGCAGGCCGGCCTCGGCGTGCTCCGAAACCGGCCAACGGAAGAGCGCGGAACCGGCCCTGGGCGCCGTCGTCTTCCCGATGCCCCAACGACGGCGTGAGCCGGCGACGGGCCCAACCGGCCCTCAGCGGTCCCTTCGACACCTTCGGGTTCCCGCGCTGTTCTTCGAGGGATCGCTGGATCGGGACTCGGACCGGTTCGGTGGACCACGGCACCGGAGGCTGAAGAGGAGCCACCACCATGAGAAGCGCGGTGAGGATCCCACCCATCAAACCGGCCGCGAGCCTCAATCCTGTCCGCCAACGTGTTGACATCCTTGAAGTGTGAACGCCCGGCCCGAACCGAATCCAGCCCCTATGACAGTCCAGCGCGACCGAATGATCGAAGGGCGACCGGCATTCCGGGCACGCAACCGACCTTGCCGGCCAATTTTGCCGGCGAACCTCCCGATTGGAGGCATACTCGGCCTCTTTTGCCCCCACGGACGACCAAAACAGCGGTTTTTGGGCTGTTTTCGAGGCTGGCACGCCCGGTGCTCAAAGGACCTCGCCATGAGTAGCGTCGCCGAAATCGACATCATCCAGACCTTGCAGGTGCAACTGCCGCTGGGCCTCTTGGGTTTTGAGCGCATCAAGACCTACTCGCTGATCGCCAAGCCCGATCAGGAGCCATTCCGCTGGCTTTCGGTGCCCGATGGCGAAGACCTGGCCTTCCTGGTGGTGCCTCCCTGCTTCGTCATGCCGGACTACGCCCCCGATCTGAGCGACGACGATGTCGACTTCCTGGAGATCCGGAATCCCAATGATGCCCTCGTCTTCAACATCGTGACCCTCAAGTCCGATGGCTCGGCCACGGTCAACCTCAAAGGGCCCATCGTCATCAACCGGCATACGTTGATCGGCAAGCAAGTCGTGCTGAGCCAATCGGGCTACGCGATCCAGCACCCGATATCCGCCGTCTGAGGATCAACGACCAAGGAGGGTACCATGCTGATACTTTCGAGAAAAACCGGCGAGAGCCTCGTCATCGACGGCAGAGTGATCGTCAAGATCATCCGCACCGACGGGGACACCGTCAAAGTGGGCATCGAAGCCCCCTCCAACATCCCGGTGCACCGGCAGGAGGTCTACGAGGAGATCCAGAAGGCCAACCGAGAAGCGGCCACCCGGGCTCCCCACTCCCAGCTACCCTCGCTGAGCAAGGCCAAGCCGTCTGCCAGCACCCCCGATTTCAGTCCTGCCACCAACCAACAACACAGTAAAACCGTATGATCATCAGTTCAAACTTGGCGGCGCAATCAGCCGCCAACGACCTCACCAAGACGTCCGCCGCGCTGACCAAGTCCCTGGCCAAGCTGAGCTCGGGTTCACGGATCGTGAACGCCTACGATGACGCCGCCGGCGTGGCCATCAGCCTCCGCTTCGACGCCAAGATCGAGCGTGCGAATGCGGCGCGGGACAACGTGGCCAACGCCATGTCCTTCACCAACACGCAGGACGGCTACCTGAAGCGCATCTCCAAGACGCTCAACCGCATGAGCGAATTGGCGATGCTCTCCCTCGACGGCACCAAGAGCGACGCCGATCGGGCCCTCTATGAGAACGAGTTCGACCAACTCAGCAGCTACATCAGCAATGTGGCGAGCAAGGAGTTCAACGGGGTGAACCTGTTCTCGGCCGCCACCGTGTCCTCGGTGATCGACTCCGAGGGCACCGGCTTCGACATGACCGGCGTCAATCTCGGTTCGGCCACCTACACGGCCGTCACGGGCAGCTCGATCGCCACCACCGGTGCGGCGACCACCGCCCTCAGCGGCATCCGGACCGCCATCACCCAGTTGGCTTCCGATCGCGCCACCATCGGTGCCTTCCAGTCTCGGCTCAACATGGCCAACGACCAGCTCGCCGCCACCATCGAGAACTTCACGGCCGCCAGTTCGGTCATCAAGGATGTCGATGTGGCCCGTGAGAGCACCGAATTCTCGCGCCAGAACATCCTCAACCAGTCCACCACGGCGATGCTCGCCCAGGCCAACCAGTTGCCCCAGTCGGTGCTGCGCCTGCTGCCGCAGTGATCCCCCGAGTTACTCTCCGCTTCTTTGACGACCTGAACCCCATCTTCTTCCCGATTCCATGACCATCGGATCCAATCTGGCGGCCCAGTCCTCCGCCAACGACCTCACCCGGACTTCCGCGGCGCTGACCAAGTCCCTGGCCAAACTCAGCTCCGGCTCCCGGATCGTGAACGCCTACGACGACGCCGGCGGCCTGGCCATCAGCATGCGCTTCGACGCCAAGCTCGAGCGCGCCAATGCGGCCAAGGACAACGTCTCCAACGCGCAATCGTTCTCCAACACCCAGGACGGCTACCTCAAGCGGGTGGCCAAGACGCTCAACCGCATGAGCGAGCTGGCGATGCTCTCGCTCGACGGCACCAAGAGCGATGCCGACCGCACCCTCTACAACAACGAGTTCGTGCAGCTGAAGAGCTACATCACCGACATCTCAGGAAAGGAGTTCAACGGCGTGTCGCTCTTCTCGGCGGCCAATGTGGAGTCGGTCATCGATTCCGAAGGCACCAGCTTCGTCATGAGCGGGATCAATCTGGGGGCCACTTCGACGACCTACAACAACATCACCACCTCGGGGACGGCCATCTCGACCACCTCCGCGGCCACCACGGCCCTGGGCTACGTCAGAACGGCCATCACCCAGCTCGCCGCCGACCGTGCACAGGTGGGTGCCAATCAGTCCCGGCTGAACATGGCCAACGACTATCTGGACGCCACCATCGAGTCGTTCACGGCCGCCACATCGGCCATCAAAGACGTCGATGTCGCCCGTGAGAGCACCGAGTTCTCCAAACAGAACATCCTCAACCAATCCACCACGGCGATGCTGGCCCAGGCCAACCAATTGCCCCAGTCGGTCCTGAGACTCCTGCCCAACTGACGCCCGCGGCGCGGCCGATTCCTCCGTCGGCACCGTCACCGGGAAGCCATGAACCCGCCCGGCCGGAAGCCGCTTCGGATCGTCCCGAGAGAATCCGGATCGTTGGTCGGTTTTCCATTGGCCGACAGGGCCTCCTCGCGATTAGCCTTGGCCGATCCTGCGTTGAGCCTCCGATGACAGCCCATTGTGGCTGGACTCGGACTGGCACCAGCGGAGGTCGAACGAACTCTCTGAAACGATTTCGATGAACACCGTCACGCAACTCAAGACCGTCCGGAAGAACACCAAGTCCAAGGTCGAAGCCGAACTCTCCCGCACGGGAGGCCTGCTGCGCCTGGCTCCGGCCTGGGTACCCCGCTCCTTTCTCCAGCCGGGCCTCCGCCTCAAGCTCCACCCGGACGACACCTACGCCTACGGCGCCAATCGCGGCGGCATCGACGAGCGCTGGTTCGCCTCGACGACCGAGGCCGCCAATGAAGGGCGCGTGCCGGATGAGGGTCTGAGCTACGTCGTGGTCGGCAAGGAACGCTTCACCCTGCGGCAGGCTGTGGAAGACACCGGGGCCACCCTGGTGGGCAAATCGATCTGGAAGAAGTACGGCCGCTGGCCCGTGTACTCCAAGTTCTTCGACAACATGGGGCCGATCCCGCACCACATGCACCAGTCGGCCAAGCAGGCCAAGCTGGTCGGTCAGGAAGGCAAGCCCGAGAGCTACTACTTCCCGCCCCAGCACAACAATGTCGGCAACAACTTCCCCTACACGTTCATGGGCTTCGAGCCGGGCACGACCAAGGCCCAGGTGCGCAAGTGCCTCGAA
The DNA here is from genome assembly GCA_027490985.1 of Verrucomicrobiales bacterium. Lineage (GTDB taxonomy): Bacteria > Verrucomicrobiota > Verrucomicrobiia > Limisphaerales > UBA9464 > SXXZ01. The sequence continues at coordinate 31,093 of JAIXXC010000215.1, forward strand.
GACTGGAACAAGGGCGACAACGGCATCCTCGACCTGTCCAAGGCCTATCGCCTGAAGCCGGGCACCGGTTGGTTGATCGACCCCTGCATCCTTCACGCCCCGGGCAGCCTCTGCACCTACGAACCGCAATGGGGCAGCGACGTGTTCGGCATGTACCAGAGCATGGTCGAGGGCCGCTATGTGCCCTGGAGCCTCCTGGTGAAGGACATGCCCAAGAAGTACCATCAGGATCTCGACTTCATCGTCGAGCAGCTGGATTGGGACAAGAACGTCGACCCGAACTTCAAGGACAACCACTATCTGGAGCCGGTTCCGGTCGCCGACACCCGCAAGGAAGGCTTCGTCGATCGCTGGATCGTGTACGGCAAGGTCGATGGCGAACAGCTCTTCACCGCGAAGGAACTGACCGTCGATCCGGGCATGAAGGCCACCATCAAGGACAACGGGGCCTACGGCCTGATCTGCGTCCAGGGCAGCGGCAAGATCAACGGTCAGCCGCTGAACAGTCCGAAGCTGATCCGCTTCCACGAACTGACCGAAGACGAGTACTTCTGCACCGAAGACGGCGCGAAGGCCGGTGTGACCTTCGAGAACACCAGCGAAACCGAGCCTCTGGTGTGCCTGCGCTACTTCGGCCCTGAAGTGAACCCGGATGCCCCGGTCATGGGTGCCTACCGCAAGAACACCTTCGCCTGATCCGTCAATTCGGAATCCGCTTTTCCAGAACCCCGGTGCCGCGCTTGTGGCCCGGGGTTTTTTCACAGAGACTCAAAGACGTGGCCGGTGGCTCAGGCTCTCCGCAGTGGGAGCGGCCTCGGTCGCCATTGACTCGGTCGGAGTTGCCTTTCTAGCGTTTTGCAGCAGACATTCTCCCCCGACGGATGTCACTCGATTGGTCTGAATGAAAAACTCTCTGGAAACCCGTTTGGGCCTCTTTTTCGCCCTCGTCTTCGTGGCCGCATTCGTGCTGTTCGAGATGGTCGGAGGCGGTCGGTTCTTCGACAAGGGCATCCCCATCAAGGCGCGGTTCAACACCGCCGGTGACCTGAAGGCGGGAGACCCGGTCAAACTGGCGGGCGTCGACGTCGGTCGAGTCCAAGCCATCCGCCTCGCCGACGGCAAGGTGGAGGTCGCCATGACCGTGGAGCCGGCCGCCGGTGTCCGCACCGACAGCAAGGCGGCCATCAAGTTCACGGGCCTGATGGGGCAGAACTTCGTGGCGCTGGATTTCGGAAACCCCACCTCGCCGGTGGCCTCCACCGGGGCCTTGTTGGAGAGCCGCGAACAACCCGACCTGGCCGCCATCATGGCCAAGCTCGAGACCGCGGCCGACGGCATGCAGAACATGACCAAGAGCTTCAGCGGTGAGGAGTTCACCAAGTTGCTCGGGCCCATGACCGACATGATCAAGGACAACCAACCGCGTATCGCGTCGATCCTGAGCAACATCGACTCCATGACCACGGGGATGAACCAGGGTCAGGGAACGATGGGCCGACTGATGAAGGAGGACACGCTGTACGTGCAGACACTCCAAGCCGTGACCAACCTCATCGCCTCGACCGAAGACCTGAAGGTCACCCTGTCCAATGCCCGCGAGATGGTCTCGGGTATGAATTCCGGCAAGGGCACGATCGGCCGCTTGCTGGTCGACGATTCCCTCTTCCGCGAGACCACCAACATGCTCACCAACCTCCGCGAGGTGGCCGAGAAGCTCAACCGAGGCAACGGCACGGTGGGTCAACTCATCAACGACGACGCATTCCTGCGCAACCTGAAGCTCACCCTTCAGAAGGTCGAGAAGGCCACCGAAACCCTCGAGGATGCCGGCCCCTTGCAGGTGATCGGCACCGCGGCGGGCAGCATTTTCTGAGTCACCCGATCGTCACGGCGCAGACGGCTTGTTCCAGTCCCAGGAGCTGAGCCCGTTCAATTCCCGGACGTAGAGCGACGAGCCCTCCACGGCCAGGTGGGCCCAGGTGTCGGCATCGGCGACCTTGCGCCGCGAGACCACGTCGAACCGGGCCGGGTCGGCCCTGAAGAGGATCAACTCACCCCGTTCGTCGAGGGCGAGAATCCGGTCACCCTGGGCCACCATGCTCCAATATTTCCCGAAGCTCTCACCGGTGGTCCACTTCTCCACGCCCGTGGCCAGTTCGATGCACATCGCCCGCTGACTGCGCAATTGGAGGTAGGCATGACCGTTGTGGATGATCGGCGAAGTCATGTAGCCCTGCGCCTTGAACTCCCAGGCGGGCACCGCGCGAAGCCGCCCGTTCTCGGAGCGCACATCGATGCCCAGGGTCTTGCCCCCGTAGGTGGCGGTGAACAGCCGGTCTTGGCCGGCCCAGGTGGGCGTGAGGATGTTCATCCCCCGGAAGGATTCCACCGGAAGGGACCACAATTCGGCGCCGTCCTCCAACCCCACCCCGATGAGTTTGGTGCGTGACTGGACGACCAATTGCCGGCGCCCCGCCAGGGTGAGGATGACGGGCGAACCGAAGGCGCTGCCCATCATGCCACCGCCGTCGCGGACCCCATGCCAGATCACCTGCCCATCGGTTTTGCGCAAACGGGCCACGCCCCCGCCCGCCTGCACGTAGACGCTGTCGCCGTCGACCAACGGAGACGAGACGAAGCCGAACGTGGGCAGATCGGACCCGAATCGACTCACGAAATCGAGACGCCAGCGCTCGGTGCCATCCGTGGCATTCAGGGCCACCAGGACATCCCGCATCCCGGCCACATAGAGCGTATCCCCATCCAACGCCGGGGTGGCTCGGATCCAATCTCCGTTGGACCGGGCGAAGAAGGGCACCGACATGGAACCTTCCCAGTCCCGCGTCCAAGCCACGGTTCCGTCCGAGCGGCGGAGCGCACTCACGCGTTCGCGTTTCTTGTCGACCGTCTCGGTGACGAACACCCGCTCTGAGTTCAACACGGGGCCGGAATAGCTCGGACCGAGAGGCACACGCCAGCGACGACGGAGGCTGGCCTCATCGAGGCGGGAAGGCCATTCCGGTCCGGAAATGCGCCCGTCGCGCGCGGGTCCACGCCACTGGTTCCAAGGTTCGGCCGACCACAGCGTGGAACAGAGCAAGGGGATCAACCAGAGCGAGGGCTTCATGGTCCACTCTATTCCACGATGGCGATCCGTCAAAAAAACACGGCGACCGATTGCGCCCCGGGCCGGACATGCTATCGATGTCCCCGGTTTCGGCGTCGCGCCAAAACCACTGGTCAACGACCCCAAGTCATCCCAGTCATCCCAGTCATCCAAGTCATTCCAAACAGCTGATTCATCCATTTTTGATATGAGCGACTCGATCACACTGCGCGTCGGACAAAGCGTCCCCCACTTCGAGATGGAAACCTACGATCCCGCCGCCGGCGAGTTCGGCAAGTTCTCCCTCGAGGAGGCCAAGCGGAGCGGCCGCTGGACCGTCCTGGTGTTCTACCCGGCCGATTTCACCTTCGTCTGCCCCACCGAACTGGCCGACCTGGCCGTGGTCCATCCCAAGCTCAAGGACCTGGGCTGCGACGTGTACGGTGTGTCCACCGACACCAAGTTCGCCCATCTGGCCTGGCGCAATTCCGAGCGCTTGCTCGCCGACGTGAAGTATCCCCTGGCGGCCGACCCCACCGGGGCCGTTTCCCGGATCTTCGGGGTCTATGATTGCGGCAGCGGTCTGGCCTTGCGCGGCACCTTCATCATCAATCCCGAAGGCACCCTGGTCTCGAGCGAGATCAACTTCTACAACGTGGGCCGCGACGCCTCGGAGCTACTGCGGAAGATGGAGGCCAACGCCTACCTCGTCCGTCATCCCGATCAGGCCTGCCCCGCCAAGTGGAAACCGGGCTCCAAGACCCTGACCCCGAGCAAGGACATGGTGGGCAAGGTGTTCGAGGCGCTCCAGTAAGGCCGCCGACAACACGGAGCGAACAGACCAGTAGAAAACACGGTCCTCCCCGCGCCGTTCACAACGACCCCTGCTCACAACTCCTGCCTCCAACCGGGGTGCCAGGCCAACACGGTCTGCGCCCCGGTTTTGTTTTCCTTCACGGGTTGAAGCGCTTTGCCGATTGCGCGCCCGACCGCGACTCTTGCAGCCTTGCCGCGTGGAGCGATTGGATCCCCAACTGATTCGGATGGCCGTTATCCAGGCCCTCGAGGAAGACCTCGGAACCGGCGACGCCACCAGTCTGGCCTGCATCCCCCCCAACGCCGAATCCACGGCCCGGATGAACGCCCGCGAACCGTTGACCGTGGCGGGGCTTGAATTCGCCGAAATGGCCTTCCGGGAACTTTCTCCCAACGCTCGGATCCTCCGACGCGTCGACGACGGGCAGTCCTGCCCAACCGGCACTCCCCTGCTCGAAGTCACCGGCCCCTCGCGGGCCCTGCTCTCGGCAGAGCGGGTGGCCCTGAATTTTGTGCAACGCCTCTCCGGCGTCGCCACGGCCACCTCGCGCTACGTCCGCCTTCTGGAGGGCACCCGCACCCGCATCCTGGACACCCGCAAAACCACGCCCGGGTGGCGGCGATTCGAGAAATACGCCGTGCGCTGCGGGGGCGGGGTCAACCATCGCATGGGTTTGCACGATCGGATCCTCATCAAAGACAACCACCTGGCCGCCCTGGCCGACGCCGACCCCGATCCGGTGACCGCCGCCGTGCGACGCGCCCGATCGCAGTTCCCCGGGTTGTTCGTCCAGGTCGAGGCCGACACCCCGGAACAGGCTCAGCGGGCCGCCGAGGCCGGTGCCGACGGGGTCCTTCTCGACAACATGCCGCCCGAGATCCTGCGCGAGGCTCTCCGGCGCATGGCGGGGCGTTGCCAGACCGAGGCCAGCGGGGGCATCCATGAATCCACGGTCCGGGGCGTGGCCGAGACCGGCGTCGACTTCATCTCGGTGGGCGCGCTCACCCATTCGGCCCGCGCCGTCGACATCGGCCTCGACTTCATGCCGTGAATCCCGACGCCCGCATTCTTGCCGCGATGAGATCGGCCGGAGAGGCCGGAATCTCGGGGGCCGCACTGGCCAAGGACCTGGGCATTTCGCGGGCCGCCGTCTGGTCGCGCATCGAGGAGCTCCGCAAGGCCGGCTACGACATCGAAGCGAGTCCGCACCACGGCTACCAACTGCGCTCTTCGCCCGATCGTCTGCATGCCGACGACCTCATGGCCCGACTCGGCCCCGGCCACATCATCGGTCGCGAGATCCAGGTCTTCCAGGAAACGGCCTCCACGAACGATGTGGTCGAGAAACTGGCGCGCGACGAAGTCCGGGAAGGCATCGTGGTCTTCGCCGAATCCCAGAGCCGTGGCCGCGGACGGCTCGGAAGGCAATGGATTTCACCCTCGGGAAAAGGGCTCTGGTTCTCGGTGCTGCTCCGCCCTCAACTCCCCCCGTCGGCCGCCACCCAGTTGACGGTGGTGAGCGCCGTCGCGGTGGCCCGCGGAATCGAGCGACATACCGGGTTGAAGCCCGAGATCAAGTGGCCCAACGACATCGTCTTCGGCACCCGGAAGGTCGCCGGCATCCTTCTGGAGCTGGGTGCCGAACTCGACCACATCCGCCATGTCGTCCTGGGCATCGGCATCGATGTCAATCTGACCGAGGACGAGATGCCCCCGGAGTTGAGGTCCATCGCCACCTCGCTCCGGATCGAGGGGGGCCGCCCCTTCGATCGGGCCGAACTGGCCACCCGGGTCCTCGCGGAACTCGAGGCGGCCTATGGCCGACTGCGTCGCGGTGACTTCCACGAGATCAGCGACGAGTGGATGCGCCGCTGCAGCACCCTGGGCCAGCGGGTCACCATCCGCATGGCCGACCGCGTGATCATCGGCCGGGCCGAATCGCTCAATGAAGACGGAGCGCTGCTGGTCCGGACCGATCATGGGCGTCTGGAGCACATCATCGGAGGGGATGTCTCGCTGGCCAAGGGCCCGACGCCATGATGCTCCTGCTCGACATCGGCAACACCCACACCCACGTCGGACTGGGGGGACCGCGAAGCCTTCGCATCCTCGGGGATCTGCCGACTTCGGCCTGGAATGACGGCACCGCACCGGCCTTGCTCGAGGCGCTGTTGGGCCGACGGAAACCCGACCTGCTGTGCTTCTGCAGTGTCGTACCAAGGGTCAACACGGCGGTCACCGAGTGGGCCCACCACCGCTGGCACACGGCCCCGCTGCAACTCACTCCGCACACGCTCCGCGGCGTCGGCATCGATTACCCCAAGCCCGACACCATCGGACAGGACCGACTGGCCAACGCCGTGGCTGCGCGCCACCACTACGGGGCTCCCGCACTGGTCGTCGACTTCGGGACCGCGGTCACCTTCGACGTGGTGAACCGCGCGGGGGATTACGTCGGCGGCATCATCGCCCCGGGACTTTCGGCCATGACCGATTACCTCCACGAGAAGACTGCACTCCTGCCGCGGATCCGCATCCGGAATCCGCGCCGAGTGGTCGGTCGCAACACCGAGGAGGCCATGCTGTCCGGAGCCGTCTTCGGTTACCGGGGTCTGGTGCGCGGCCTGATCCTCGAACTGCGGCGGGAGTTGGGGGTCCGCCGCCTGCCCGTGGTGGCCACCGGGGGCTATGCACGCCTGATCGCCCGGGGCTTGCCCGAGATCGACGCCGTGGTTCCCGGATTGACGCTCGAGGGACTCAGACTCACCGCGCTGGCTCATTGCGCTTGAGCGGTTCCCGCATAGGTTGAGGGTATGGCCAAGGCTGTTCCATTGACTCTTCGCGCCGGAGATGCGGCGCCCTCGTTCCACGCCGTGGTCACCGACGGTTCCGAGATCCACTCCAAGGATCTGCTCGGAAAACCGGTGGTGATCTACTTCTACCCGCGGGACGACACCCCGGGTTGCACCAAGGAGGCCTGCGGATTCCGCGACCGCTACGAGGCCATCCAGAAGACCGGGGCCCGGGTGCTGGGCGTCAGCGCCGACACGGTGAAATCCCACGTCAAGTTCACCGACAAGCATCGGCTGCCCTTCCCCTTGCTGTCGGATCCCGACGCGGTCGTCGCTCAGGCGTTCGGGGCCTGGGGTGAGAAGGTCTTCATGGGCCGGCGCTATCAGGGCATGCATCGGGTGACGTTCCTCATCGACGCACAGGGTCGCATCGCGCGGATCTGGGATACGGTGAAACCCGAGACTCACGCCGACGACGTGCTCGAAGCCCTCAAAGCGCTTTAGACTCTCAACGGGGCCGATCCAGGGCGGCTGGAGCGGCCGTCTTGGAGTCGACCGGGTTCAACCGGGTTCGTCATGGAATGCGACCGGTCCTCGGGATATCGCATTTGTCATCCCGGGATCGGCTCACCCATGATGGCCCGAGCCCCGGCCGGGCGACTGTGGCCGGGGTTTGATTTCCCGATGAACGAATCCGAAATAGCCTCCTGGGTGGCCCAGCACCATCCGGCCCGAGAGTTCCAAGGCAAGCGCGTCCTGCTCATCATCCCCGATGGCACTCGAACCGCACCCATCGGCGCGGTGTTCAAGGCTCTGCATGCCGAGTGGTCCGGCTCGGTGGCCGCCTTGGACATCCTGATCGCCCTCGGCACCCACCCGCCGATGCCCGAAGAGGCCATTTGCGCCCGATTGGAGATCACTCCCGAAGAACGTTCCACACGCTACCGGTCGGTGGGCTTCTTCAATCACGAGTGGGACAACCCGGCCGCCCTCCACTCCCTCGGAATCATTCCGGCCGACGAGATCCGGGCCCTGTCCGGCGGACTCTTCGCCATGGATGTGCCCGTCTCCATCAATCGGAGAGTCTTCGACTACGATCAGATCGTCATCGTCGGACCGGTTTTCCCGCACGAGGTCGTGGGCTTCAGCGGTGGCAACAAGTACCTGTTCCCCGGCGTCAGCGGGCCCGAGATCCTCAACTTCTTCCACTGGCTCGGCGCGGTGATCACCACCGTCGGCGTGATCGGCCAGAAATGGACCCCGGTACGCCGGGTGGTGGACCGGGCCGGCGCGATGGTGCCGATCCCAAAGTTGTGCCTGGCCCTGGTGGTGAAACCCGGCGGGCACGGCGAGCTGGCCGGGATCTTCGGGGGGACCCCCGAGGCGGCCTGGGATCAGGCCGCCGACCTCTCCGCCCAGACGCACATCGAATGGAAGGACCGCCAGTACCACACCATCCTCAGTTGCGCCCCGGCGATGTACGACGAGCTGTGGGTCGGCGCCAAGTGCATGTACAAACTCGAGCCGGTGCTGGCCCCGGGGGGTGAGCTCATCATCTACGCACCCCACCTCCACGAAGTCAGTGTCGTGCACGGCGCACTCATCCGTCAGGTGGGCTACCATTGCCGCGACTACTTCCTCAAGCAGTGGGACCGTTTCAAGGATTTCCCCTGGGGAACCCTGGCGCACAGCACCCATGTTTTTGGGCAGGGCACTTATGAGAATGGCGTGGAGACCCGCCGCGCCCGCGTCACCCTGGCCACCGGGATCCCCGAAGCGGTGTGCCATGAGATCAACCTGGGCTATCGGGATTGGCGCACTCTGGACCCCGCGCAGTTCCAAGGCCGGGAGTCGGAGGGGATCCTCTATGTCCCCAAAGCCGGCGAAACCCTCTACCGGGTGCAATCCTGACGACGACCCGACGGGTTCGACAAAGGACCCGTCGCACCGTTGACACCACGCCGTCATCGACCGGATTCTCAAGGCACCTTCAGTGCGCCGATCCAACGTCATGGCCCCAGTCCAACCGGTCCACGCCAATTTCAAGGAAGCCTACTGCCACCACCATGGTTGCAGTCCGGCCGGCTTTGAGCGTCACCTGTTGCTGCGGATCATCCCGCTGCCGTTCAGGCCTCTGGCGGCCGTGAGTTTCTGGATGAGCCCGGAACTCTTCGCCAGCGAGTTGGAGGTGATCCGGAATGCGGCCCCGGCACGCACCGGTCGCGAGGTCAACGCGGCCGCCCAAGACCTGGTCCATCTGCGTTTCGTGGAGAACAGCTTCCGCCGATCCATCGGGATGCGCGGGCGCTCCGAAGCGGTGGTCGATGCCTGGAACGCCGTGAAGGCCACCGTGGATCGGCCCAGCAACCCCGACCACCCCTCGGTCGGCTTCGCCGACGGAGCCTCGCACCTGACGGCCGCATCGCGTACCGACGCCTTGGGGCGGACCGACTCGGCCCTGACCCTTCGGACCCTGCGCAAGATCCACGGCGACCTGAGGTCGGGAAGCCCCCTCGACCAGGTCCTCAAGTCCGAGGGCCTCACCGTCGACCAAGTGCGCGACTTGTTGGACCGCAACCGCAACGGCTTCGACGGCTGGGCCGATCTCCGGGACAGGTTGTCCCGAGCCACACCGTCCCATGGCGGCGGCACGCCCCTCCGTTCGACGACCCTTTCATGAAACCCACACTCCGTGTCGGCATCATCGGCGGCGGCCTCATGGGCCGCGAAGCCGCCAGCGCCTTCGCCCGCTGGTTCGTCCTGAACAACTTCCCCGTTCAGGTGGAACTGGTCGCGGTCTGCGATCTGCAACCCGGCCTGCTCGACTGGTTCCGCCAGATCCCGACCGTCAAGCTGCTGACGCAAGACCACCGGCAACTGCTCGCCTCGCCCGAGGTCGATGTGGTGTATGTGGCCGTCCCGCACAACCTCCACGAGGCGATCTACCTCGACGTGTTGGCCGCCGGGAAGGATCTCCTGGCCGAGAAGCCCTTCGGGATCGACCTCGCGTCGGCCCGACGGATCCGCGATGCCGCAGCCCGATCGGGACGCTTCGTGCGATGCAGTTCCGAGTTCCCGTTCCTGCCCGGTGTCCAGCGCGTGATCGAGTGGGCCAAATCGGGTGCCATGGGCAAACCCTTGGAGGTGCGCTCGTGCTTCTGGCACGCCAGCGATCTGGACCCGACCAAACCGGTCAACTGGAAGCGTCAGGTGCGCACCTGTGGCGCCATCGGCGTCATGGGCGATCTCGGCATGCATGTGGTGCACGTGCCGTTCCGCCTCGGGTGGTTTCCGACGCGGGTCTACGCGCAGTTGCAGAAGATCTACCACGAGCGACCCGATGGCCGGGGCGGCATGGCTCCCTGCGACACCTGGGACAACGCCATGCTCCACACCGAGGCCCTCATCCAGGGAATCGGAACTCCCCTGCGACTGGAGATGAAGCGCTTGGCTCCGGGCGCCACCAACACCTGGTCCATCGAAATCCTGGGGACCGACGGCGGCATGCGCTATTCCACCGCCGAACCCAAGACGCTCTGGAAGTTCGACCGGTCGAAGGAACAATGGTGGAGCCGCACCGATCTGGGATTCCAGACACCCTTCCCCACCATCACCGGCGGCATCTTCGAACCGGGTTTCCCCGATTGCTTCCTCCAGATGTGGGCGGCCTATGCCGCCGAACGGGTCGGAGCCCTGGGCGATCGCTTCGGCTGTGTCACGCCCGATGAGGCCGTGCGGAGCCACGAGGTCTTCGAGGCCGCGCTGGCCTCCCACGCGCAACGCACGTCCGTTGTTCCCGGCTGAATCCCCCCAACCTTGCCGCGCCATGCCTCGCCGCTCCCAACCCCTGCCCCGCCCTTCGGCCACCGCCTCGTTGATCCTCCGCCGCACCGCGCTGAAACCGCGCTTGGCGATCATCCTGGGCAGCGGCTTCGGGCCCGTCGCCCAAGCAGTGGAGGTCGAGCGCGAATTCTCCTACCGCGACCTTCCGGGCTTTCCGGTGGGAAGCGCCCCGGGCCATGAAGGCCGGCTGAGGATCGGAACCTGGCACTCGGTGCCCGTGGCCGTGCTCAGTGGCCGGGCCCATTACTACGAGGGGTTCGAGCCCGCCGAGGTGGTCTTCGCCACTCGGGTCCTGGCCGCCATGGGGGTGGAGACGTTGTTGGTCACCAATGCCGCCGGCGGCATCCATCCCGGGTTCCGGGTCGGGGATTTCATGATCCTCAACGACCACATCAACTTCCTGGGCATGAACCCCTTGCGAGGCCCGGTCGGCGAGGGAGAGCAGCGCTTCGTCGACATGACCCGCGCCTACGACCCGGATCTCCAGCAGCACCTCAAGGCGGCCGCGCGATCCATCCGGTTGCCGGTGCGCGAGGGCGTCTACCTGGCCGTTTCGGGACCCAGCTTCGAGACGCCGGCCGAGATCCGGGCCTTCCGCCATTGGGGAGCCGATGCGGTCGGCATGAGCACCGTGCCCGAAGTCATCGTGGCCCGCCAACTCGGGTTGAGGGTGGCCGGCTGCAGCTGCATCACCAACGCGGCGGCCGGCCTCGGCGGCCAGGCCCAGGTGGTGTCGGCCCAGGAGGTTTTGGAGGTGGCCAAGACGCGGGAACAACGGGCCTGCGAGTGGATCGGTGCCTTCGTGCGGCGGATCGGATCCGGCCCGACCGAAACCCCGAAGGTCGCTCGGCCAAAGTCCACCAAGCCAAAGTCCGCCGGCTCGAAGCCGTCCAGGAAGTCCGCCCCAAAAAAAGCGTCACCTTCCTCGTAACCTGCCGCGTTTCAGGAACGTTGAATCGATGACCCCGGATCGACACCGGGCCTGACCCCCATCCATGCGTTTGCTTTACAACATCCTCTTCAATATCGGGTTCGCTCTCTCGGCACCCTGGTATTTCCTGAAGATGTACCGACGCGGATCCTGGCAGGCGGGGTTCGGGGAGCGCTTCGGGCTCTACGATGCCAAGCTCAAGCAAGCCCTGACCAACCGTCAGGTGGTCTGGTTCCACGCCGTCAGCGTGGGCGAGGTCAATCTGTGCACCCAACTCATCCGGGCGATGGAGCCCCTGCTCCCGCTGCACAAGATCGTGGTGTCCACCACCACCTCGACCGGCATGGGGTTGTTGCGTGAACGCCTCCCGGCGCACATCACGAAAATCTACTACCCCATCGACCGTCGGAAGCACATCCAACGGGCGATCGGTCTCATCAACCCCGAGGTGGTCATCCTGGTGGAGGCCGAGATCTGGCCGAACTTCCTCTGGAGCCTCCAGCGGCGCGGGGTTCCGTATTTCCTGGTCAACGCCCGGTTGTCGGAGCGGTCGTTCAAGGGCTATCGGAGGTTCGGCTTCCTCTTCCGGGATCTCTTCGCCGGCTTCGAGGGCGTCGGGGCGCAGAACGAGAGCGACGCCCAGCGCCTGCGGCAACTCGGATGCCGTGAAGACGCCATCCACGTGGTGGGCAGCCTCAAGTTCGATGCCGCCAAACTGGACGACCCTCGCCCGCTGGATGTCGTGAGCCTGCTGGGCCAATTGGGCGTGGGTCCGGACACCGTGGTGGTGGTTGCGGGCAGCACCCACGACGGCGAGGAGCGGATCCTCGCCTCGATCCACCTCCGGCTGAAGGCGCGGTTTCCGAAGCTCTTCCTGGTCCTGGTGCCGAGGCACCACGAGCGGGGCGCCGCTGTCGGCGGAGAACTGCAGGCTCTGGGCCTTCGATTCGTCTTCCGCAAAGACCTCAGGCCGAACACCCGCCACCGGGCCGGTGAGCTCGACTGCCTGTTGGTGAACACCACCGGAGAACTCCGCCATTTCTACACCCGGGCCGACGTGGTCTTCGTCGGCAAGAGCCTCACGGCCCAGGGCGGACAGAACCCGATCGAACCGGCGGCGTTGGGCAAGGCGGTGGTGTTCGGCCCGCACATGGAGAACTTCCCCGACATCGCTCCGGCCTTCGTGAACGCCAAGGCCGCCCTGCAAGTCGGCGACGCGGCCGAGCTCGAAGCCATCCTCACCCGATTGATCGAACACCCCGACGAGCGGGCCGCGCTCGGTCGCCGGGCCCAGGCGGTGGTGCGCGAGAATCAGGGCAGCATCGGCCGCACCGTCTCCATGCTCATGGAGGTCCTCTGAGCCGGGGACCGGCTGGCGTGAATCGAATCGGTGCCGGCAGCGGCCACCGAAATCCGCCTCATTTCGGCAACCACTTCTCCCAGTTCCGGGCGTAGGCCTCGACATTGGACCGATCCACCCGGACCAGAGGACTGACATCCTTGGGCGACGCCGGATCCTTGCGCAGGTGCACCTTGTTGAAGAGGTGCTCCACCGATCGATACCCCCAGGCATGGCATTGCTGGGCCAGCAGCACCTGGACATGGCCACTGCGGAGGTAGTTCAGGCAGATCGGCAGGGCGTCGACGCTGACACACTGCACGGCACCGGGCTGCCACTTCAGGGCGTTCTCGGTGAAGAGCGGCCAACCTCCGATCAGGGCCCATCCGGTGATGTCCGGATTGGACTGCATCACCTGCTCGATCCGTGCGGCGGCATCCTGCGGGGTCTCGCGATGGTAATAGGTGTCGCGGATCGTCACACCGGGGTGCTTCTGGGCTTCCTTGCGCACACCCGCCACCCGCTTCTGGAGATTGGGGGCATTCTGGTTTCCGGCCAGGATCGCGATGGTACCCTTGCCTCCGAGCACCCGGGCCAATTCGACCATGACCTGCTCGCCACAGAGGCCGTCATCCACACCGTGGCAGACCAGTCGCTTGGAGGCCGGCGCATCGGAATCGAAGGTGACGACCGGGACGCCATTGCCCACCGCCTTGTTGATGGCGTCGGTCACCTTGTTGGCATCGCTGCAACTGACGGCGATGCCGTCGGCACCGGCCAGCACCAACTGCTCGATGGCTTCGGCCTGCTTCTGGGCGTCCTCTTCGTTCGGCGTGCGCCAGTCGATGCGGATCTTCACCCCGTGCCGGGCGCCGAGCTCTCGCGCGGCGTCTTCGGCGCCCACCCGGGCCACCTGGAACACGGCATTGCCCTGGGATTTGGCGATGAGGCCGAAGGTGTAGGACTTGGATCGCTGGGCCTGTGCCCAAGCCGGAAGGATCGGAAGGCCGACCGCGGCCCCCAGGAGAAAACGACGACGATTCATAGGAGAGTCCCGAGAGCAAACGCCCAGCCCCCCTGCCGAGTCAATGCCTCGGGAGAGTGTGTGGCTCTCCGGAACCGGTCCGCCCCCTCCGGGACATCCCCAAGGAGACGCCCCGTGTGGGCCCTCGGCACACGCCGCCGCCCCGATCAGGGCAAGAACGAGCAGATGTATTCGCAGATCCCGCTCGACACCTCGATGTCGAACCCGGACTTGGCGGGGACATCGAAGGACGCACCGGCCGAGACGGTCCGAGTTTCCTGGGTGCCATCCAGCCGGATGACACACTGGCCGGCGACGATTTCCATCCGCTCCGCCAGATCGGTGCCGAAGTGGAACTGGCCCGGGTAGATCAGGCCCAGAGTCTTCTTGGTGCCATCGGCAAACCGGATCGTGTGGGACACCACCTTGCCCTCGAAATAGACGTTGGCCTTGGCCACGGCGGTGACGTTGCTGAATTCGCTCGGAATCGACATGGGCGAAAACGTGTCGAATCCCGGGGCCGGCATCAATGGCCAAGTCGATCCGTGGCCAAGTCGATCCGGAGGGGTGTGCTTAAATCCCTACAAAGCCAGTTGTCTTTATGCATTTACAATGGCCGGATCGGCTGAATAGCGTTGGGTTCTTCGGTTCATGGGCCAACGACGATTCAATGTGCTGCCGGGTTTCGGGCTGACGATGGGTTACACCCTCGCCTACCTGAGCCTGGTCGTCCTGATTCCGCTGGGTGGCCTGCTGATCCGGGTGAGTGCCATGAGCTGGGCCGACTTCGTCCGGGTCGCCTTCAGCGATCGGGCCCTGGCGGCCTACCGACTCACCTTCGGAGCCTCGTTTCTGGCGGCGTCGATCAACGCCATCATGGGCACCCTGCTGGCCTGGGTGTTGACCCGATACCGCTTCCCGGGCCGCAAGTTCTTGGACGCCTTGGTGGATTTCCCGTTCGCACTGCCGACCGCCGTCGCCGGTCTCACGCTGGCCAATCTGTTTTCCCAGTCCGGATGGCTCGGTCGGTTCCTCGTCCCTCTCGACATCCGATTGGCCTACACCCACGGCGGAATCGTTCTGGCGCTGACCTTCGTGAGCCTGCCCTTCGTGATCCGGACCCTTCAACCGGTGCTCGAAGAATTCGAGGTCGAACTCGAGGAAGCGGCGGCGACCCTCGGAGCCGGACGCTGGTGCACCTTCCGCCGGGTCGTCTTTCCGGCCCTGCTGCCCGCCTTGTTGACCGGCTTCGCGCTGGCCTTCGCGCGGGCCGTCGGCGAATACGGTTCGGTCATCTTCATTTCGACCAACAAACCCTACGTCTCGGAGATCACCCCCCAGGTGATCATGGGCTGGTTGGACCAGTTCGAACACGCCAACGCCATGGCCGTGGCCGTGGTGATGCTCAGCGCCTCGTTCGCCATCCTCATCACCATCAACCTGCTCGAACGCTGGGCGAGCCGCTTCCAACGTTGACCATGGCCGGCGCCATTCCCAGAGGCCCGAAGATGGCCACCAACACCAAATCCCGCCGGGGCATCGAAGAACCGGCGTTCGTACGACGGGTTCTCATCGGCATCGCCGTGACCTTTGTCGGCGTCTTCCTGCTGCTGCCGCTGGCCAATGTGTTCGCCCAGGCGCTCGCCAAGGGCGGGTCGGCCTATGTCCATGCCCTGAGCCAGCCCGACACGCGTTCGGCCGTGCGGTTGACCCTGTTGGTGTCGGTGATCTGCGTGCCCCTGAACCTGGTGTTCGGGGTGATCGCCGCCTGGGCGGTGGCCAAGTTCCAATTCCGGGGCAAAGCCCTGCTGATCACCCTGATCGACCTGCCATTCTCGGTATCTCCCGTGGTCTCGGGGCTGATCTATGTGGTGATGTTCGGAGCCCAGGGGTTCCTGGGTCCGTGGCTCGATTCCAAGGACATCCAGATCATCTTCGCCGTTCCCGGCATCGTGTTGGCCACCTTGTTCGTGACCTTCCCCTTTGTCGCTCGGGAGTTGATCCCCCTGATGGAGGCCCAGGGCAGCGATGCCGAGCAGGCGGCCCTCACTCTGGGAGCCACCGGGTGGCAGACCTTCCGCCATGTCACCTTGCCCTCGGTCAAGTGGGGGCTCCTGTACGGGGTGATCCTCTGCAACGCACGGGCCATGGGTGAATTCGGAGCCGTCTCGGTGGTCAGCGGCCACATCTCCGGGGTCACGGAAACCATCCCGCTGCGCATCGAGAAACTGCACCAGGAATACCAGTCGGTGGCCGCTTTCAGCGCCGCCAGCCTCCTGGCGATCCTGGCCCTGATCACGCTGGGTCTGAAGACCTGGCTCGAACGCCGTCAGGCCGCCGAACAGGCCCTGGGCCAATCCGACTCCCCTTCCAGCCATGAGCATTGAACTGCGTCAGGTGTCCAAGCGCTTCGGCGGCGTGAGCGCCGTCGAGGACGTCTCGTTGACCGTCGCCGACGGCGAACTCGTCGCCCTTCTGGGGCCGAGCGGTGGCGGCAAGACCACCGTGCTGCGGATGATCGCCGGGCTCGAAGTGCCCACCTCCGGCGACCTGCTGGTGCGCGGTGAACGGGTGAACGACGTGCCCGTCCAACAACGCAACATCGGCTTCGTGTTCCAGAGCTACGCGCTCTTCAAGACGATGAGCGTGTTCGACAACATCGCCTTCGGTCTCAAGATCCGGAAGACCCCGGCCGAGGAGATCCGGGTGCGCGTGGAAGAACTGCTCCGGCTCTTCGGACTCGATGGCCTTGGACGCCGTCTGCCGCACCAGTTGTCGGGCGGCCAGCGGCAGCGCGTGGCCATTGCCCGGGCTCTGGCACCGCGGCCCTCGGTGCTGCTCCTCGATGAGCCGTTCGGCGCTGTCGACGCCAAGATCCGCCAGGAATTGCGAGAGTGGCTGGTGCGGCTCCACCGCGAACTCCATGTCACGACCATCTTCGTCACCCACGACCAGGAAGAGGCCATGGAGGTCAGCAACCGGATCGTGATCTTCAGCAAGGGTCGCCTGGAACAGGTGGGCACCCCGCGCGAGGTCTACGAGCAGCCGAAGAACGAATTCGTGGCCCGGTTCATCGGAGTGCTGAATGTCCTCGAACTGACCGTGCAGAACGGTGCGGCCCGCCTCAACGAATTGAGCTTCCCGACCCACGGAGTGCCCGAGGGGCAGACTCTGCGGATCGGCTTCCGCCCGTACGCCGTCCAGATCTCGCGAAAGCTTCCCGAATACCCCCA
>JAIXXC010000195.1 GCA_027490985.1 Verrucomicrobiales bacterium
AGGAATCCCTTTTCGCGCAAGCGTTGCTGGGTGATGTGCAGGACCTTGCCGTCGGGCCGCACCGGAACCCACTCGGCGCAAGCGTCGCTGGTGGCGCTGGGCACATTCTCGAACTCGAAAGTCACCACATCCACGCTGCGGGCGAAGGCTCGGACCTGCTCCAGATCGTCGTAGGGAGCCACGAACGTGCGATCGGCGACCGGGGCGGCGGGTGAATCGGCCTCCGGGCAGAAGACATGGATCCGGTAGCCCAGTCGCCGGGCCGCGATGGCGAACATGCGTCCCAGCTGCCCCCCGCCTAATACGCCGAGAGTGGCTCCCGGTGAAATGATGCGTCCGTGAAGTGACATCGGAAACCTCCGGTGTAGGCCCTTTCTGCCCGAATGGAAAGCCCTTGTCCGAAGAGCCTGTCCCTTGTTTGAAGAGCCTGTCCCTTGTCTGAAGAGCCTGTCCCTTGTCTGAAGAGCCTGTCCCTTGTTTGAAGAGCCTGTCCCTTGTCCGAAGAGCCTGTCCCTTGTCCGAAGAGCCTGTCCCTTGTCCGAATGGGAAATTGGGGCTTTCCCGGGGTTTTGGGGGCTGGTTGCATCGCGGGGATGTCGAAGACTGCGTTTCTGTTTGCGGGCCAGGGGGCCCAGGCGGTGGGGATGGGCAAGGATCTGGCCGCGTCGTTTCCTACGGCCCGGGCTTTGTTCGATCAGGCCAATACGGTGCTGGGCTACGATCTGGCTTCGATCTGTTTTGAAGGCCCGGAATCGGCCCTGACTCAAACCGAGAATGCCCAACCCGGCATCTATCTGGTCAGCTGGGTGGCCCTGCGGTTGCTCCAGGAACGCGTGCCCACGTTGCAGGCCGATGCGACCGCGGGATTGTCGCTGGGCGAGTTCACGGCCTTGGCCGCAGCCGGCACCCTGTCGTTCGAAGAGGGACTGACGATCACCCGCCTGCGCGGGCGGTTCATGCAGGAGGCCTGCGACGCGACCCGCGGCGGCATGGCTGCGGTGATCGGCCTCGACGAGGGACCCTGCCGCGAGGTTTGCGAAGCCACCGGCGTGACGCTGGCCAATCTCAATTGCCCCGGCCAGATCGTGATCTCCGGAGAGTTGGACCGGATTCCCGCCGCGGTCGAGGCGGCCAAGGCCCGAGGAGCCAAGAAGGCCATTCCGTTGACCGTCGCCGGTGCCTACCACTCGCCGCTGATGTCGTCGGCCCAACCCCGCTTGTCCGAGGCCCTGTCGCGGGTCCAGTTGCGCACTCCCCGGATTCCGGTGATTTCCAATGTCACCGCCTTGCCCCACGGTCCGGCCGATACGATTTCCGCCGTTCTGGTCGATCAGGTGACCTCGTCGGTGCGCTGGGAGGCCAGCATGAGATACCTGCTGGCCCAGGGCTTCACCCGATTCATCGAACTGGGGCCCGGGTCGGCCCTCAGTGGATTCCTGCGCCGGATCGACAAGACCGCCCAGGCGTTCACGGTGTCGGATGTCCCGTCTCTGGAGGCCACGGTGAAGGCTCTGGGCGGTGGCTGAGGCCAGGGTTGCCAATCGGTCGATCGGCCCGAGTCTCTGCCATGAGCGAACCAGAAACTGAATCGGCGTCCGAAGGTGCCCGGGAAACGGGTCGGCCCGAGGAGCACCAACTGGCCCCGGATTTCATCTTCGTTCTGTGCGCCGCGCTGGCAGGTGGACTGCCCGCGGGGATTTTCACCACGCTGATCTCCGAGCCGGGGCGATCGGGCTCGCCGATCTATGGATTGCTCCTGCCGTGGGGAATCCTCCCGTTCTTCATCGTGCTGGTGGCCGGATGGCGCGGCCGTCACTCGCCGGGTCTGCGTCGTCTGGCGTGGTTCACTTCGGCGGCCTCGCTCTTGGGGTTGGTGGTCCACGGGTACGCGTTCCTGTTCCTCTCCGGATTCCACGATGCCCGGAAGTGGTTCCTGATGGTCCCGCTCTGGCAATGGGCCCTGATCGCCCGCCCGGCGTTGCGCTGCGCCTTCCACCCGGTCAGTCCGTGAGGTTGCCCGGTCTGGCGGATCGGGAGTACGGCAGATTGAATGACCAAGGGGCCCGACTGCCGGGTCAGTTCCCACCGAACAGGTTGGGAGCGGCCGTCTTGGCCAGTTCGCGGCTGCGCTGATGGATTTCGAGGCCCGTATTGCACCCCAGCGCGAAGTCCGCGATCTCCCGGGCTTCCGACAAGCGGAGCCGGCGCAGCAGGAACTTCACGGCTGGAATGAGCGCGGGTGTGACACTCAGTTCGTGGACCCCCAGCCCCACCAGCAGCGGCACGAGGGCCGGTTCGCCGGCCATCTCGCCACACACACCGACCGGACGCCCGTGGCGGTTGGCCGCCTGCACCGTCATGTGGATCAGACGCACCACCGCGGGGTGGGTGGGTTGATAGAGGCGAGCCACCCGTTCATTGAGTCGATCGACCGCCAGCGTGTAACCGGTCAGGTCGTTCGTGCCGATGCTCAGGAAGTCGCTTTCACGGGCCAGATCCTCGGCGATCAACGCCGCCGAGGGGATTTCAATCATCACCCCCACGGGCACCGAGTCGCAGAACGGAATCCCTTCGGCGCGCAACTCCTCTTGGCACGAAGCCAGGATCGCCTTGGCCGCCCTGAGTTCTTCGAGGGCCGAGACCATGGGGAAGAGGATCCGCACCTTGCCGTGGCATCCCGCCCGGAGGATGGCACGCAGTTGGCCCCGGAAGATGTCCGGGCAGTCGAGGCTGATTCGGATGGCCCGCCAGCCGAGGAACGGATTGGGTTCGCCGTCGCGTTGAAGGTCGCCCGGCATCTTGTCGCCCCCCAGATCCAGCGTGCGGATGATGGCCTCTTGTCCCGGGCGGGTCTGGGTGGCCACGGCGCGGTAGGCCTCGAATTGCTCCTCTTCGGTCGGGGGGGTGGTGCGGTTCAGGAAGAGGAATTCCGTGCGGAACAACCCGATGCCATTGGCCCCGCTGGCCTGGACCGAGGCCATGTCTTCGGGGCCCTCGATGTTCGCCGCGAGGACGATGGAGTGGCCGTCGAGCGTGACCGCGGGTTGTTCGCGCAGCAGGGCGAGCTTCTCCTCGAACAGCGCCCGGCGTTGCTTGAGTTGGCCGTATTCGAAGAGCGTCTGGTCGGTGGGGTTGAGCGTCAGTACGCCGCCGTGCCCGTCGAGCAGGGCGTATTCGCCGTCGTGCACCGAATCGAGCAGGGGCCCCAGTCCCACCACCGCCGGAATCCCCATCTTGCGGGCCATGATGGCCGTGTGGCTGGTCTTGCCGCCGGCCTCGGTGGCGAATCCGAGCACATGCTTGCGGTCGAGCAGGGCCGTGACACTCGGTGCGAGATCATGGGCCACCAGGATGCAGGGCTCGGAGAGATGCTGGAGCTCGTTCTCGTGGATCGCTCCGGACAGGTGATCCAGCACCCGACCGGCCAGATCCCTCAGATCGGCGGCCCGCTCGCGCAGGTAGGCGTCATCGACCGACCCCAGCACGGAGACATATTTCTCGAAGACATCATGGAAGGCCGCCTCGGAGCAGGCGTGCTCGTTGCGGATCTTGCGCACGACCTCACCGAGCAGCGTGGAATCCTCAAGAACGAGCAGGTGCGCCTCGAAGAGGCCGGCCTCGGCGGCGCCCATGGCCGCGGAGACCTGGTCCCGGATTTTCTGGATGTCTTGCCGCGTTCCCAGCAATGCCTGATTCAGACGTTCCACCTCGTGCTCGATGGAGCCGGGGTCGATCTTCTCCCGTGAGATTTGGCGACGAGCCTGCCCCACCCGCAGGACGCGGGCATGCGCCACGCCATCCGATACCGCGATGCCGCGGTAGGTGCGTGCTCCCGAACGGGCTGGTTGCTCGGCCATGAGGGACAGCCTATCGGCCGGGGGGTGGGTGCGTGAACCATTTTTGTCTCGTGGGCCCTCGGATTTCTCGTTCGGGCAATCACGCCTTGACCTGCGCGCGGTCGGCCGCGACAAGGACGTCATGCACCTCCGATGTTCACTCCCCGCCGTCCGCCTTGTTCTGGCCAGCGCCGCTGTCGGTCTGCTGGCCATGGGCTGTGGCAGCCTCGGCTTCGGGCCGTCCACCCCGCGGCTTCACTCGTTCTCCAAGCAGGAGTTGAGCAACGAGTTCTGGGCCGAGGGCGCCTGTTTTGCCGACATCAACCGCGACGGCGTCACCGATGTGGTCTCGGGCCCGTTCTGGTACGAAGGCCCCACCTTCAAGGCCCGTCACGAATACGCGCCGGCCGACAAGGTCTCCAAGAGCAAGCGCAACGGGGCCGAGGTGACCTTCCGCGGGTACAAGGGCGCTCTGGGCAACGAGAACGAGTACAGCGCCAATTTCTTCGCGCACTCCGCCGACTTCAACGGCGACGGTTGGGCCGACATCCTCATCCTGGGCTTCCCCGGCGAGAATTCCTGGTGGTTCGAGAACCCGGGCAAGGGGGGCACCGCCCACTGGAAGCGTCACGTGGCCCTCGATGTGACCGACAACGAATCCCCGCGCTGGATCGACATCACGGGCGACGGCCGGCCCGAAATCGTCTGCTCCAGCAAGGGTCGCTACGGGTACGCCTCGCCGGATCCCAAGAACCCCACCGCGCCCTTCACGTGGCATCCCCTGTCTCCCGACAAGAAGTACCACCGGTTCACCCACGGCCTCGGGGTGGGCGACGTGAACGGTGACGGTCGTCTGGATCTGCTCGAGAAGGACGGTTGGTGGGAGCAGCCGGCGTCGCTGGCGGGCGATCCGGAGTGGCCGCATCACCCGGTGGCCTTCGGTCTGGGCGGGGCGCAGATGTATGCTTACGACATCAACGGCGATGGGCTCAACGATGTGATCACCAGCCTCGCGGCCCACGGCTACGGGTTGGCCTGGTACGAGCAGTCGAAGGTCGGCTCCGAGATCCGCTTCAAGGAGCACATCATCATGAACAAGGAGGTCTCCGAGAACACCTACGGGGTGAAGTTCAGCCAACTCCACGCGATCGATCTGGTGGACATCGACGGTGATGGTCTGAAGGACATCGTGACGGGCAAGCGCTTCTGGGCGCACGGCCCCTCGGGCGACGCCGAGTCGGGGGCCGCACCGGTGCTTTATTGGTTCCAGTTGCGCCGCGGGGCCGACCGCTCGGTGGACTTCGTGCCGCATCTCATCGACGACGCCTCGGGCGTGGGCACCGAGCTCAAGGCGGTGGATTACAACCGCGACGGCCTCCCGGACATTCTGGTGGGCAACAAGAAGGGCGTGTTCGTCTTCACCCATGCCGCCCGCAAAGTGGATGCCGCGACCTGGGAGGCCGCGCAGCCCAAGAAACGCTGAAGACACTCCGGCCGTTCGCGGCCGATGCAATCCGGCCCGATCCTGCGCCTGCGGGATCGGGCCGTTTTGCGGGTAGAGACTTCAGGGTTGGACCCGCACCCGGAAGTAGTATCCGCCTTGGCCCAGCAGAGCGGGGATGGTGTTGGTCAGCGTGCCTCCGGTTCCGATGCGGGGATCGCTGGCGACGGTCCAGCGTTGAAGATCATCGCTGATCTCCAGCAGGTATTCGCGTCGGGGTTCGCTGGGCCAGGAGACCGAGATCGGCGCATTGACGCCGCCGGAAGGCAGGTGCAACCGGAGACTCGATCCCGGATCCTTCGGATGGGTTCCGGCCTGGAATTCGGCGAAGTTCGAGAACCCGTCCCCGTCCGGGTCGGCTTCGGCGCCAGCGTCCGCCCCGGAGAGGATCAGTCCTAAGAAGGCGTTCTCCCACAGATCGGAGATCCCGTTGCCGTTGCTGTCGGGGAAGGTGTATTGGCCACTGAGCACCAGCACGTTGGTGCCGACCTGATTGGTGACGGCAGGGGGCGTGAGATAATGATCCGCCGGTGACCATCGGACCACGTACACTCCGGGCACCGCATTCGAGACGTTGAACCACCGGCCGGTTCCGACGACCGTGCCGAAGTTGGTCGGACCGCGGATGCTGAAGCTGGCCTGCGCCAGGTTGTTGGTGATGGAGAACGACGAGGATTGATTCTGGGTGAGCGAGATCTCGAGGTCGTCCACGAACCAACCGGGGCGATCGGTCGTCTCGAAACTCAGCAACTGGTAGTTGAAGCGGACACGCACCACGTGCCCGGTGAAGCGGCTGATGTCCACATCCACCGCTTCCCAGTCGGCCGACACGTCGCCGAAGCCGAAGCCCACCAGATCGCTCCACTGAGCGCCGTTGTTGGTGCTGATGGCCACCTGGCACAGCTCGAAATCGAGCAGGTCGCTGCGTTCGGTGGTGTCGTACCAGGTGCGGAACTTGAGGCGTGCGGTGTTCCCGCCGCGGAGGTCGATGGCCGGACTCAGCAGGTCGGCGATGGCCGTGTCCACGGGTTGCCCACCCAGATTGGTGGCCCAGCAGTTCGTGCCGCTGTGGGCGAGGATGCCGTATCGGTTGGAGGGCGTCCCGAACTGCCACGTGGTGTTGAGCAGGTTCTCGCCCGTCTCATCATCGAACGCATCGTCGTCGAAGGTGGCCCAACCGGAACGCCCCTTCTCGAGCGAATCCTGCCAGGGGGCGTCCAGCGGGCGGAGGGTGCGTAGTCGGAATGAGCGACCGGCTTGGCGCGCCGTCGCCACATTGCCCGCTTCATCCTGGCTGACGGGCAGGAAGTAGTAGTCGCGGTCAGGCTGCAGGCCTGAGATCTGGATCTCGTGGTCGGTGGTGAGGTCGGCCGAATAGGCCGTGCGTGTGAGCAGCGACTCGTCGCCGCCGCTTTCGCCGAAGCGCACCAGCGTGTCGGTGGGCTTGTCGGTGGTCCACGTGATGACGGCCTCGTTGTAGGCCGGGTCGGTGGCCACGGAGCCGATGACCGGGGCGACCGTGTCGATCGGGGCCTCGGCCAGCAGTGCCACCCCGGCGGCGTTGTTGTAGGCGGCGGCAAGGGCGTCGCCGTTGGCGCACTTCAGCCGTGCGGTGCCCGCTTCGGTCGGTGTGGTTCCCAGGATGACGCGGCCTCTGAAGACCCCCTTCAATGGGGTCTCAGCCAGTGGCAGGTCGAATCCCTTGGGATCGGAGGTGCTGGTGATCCGGAGGTTCACCCGGTTCTGTCCGGAGCGGGCCGCGTCATTGACCTCGACCAGGGCCGCCGAAGGCAGCGTGTAGGCCGACTGATGGAAGGTCAGGGTCGAGCCGCCGCGCAGTCCGGGAACCAGGAAGTCCAGGGCCCGGCCCAGCACCGTGACCTTGTTGTCGGGCGCGTCTCCTTCGGTGGGGATGGATTCCCAGGGAATCGAGAGGAAAACCACACGGCCCTTGCTGTCGTTGCCGGTGCGCGGGTAGCGCAGGCCGATGATGCGACCCTCGTCTTGGGTCAGGATCGAGGCCGCGTCGCTGGTGGGGCGCAAGGCATCGGGGAAGGTGGAGAAATCGAGCAATGAACCCAGATCCGGGAACTCCTGGTAATCGAGCCCGATGGCCAATCCGCCACCGATGGGGTCTCCATGGATGCCCTGGGCGACGGTGGCCCCCACGTCTTCGGTGAACTCGGCGACATGCAGCACATTGGTGCGGAAGGCTTGCTCGGCCGGAGACAGGCGGCTCAAGACCTCGGCCGACGCCGCAAAGAGGGCACCGCCGCCAGCCACGTAGGCGGACAATCCCGAGGCCAGCCCCGCGGGCAGCGTGGCCAGATCCTCGGGCCGCCAGATCACGACGCGGTATCCTGAGAGCAGGGCGGCCGATGGCACCGTGTTGGTCTCGGCGAAGTTCCAGACCTCATAGTCGATGCCGAGCGTGTCGAGCGGTCCGGTCCAGTGTTCGATGCCGGGGAAGGGGAGGTTCAATTGCTCGAAGGTCGTCTCGGGCGAATACAGCAACAGGGCCTTGGCCGGTCGGGTCGCGGTGAAAAAGTAGTACCGGCCGCTGTTGTCGTTGGTGCGGGTGTTGCCGGCGCCATCGGTGGCGATGACGAAGTAGCGGTAGACCTGATCGGGCACCAGTTCCGGCAGGAACAGCTCCGGCGAGGAGCGCAGAAAGGTGTTGGTGACGTTGACTGCGGGCCCGTTGACCGGGTTGACCACGGCCACCGACCTCACCGGTTCACTGGCGTCGAATCGCAGGCTGGTCCGGCCGAATCGCTGGATCGCCCGCACCGAATCGATGACGGGAGGGTCCAGATCGATCGTGGCGGTGCGGGTTCGCTGACCCTGCGGCGAGGCGTCGTTGTAAGACACGGTCACCGTGTTCCCGTTGGCCACCGTGAGGCCGCCCGCCTTCGGTGAGGTGACGAGCGACACCGCCCCGGTGAACGTGCCGCCCGAGCCGCTGCGCTGGAGCGTGAGGGTGAGCGGGGTGGGTTGCGAATCGGAGGAGACCGTCACCGTGGCGCTGGTCTGGTTGCGAAGGTCGGTGTCGACGAGGCGGATCCGGGCCTCCGACGGGGCGGGGAAGGTCTCCTTGTCCCACGACACCACGCCTTCCCCGGGGAAGGGGATCTGGCCCGAGACCACGAGGGCGAAATCCTGCTCGGGTGGGATGTTGGTCTTGCCGTGGACATCCTGGACCACGCGTTGCGCCCGGACTCTCAGAATCCACTCGCCGGCGGCGGGGTTGCTGATGAGGACCCCTTCCACGTTGTTGATCCGATCCCCCTCGGGGGTGTCGCTGACCGATTCCCCATCAAGGAACGCATTGCCCCGGAACACGTGGCCATCGGGAGAAACCACCTCCAGATCGAGGTCGTTGACCAGGGCTGGAATGGCCGCAGGCAGACCGGGCACATCGGTGTAAGCCAGGGTCACCTTCAGCGCGTCGTCGGATCCCACGATGAGCCGCTTTTCCGACACGGCCCCGGTCTTGAGCCCGGCCCCCTGCTCGGTGAAGTTGAAGCGGCGTTCTCCAGCGATGAGGGCCGCGACGTCGCAGCGCCCCCAGCCCTCGTCGCCATTGGGCACCGGAGGAGTGCCTCCGACCACCAGCATCGTACCGGCTTCCTCATCATCGGTGTCCACCGGCACCTCGGCCGAGGTCATGTCCACGGCCGAGTTGATCAGGGCCGCCTTCACCAGGGCCGGTGACGGGGTCAGGCCCCCCTGGGTCTCGCGATACCATTGCACGAACACCGCGCAGGCCCCGCTCACATGGGGCCCCGCCTGGGAGGTACCGCCCTGGAACAAGTAGTTCTCGTCGATGCCCAGCCAGGCGTTGGCGTCGCTGGCCATCTGACTCTTCAGCGAGGCGATCCACGTGCCGGGTGCGGTGATGTCGGGCTTGATGCGGCCATCTTCGGCGGGTCCGCGGCTGGAGAAATCGGCCATGGTCTCGGCTCCCTCGGCGTAGATCGCCAGGTCGAACCGGTCGTTCTGGCAGGCTCCGGTGGCGATGACATTCTTGGCGACGGCCGGTGAGCCGATGGTCTGCTCGCCCGGGCCCGAGTTGCCGGCGCTGAATTCGAGGATGTAGGGCTGTTCGCCCGGGGTCTTCGCGTCGGCATCCCGAACCAAGGCATCGAACTCGGCCGCGCTGAGGTCGTAGCGCCCTTGCGTGTCATCACCCCAGGAGTTGGATCCGACGTAGGCTCCGCTGCGGACGGCATCCCGGGTCAAGGCTTCGTAGCTCGGCGGCGCGTAGTAGTCGCCGGCCCCGTCGAAGAGGCGTTGGGCCACCAGATGGGCGCCGGGCGCGACGCCCAGACCCCACAGGTAGCCGTTGTCGTCCTTCGTGCCGATTGCGCCGCTCCCGGCCACGATTCCGGCGCAGTGGGTGCCGTGGCTATGTTCGTCGGAGGCGTCTTCGAGGCCACCATACGCGAAGAAAGCGTCGACCCGATCGTGCAGGTCGCGGTGCATCGTCTCGGCGTCACCGGTGTCGAGGCCCGAGTCGGCGACGGCCACGGTGACCCCTCGACCGTCGAAGCCCAACTGCTGGACCTGAGCAGGTTTTCCAGGAGTGCCGTCATCGCCCAGGAGGATCTCGGTGGCGACTTCGTCCACGAGTTTCATGCGACCGGCCGCTTCGATCCACAGCACCGATTCCGACCGGGCCAGTTCGAGGATGTGGCGCGGGGTGGTGGTGCCGCCCAGAAAGGTGCCGAAACTCGTCTCGGTCCGGTGCACCCGGCCGCTGAATCGACGCAGGGCGTTCACGAGGGCTGCCGGGGGGGCCTGCGGTCGCAGCATCAGGCGGATGTCGCGGGAGGTCCGTGGGGCATCGGCCAGAGCGGCGCTCAGGCGGCGGTCCAGCCGCCACTCGGGCTGGTAGTCCCCGAGCCACCGCACGAAGGGCAGGGCGCGGATTTCCGACACCGAGGCCGTCTCCAGATGGCACACGAAGGCGTCGTCGGGGATGGGGCTCAGGAGCCGCAGTCGTTTGGACTGCAGAGTCTCCCGTTGTTCGACCGAGAGAGGGCTCTCGAACTGGATCAGAAAAAGACCCGAGACCGGGGGTTTGGCCGCGTCGGTGGCGCTGGCTCGGGCCTTGGCGTCGGCGGCGGGTGGCGTGGTGAGGGTGGTGTTGCGCAGGCGAATGAACCGGGCGTCTTGCGCGGTGGCATGGAGGAGGCAACCCAACGCGACGACGAGGCGCGCGAACCATCCACGGAGGAGCATGAATTCGAGGCTAGACTCCCGGTGCCGCCTCCACAAGACGCCGTCGGTGAGTGGGTCGGTGAGGGGCGCGTTCCGACCGGTTCGGCTGCGGAAGGCGCTGGCGG
>JAIXXC010000278.1 GCA_027490985.1 Verrucomicrobiales bacterium
CGATGACGCGGGTTCTCCTCGGGCTCCTTTGCCTGACTTTCCCGATCCAGAGCCCGGCCGACGGAGCGGACGAACAGCGTCCTCAATCCCTGTTGCCGCATGGGTCCGGGCGAAATCGCGCGGTTGAGGAAGGCCTTGCGCCCGGCCGCCACCCACCGGGCCGGTAGCGAGGAATTGGATTTTTGCGCCGTGATGCAAACCCAACGAAACAGGATGACTTGTAAATTTAATCGCAAAAGTTCTATCAGTAAGTTTAAGACCAAAATCTACAACCGCTAAATGACAATAATACCAACTGTCTTTCTGGCTGCAGTATTGATTTTTGCCCTCTCTCCGTACGCCTTGGCCAAGCCCCTGAAGGTGTTCATCCTCGCCGGACAATCAAACATGGAGGGGCATGCCGCAATCAGCACCTTTGACTATATCGGCAAAGATCCAGTCACGGCACCTCTTCTCAAGGAGATGCGCAACCCGGATGGAAGCCCACGCGTCTGTGATCAAGTATGGATGTCTTATTTGACAGGACCTTACGATGGTAGCGCCAATGGCGAAGGGTTGGGAAAATTGACCGCCGGTTTTGGAGCTCGTGGGGATCAACCCACCAAGATGTGTGGCAATATTGGTCCTGAGTTCACCTTCGGAATCTATATTGAAAAAGAGCTCAATGAACCCATTTTGATCATCAAAACCGCCTGGGGCGGCCGGTCGCTCAATACCGAATTCCGCCCGCCCAGCGCCGGGCCCTATACGCTGCCCAAGGTGATTCAGGAGGAGTGGGACAGGCATCCTCAGGGCGCACATGGGATTCCCAAGCTGGAGGACCGCAAGAAATGGAGAGAAGAAAAGGATGCCGCTTCCGGCGTATTTTACCGAATGATGATTGACCATGTGAAAATGGTTCTGGCAGATCCCAAACGGGTCTGTCCGGCCTATGACGCGAAGAATGGCTACGAGTTGGCTGGTTTTGTCTGGCTTCAGGGTTTTAACGACTTGGTTGATGGGACCACTTATCCTGGCCCCGACAAACCTGGGAAATACGACCTCTATTCGGACCTGCTGGCCCAGTTCATTCGCGACGTTCGAAAAGATCTGTCAGCCCCGAAGATGCCGTTTGTCATCGGCGTGCTGGGAGTCGGTGGGATGGGCGACAATCAAGTTTTCCGCAAAGCCATGGCTGCCCCGGCAGACAGGCCCGAGTTCAGGGGCAATGTCGTCGCGGTTGAGACGGCCCCCTTCTGGGATTCTGCCATCGAGGTCGCGGAATCCAAGCAGGGCAAGTACAACGATATCGTTGGCGTCGCGAAAACATTGAAAACCGACGGCACGATCAACAGGGATCGGAAATGGGATGGCTACTGGAAGCCTGTCGGCAAGCCTCTGCCAGAAGAACGGATCTGGCGTTTCGCTTCAGTCGACGCCACCGAGAAGAAGGACAAACTGAAGAAATATGACGCCAGACGATTCCGCGACGTGACGCTGCCCGTCGGAATAGAGAATTGGCACCTCCCTGAATTCAATGACAGCCAATGGGCCGAAGGGAAGGCTCCCATCGGGAAAGGCTCATGGAAACACAGCGGCATCACTCTCAAGAGCTTTCCCTCAACCTGGGGCGAGGGCGAGTTTCTACTGATGCGTACCACCTTTGAAGTCGAGGACATCCATTGCCATTCTTATCGCCTCGCGGTGTTGGCAAGACAGGGATTCCAGGTTTATTTAAACGGACAAAAGATACACACCTACATCTGGTGGCAGGACAAGCCGCAATACAGTTCCATCGTCCTCGAGAAGGAAATGATCAAACATTTGAAGAAGGGGAAGAATGTATTGGCAGTTTACGCGAATGATCAATACGACCTTGATTCCCCGGAACATTACGCCGCGCTGGATGTACAAATTGAGGGCATCACCCAAGCGGACCAGGAAAAGCTCGACCTCGCCTTGGAGGAGGTCCTTTCTCCCAAAGATCGGGAAGCCCTCAAAGGCGCTTCCAATGGCGGATACCACTATTTTGGCAGCGCCAAAATCTTTGCTCAAATGGGCAAGGCGTTTGCGGAATCAATGGCGAATCTGCTGAAATCTAAATAGACGTCCATAACAACACCGCGGAACAACAAACATTGTCGATTATCATTCTGACTGCGGATCGTTTGGATCGTCGCGTGTTGCGCTGCGTGAAATCTCTATTGTCGATAGACGGCCTTGGATCGACGGTATTACTCTGGCAGTGATGAGTTCATTGACTCGGAAGTTGGCCGCTCTAACGATTTCCGCTCCCCTGCTGCTCGCGCAGTCCCTCCGGCTCACGGACGGCGGTGTCGAACGGGATTATGTCATCGCGACCGATGAGGTGCACCTCTCGGGGCCAAAGCTGGATCGGGTGATGCGTGTCGACGAGCTGGGTAACGCCAAGTCATCGCGGGCCCCGGGAACCCGACTGGAAACCGTGATTTATCCCGCTAGCGAACCGAGATCGAACGGCCGTCGCCGCATCATCACCCGCCGCGTGTCCGCCCAGGTCGCACCCGGTACCGATATCGGCGCTCTGGCCACGCAAGTCCGAGCCGTCTCGTTTGAGCCCATGGCCTTCGACGGGAGTCTCGCGGTCTTCCATGCCGGCGAATCCTCCGGCCTTGCTCTGGCCGCCCGTCTCCGGCAGCACCCCGAGGTCCTTCGGGCAGAAGTCATC
This sequence comes from Verrucomicrobiales bacterium, assembly GCA_027490985.1. Taxonomy (GTDB): domain Bacteria; phylum Verrucomicrobiota; class Verrucomicrobiia; order Limisphaerales; family UBA9464; genus SXXZ01. The sequence continues at coordinate 2,687 of JAIXXC010000278.1, forward strand.
CTTGGGCGATACCTCACACCCAAGGTCCAACCGAATGACCCGCTCCTCCCGCGGCAGTGGACTCTCAAGAACACCGGTCAATCGGAGGGCACAGCGGGTGCCGATGCGAATGTGTTTCCCGTCTGGGAATCCGGTCGCCACGGCGAGGGTGTGGTGATCTCCATCGTGGACGATGGGGTGGAAAGCGCTCACCCCGACCTCACGGAACGGATCGTTCCTCAAGCCGGCTACGATTACCGGGACCAGGATTCGCAGCCAGAACCCGAGGGAGCCAACGGAGTCGATGCGGAAGGCAAACCAGCGGCCGACTCCCATGGAACCGCGGTGGCCGGGGTGGCTGCCGCCAGTGGTAACAATGGCATTGGGGTGGCAGGTGCCGCTTACGCCGCACGCCTGGTCCCCATCCGTTTGATTGGCGGCACCACGGGGGATGATCAGGAAGCCAAAGCCATGGCCCATCGATTGGACCTCGTCCACATCAGCAACAATTCCTGGGGTGCCGACGATGACGGCAAGACCATCAGCGCCCTCGGCCCATTGATGAAGGCTGCTCTGGACACGGCGCTCTCCCAGGGCCGCGGCGGTCTTGGGACCATTTTTGTCTGGTCCGCCGGAAACGGCGGCAACGAGCAGGACAATGCCAACAATGACGGCTACGCCAATCATCCGGGGACGATCGCCGTGGGCGCGCTCAACGATTTGGGACACCGTGCCGACTACAGTGAGCCGGGAGCCTGCCTGATTGTTTCAGCCCCCTCGGGCAACGACAAATCCCGGTCGCCAGGTTCGTTCACCACCGATCTGTTGGGTGAACGCGGGTACAATCGCGCCGACGTGGAATCCGACATCGCTGAAATCGACTACACGAGCACCTTCAACGGCACATCCTCGGCCGCACCGCTTGTTTCCGGAGTCGTGGCGTTGATGCTCCAAGCGAACCCGAAGCTCGGTTGGCGGGATGTCCAGGAAGTCCTCATCCGTTCGGCGGCGATGACTCAGCCTGAAAACCCCGGCTGGTTCACCAATTCTGCCAAGATTCGGTTCAACCACGAATTCGGTGCTGGACGGGTGGATGCAGCCGCCGCGGTGCAACTGGCCTCAGGTTGGCGGAATCTCGGCGCACGCCAGAGTGCCGTGGTCGTGAAAGCAACCAAGGATCTTCCGCCCATTCCCGACGAGGGGATCTTTGAGGGCAGCCTCTTGGTCACAGACGACCTCAGGGTCGAGCAGGTCACCCTTCAGCTGACGCTCACCCATCCGTCGCGCGGGGAACTCGCCATTGACCTGATATCGCCCGCCGGCACAATCAGCCACCTGTTCGTCCCCCACGGAGATACCAACCAAAACATCGAACACCGATTTACCTCGGTTTTCCAATGGGGTGAGTCAGCTCGTGGCGATTGGAAGCTCCGAATTCGGGATACGGTCGGCGGCAACGCTGGGCAGGTGTCGGACTACCGCCTGGAGGTCTTTGGAACCCGATCCGAGGTCGTTGCTCCCGACCTGAAATTGACCGCTTTGGGTGCATCCTCCGAGGGATTCCGACTGCGGTTGCAAGGCCCAGCCGACCGTGCGGTCGAGCTTCAATCCTCGTCGGACCTGATCGATTGGCAGGTGGTCACCTCTGGAACGATCGACGGAGGCGACGCGCAAATCGCGGATCCCACCGCCACCGAGACATCCCGCTTCTATCGCTTGGTTCTGTCGAATCCTTGATGCCGCCGGAGGGGTCGAGGCCCCACGCAACTCGAAGCTCATCGACAACCGCAGCGGTGCGAATGTCGTCGGTCCCGGACCGCTCAACGACGGGCCCGAATTCATGTCGGGTTTTTGGATCATCGAGGCGGATGATGATGCTACAGCCCTCGACCTCGCGAAGCAGTGATCCAGGGCCTGCAACAGGAAGGTCGAACTGCGTCGCTATCTCCGATGAAGTCTCACGATTCAGCGGTCTGCGAGAGGTTCGAGGCGATCCGTCGCAATGGCTCCCGGCCAGAAGCGACTCGAGAGGACCGAGGTCGCAGTGAAGGCCTTCCATGATGGAGCACAAGGACAGTGAGTTCGGTGACAAAAAGATGCTCAGCGGCTTGCGCTTAGAGCCTGTCTGAAAATGGGGATGGGTTCTGTTTGGGAGAGAAGGGTTCGATTGGCAAGGCGCGCGGAGGAAGCAGACCCGCAGCGGTCTGTGACCGACAAGCAACGCCGCCAGCGGCCCTTCCCTCCCAAACCCTCCGGGCGGCGGGTCTTTCCGGCTTGGACTGCGTTGGTTCGGGCGGAACAGACCCCAGGAGGTCTGCCCCACCGCTCACCGCCTTGCCCAACCCAGAATTCCCCAGCCGCAGAACCCCTCCCCATTTTCAGACAGGCTCTTACTCGCCGGGTGTATCCCGTTTTTCATTTGGATTGCCTCTCAATCTTACGGTGGCGAGACGGATAAAAAGCTGACCACCTCCGGCTGGATGGGCATCGCGGCCTTTGTCGCGTACGCCATCACCGCAATCGTCCTGATAGGCCGCCGGGAAGACCACTACTGTTGTCCGCAGTGCGGAGCACACATCAAGGCGCGACCCCAGAACGAGCGCGCGAATCAAGAGTATCAGTTCCAATGCGCGGCCTGTGATATTCTGTGGAGGACGGATATTTTTGAGGGAGACAGCTGAGCCGTCACGATTGAGTTGGATCGGTCGTACAGGCGACGTCACTTCCTTCCCCACTGAATCGTTCCGACCACGGTGCTATTCCCATCGGATAGCAAAAGGTCCATCGCTGCGGAGCGAAGCGGATCCGGCAACGACACCGTTGTGAGCTGATCGCCAGTCATCGAAAGCGAATCACAATCCCTGAGCCAATTTTCTGGAATGAGTGAGGATGCAGCCTCTAATCAAAGCATGACGACCGCGTTTAGATGGGCATTCCGCATCCTCGCTGCCCTCGGAATCCTCGTCCTTGCCCTCAAGGTCGCCGATCGCAGTGTCCGGCATTCCGGAACCCTTCCCGAAGTTCCGGAACCCAACGGCTACACCGCCATGATTCAGGCCGCTCGCAACATCCAAGGCCCGGAAGGCGACATCGCCGAAGTGTCGGACGACAAGGTCCGGGAATTCGCGGCCACCCAGCGCGAGCCTTTGGACCAAGTCAGACGGGCCGTGCGTGGACCTTCCGGTGTGCCATTGGAGGCGGATCTGAAATGGGCCGACAAACAGCTCACCGAACTCACTCAACTGAAGCGTCTTGCAGTGCTGGTGGGTCTTCGCTCCAAGGCGGATCTACTCGAAGGACGGACCAATGCGGCGGCACGGGCCTGGGTGGACATGATCCTCATCGGACACACAATCACCCGGGGCGGCCGAAAGCTGGAGGCGTTGTCCGGCCTGGCCGTTGAGAAGGTGGCGACGGCATCGCTCCGGTCGATGGTGCCGATGCTGGATGCCTCGACCTGCAGGGGCCTCGCCCAGGATTTGGAGAGGGCCGAGGAATCCCGCGAGGACGCCGACCGCATTCTCGAAACCGAGAAGAACTGGTGCCGGGCCACCTTCGGTTGGGTAGCCAAGGCCGGTGAGATATTCGGAAAAGGACGCGAGCCCCTCCAGCGGAAGGATTTCCTCACCCGCTACAGAGACACGGAACGGAGCACCCGTCGCCTCATCCTCACCCTCGCAGCCCGTTCCGTGGCCTTGGAGACAGGCCACGCGGTGACCAACCCCTCGGATATCGTCCCGAGTGTCCTCAAGGCCGTGCCCGTGGATCCCGAAACCGGGGCTCCGTTCACCGAGTTGCCCAAGATGCCGTAGGGCAAATCTCTGAACCCAGTGAACCCAAGGTACGCCCCAAGGCGAGGTGTGGTGGGCTGGCTCGAGAGGATCGGGTTGCCGAAACGACCCGCGCGATAAATTCAGGCAGCACGGTCAATCCTTGGCCTGATCCCTAAAGTCATCGATGCCATGCAAGGAAGATGGGAAATGAAACGGGATGGTGAGGCTGAGTACTCGGTGCATACTCGTCGCTGCCGCAACTGGGAGTCGTACGCCCTCGAACGAGAGACTGTTATGGAATCCATTTTCAATGCCATGTTCATCCTGGTGCCCCTGTTCATCGGGATCATTTTCCTCGTGGTGATCGGCAGCATTATCGTCGCCATTGTTCGAGGTATTGCCGAATGGCGGAACAACAACGCACAACCTCTTCTCAAGGTCACAGCCAGCGTGGTCACCAAACGCCAGCACGTCAGTGGCGGTGGCAACGACACCAGCGCATCCACCCACTACTACACGACGTTCGAGACGGTGGATGACGGATTGCGACAGGAGTTTTCGGTCAGTCCCACCGAGTACAGCAGCATGGCGGACGGGGACGTGGGTTCGCTGACTTATCAGGGCACCCGATTCAAGGGATTCGTTCGTCAACGTCATGCACCCAAACCGCCGCCTCTGCTGGTGGCCGCAACTCCGGTGCAGCCCGATTGGACCTGCGCCTACTGCCGCGGACGCGTGGCCAGCGTGGAAGCCAAGTGCACCTCCTGCGGCTCCGCCTCCAGACAAGAGTCCGAGCAACCCATCCCGCTCGACTCCTGACGGATCGCGGAGCGTCAAAAAGAATCCGATCCCTTCTAGTCCATGCCCGGCACTCCCGAAGTCCCGATTCCCAATAAGCCGATCTCCGCCGTGGAGAAGGCTGCTGCGGATCTGCTCGGCCAGCAGGAACTCGAAGTGATTGATGCGTGTATTCTGAGCCATTGCACCGATCGGTTCCTCAAGGTTGCTCGTGTCATTCTGCGGACCGAAAGCGAGCTCCAGCATCGTTTTCCGGAGCTCACCCACATTTTCTACACACAGCGTCTCCGCCATCTCGTGGACACCGGGCATTTGCTGGCAGCCGGAGATGTCTTTCAGATGCGTTTCAGTGAGGTGAGGTTGCTTCGAGAAATCCGGGATGAACGCACGACGGCGTCGGCGGGTGGCCCCATCGTGTCTGGCACCTGAAAATTTGCCGCAAAAGAGGATCTCGGCCGCAATGGCGTCGGGCACTGAGCACAGCCCGGCGACGGTGCGGTAGGCATCCAGGAAATGGGGTCAGGGCAAGGGGAACTGGTGCATCCAAAATCGGAAATCGTTCCCTGACCCCGTTCCCTGACCCCGTTCCAGTTCTGAGCGTTGCCATGAACGCGCCTTCAGCAGTCACACTTCAATACCGGAACCGGATGACCTCGTGGATGTCCTCCACCGTGACCTCCACCCGGTTACCCCGCTTCTTCAGCACGGTGCCTGGGTTCCAGGCCGTCACGCCCTTCAAGCCGTCGCGAAGCACGATGGCGGCGCGGAA
>JAIXXC010000262.1 GCA_027490985.1 Verrucomicrobiales bacterium
AGGTTGGCCAAGAGGGTTTTCCATCGATGGACGTCGCGCTCCCGCCGGTGATGGGCCACCGCCAAGCGGGCCTCGTCGGGTTGAGTCACCGGTTTGAGGAAGGCGGGGATGGCCAAATTCCGCTCTTCGGCCAGCACGGCGATGTATTGCCAAAGCTCCCACGACGAATGCGGTGGCTGGGTCCAGAGGTCGGCCTTCTGCCAGGCGCTTTCGCCGATCAAGAAGCCCAGTTCGGCGACATGTCCGAGCGTCAGGGCCGTGCCACTGCGGATCCGCGCGAACAGGCTGTCGATCAACCGCACCCTTTCGATCTCGGCCGGCTTGAGCGCCCGCCCGAGGCGTTCGGCCACCCGACCGGCGAATTCGCTGGCCGCGGTGTCGGTGGGGGTTTCGACCGGTTGGTCGGCCGGTGGGGCCGACCGGTCACCCGGACGTGAGGCCTTGCGGGCGGGCGGGGTCGGTTTCGAGGCCAACGTGCGGGCGGGGGGCTTGGCCTTGGGTTTCATACGGGCGACACCTGCGGATGGTGCATCGCATGTCCGTGACCGCAAGGCTGGGGCTTGGCCGGAGTGCGATGCTTTGGACTGTTCGAGGCGGCCGGAGCACGGAAGTCTCTCCGAGGCATGTTGTCTCGATGGTTTCGTCGCGGGCTCCGATGGGCCATCGCGTTGCTCCTGCTGCCGGTGAATGTCGGAGTGAGTCGGGCCGCCTGGGAGGTCGGAGTGGCTTCGGCTTCGGCGGGCCCGTTCTGGGTGCCGCTGCTGGTGGGATTGGGGGTCTGGGGGGTGTTCTACCTGCAGTTGCCGCGTCCGATGTGGCTCTACGTCCTCGGACACGAACTCACCCATGCCGTGAGCGCCTGGATGTGCGGGGCCCGGGTCCAGTCGTTCAAGGTCAACAGTCGGGGGGGCGAGGTCCGGGTGAGCAAGAGCAATGCGTTCATCGCGCTGTCGCCCTATTTCGTGCCCATCTATTCGATCCTCTGGTCCGTGGCGATGGCACTGGTGCATTGGCGCTGGGGCGCCGCCTGGTGGGTGATGCCGCTGTATCAGGCGGGTCTCGGCTTCACCTACGGGTTCCATGTGACCATGACGGCGGTGATCCTCCGGATCCGCCAGCCCGACCTGGTGGGTGAGGGCTTCTTGTTCTCGGGATCGCTGATCTGGCTGGGCAATGCGCTGATGCTGCTCATCGGCATGGCCTGGTTGGCGGGCCGGCCGGGGGTGCCCACGGCGCTGCGATGGGCCGCCCTGCATTCGGGCGAGGCGTACCGGTGGGCGTGGCAGGCGGCCGAGCGGGGGCTCCATTGATCGGATGCGCTCCCAGCGGAGCGGCCTCAACACCGGGTCGCCCCGGGGTTCGCCCGAGGACCGACAAATGACATGCTCCACAAATGACACTTGAATCCCCGGCTCCGACGGCCAGAAGCTACAGATTCTTAGGTACGCATGAATCTCGGCGATATTCTCACGACCCGGCAGATCGTTCCTGAACTCGCGGCCAAAAACCGTTGGGAGGCCATCGACGAGTTGATCGGCTGTCTGGTCGCCGCTGGAAAGGTGCTTCCGGAGCATCGCGAGGCCATCACGGCCGTGGTCAAGAAACGCGAAACGTCGATGAGCACCGGCATCGGATTCGGCATCGGCATCCCCCATGCGTCCACCGATCTGATCACCGAGGTGACCGCCGCCTTCGGTCGTTCCCGTGGCGGGGTGAGTTTCGAGGCCCTGGACAATCAACCGGTCCACCTCGTGACGCTGTTCCTGGTGCCGGCCGGCCAGTTCCAACGTCACCTGCACACGTTGGCGGGCATCGCCAAGGTCTTGCGCCGCGATGAATTCCTCAAGTCCATCACCCAGGCGTCGGACGCCGAGGCGATGATCAAGATGATCCGCGACTTCTCCGAGGGGCTCCGCTGATCCCGGCGGCTCGCCGCCATCCTGTCCGTTCTTCCGTACGTCAGTTCGTCCGTTCCTTCCGCATCATGTTCCATTCTCTCATCGAATCCCGCCTGCGGGCCGTGGTGTCGGCGCTGGTTCCGGCCGCAGATCCCGCCACCATCCAGGTGAAACCGGCCTCCGAGGCCCGTTTCGGCGATTTCCAGAGCAATTCGCTGATGCTCGTGGCCAAGGCCGCCCGCATGAATCCGCGCCAGTTGGCCACCGAGGTGGTGGCGCGTCTGGAGGTGTCCGACTGCTTCGAACCGGTCGAGATCGCCGGGCCCGGGTTCCTCAATTTCCGCCTGACCCGTCAGGCGCTCGAGTCGTGGCTCACCGAGGCCGCCTCAGGCAAGCCGGTGCTGATCCCCCAGGCCGCGACGCCGCGGACCGTGGTGCTGGATTTCTCGTCTCCCAATGTCGCCAAGCCCATGCACGTGGGACACATCCGTTCCACGGGCATCGGTGACGCGCTGCAGCGTATGTGGCGCCTGCTCGGACATCGGGTGATCAGCGACAACCACATCGGCGACTGGGGCACCCAGTTCGGCAAGCTGCTCGTGGGTTGGAAGGAGTTGCTCGATCGGCCGGCCCTGGAGAGCGATCCGATCGCCGAGATGGAGCGCTTGTACAAGACGGTCAACGCCCAGTGCGACGCCGATCCGGCCCGCCTGGAATTGGCCCGTCAGGAACTGGTGCGCCTGCAGGCCGGTGACCCTGAGAATCTGGCCATCTGGAAGGAGATGATCCGCCTGTCGCAGGTCCAGTTCGACACGCTCTACGGGCGCATGGGCACGCGGTTCGACCACACGCTGGGCGAGAGTTTCTACAACCCTCAGCTCGGTCCGGTGGTCGATGCGCTCCTGGCGGCCGGGATCGCCCGTTCCAGTGATGGCGCGGTCGCCGTGTTCAGTGACCGCTCGTTGCCCCCGAAAGAAGACCCGTTTTTGGTGAGTCGCGATGGCGAGTGGGTCGATGTGCCCGCCCTGATCCGCAAGAGCGACGGCGGGTTCAACTACATGACCACCGACCTGGCGACGGTGGATCACCGCATCCGGACCTGGGCTCCCGACGAGATCCTCTACGTGGTGGATGACCGGCAATCCGGGCATTTCCGCGCGCTGTTCCATGTCTTCGCCCGCTGGCAGCCCGAGGCCTACGGCAAGACGCAATTGCGCCACATCGGCTTCGGCAAGATCCTCGGCGAGGATGGCAAGCCCTTCAAAACCCGCTCCGGCGACACCGTGCGCTTGGCCGATCTGCTGGATGAGGCCGAAGAACGGGCCCTGCGGGTGGTCACCGAGAAGCGGCCCGACCTCGACGAGGCCGAGCGGCGCGAGATCGCGCGGATCGTGGGCATCGGAGCGGTGAAGTGGCAGGATCTGCTGCCGAATCGGCAGAGCGACTACGTCTTTTCATGGGACAAGATGCTCGCGCTCCAGGGCAACACCGCCCCCTACGTGCAGTATCAGTACACCCGTGCGGCCAAGGTGGTCCGCGACTCGGGCGCCCCCGTGGCGGCCCGACCGCTGAGCCTGGTCGAGCCGTCCGAAGTGGCCCTGGCCAAGCACCTGATGAACCTCGGGTTCACGCTGCAGGCCGCCGCCGAGGAATGCCGGCCCAATTACCTCTGCAACTACCTGCACGAGTTGGCGGGCCTCTACAGCAGCTTCTATGAGGCTTGTCCGGTGCTGAAGGCCGAAGAGCCGGCCCGTTCGACCCGTTTGGCCCTGTGCCGCCTCAGCGCCCAGGTGCTCCGCCTGGGGCTCGAGACCCTGGGCATCGAGGTCACCGAGAAGATGTGATGGCCGCGGCCGGGAGCTTCAACCCCGCGGGTTGTTCTTCAGGTGCTCGCGGATCTCGGTGAGGAAGTCGGCGCCGTAATCCCGGAGTTTGCGTTCACCGACCCCGGAGATGGTGAGGAACTCGTCGTCGGTGGTGGGGAGTTCGCGGGCCATCAGGCGGAGGGAGTTGTCGCCGAACACGATGTACGGCGGCACCCCCATCTGGTCGGCCAGCGCCTTGCGGAGCATGCGCAGCTTCTCGAAGAGGAGTTCGTCGCAGTCGATGTCTCCCACGCGCTCGGCCTTGGGGCGGGGGCGCTCCATGGGCTTGGTGAGGGTGATGGTGCGACGATCCTTGAGGGCGGCCATGCCATCCGGAGTGATCTCGAGCACGCTGAACTGTTCGGAGGTCTGCCTCAGGTACCCGAGGCGCACGAGTTCACGCCCGATGGAGGCCCATTCATTGCGGCTCAGATCCGAACCGATGCCGTAGGTGCTGAGCTGGTCGTGCCCCCACTGGACCACCTTTTCGGATTCGCTGCCCGTGAGCACCGCGATCACGTGGTTGAAGCCGGTTCCGAAGCCGCTCTTCTGGCGGATGCGGAAGACGCAACTCAGGAACTTCTGGGCGGCCACCGTGCCGTCCCAGGTGGACCTCGGGCTGAGGCAATTGTCGCAGGTGCCGCAGTTGGGTTGGGGGTACCGCTCGCCGAAGTAGTCGAGCAGGGTCGCCCGGCGACAGTCGGAGCTGTCGGCATAGTGGCTGATCTGCTGGAGCTGCTCGCGGGCGATCCGCTGTTCTTCGAGGTCGGTCTTCTCGGCGATGAAGGCCGTTTGTTTGGCCACGTCGCCGGGGCTGTAGAGCAGGAGACACTCCCCGGGAAGCCCATCGCGACCGGCCCGGCCCGTCTCCTGATAGTAGCCCTCGATGTTCTTGGGGAGATCGTGGTGGATCACGAAACGGACATTCGGTTTGTTGATGCCCATGCCGAAGGCGATCGTCGCGCACACCACCCGCACCTCGTCCCGCAGGAAGGCGTCCTGATTGGCGGAGCGCTCCTTGGCCGACAGACCGGCGTGATAGGCCAGGGATTTGACGCCATCCTGGGCCAGTTTCGAGGCCACCGATTCGGCCGAGGCTCTCGAGAAGCAGTAGACGATGCCGCTTTCCTTCGGGCGGGCCCGCACGAAGTCGAGCACCTGCCGGTAGGCCTGGGATTTGGGAATCACCCGGTAGGTCAGGTTCGGCCGATTGAAACTGGCCACATGGATGGACGGATCTCTCAGCCGGAGTTGGCGGATGATGTCGTCGCGCACCCGGGTGGTGGCCGTGGCGGTGAGCGCCATGAAGGGCAGGTCGGTGAACTGCTCCCGGAGCAGGGCCAGTTGCCGGTATTCAGGCCGGAAATCATGCCCCCATTCGCTGATGCAATGGGCCTCGTCAACGGCGACCTGCTGCACATTCCACTGGCGCAGGGCGTCGAAGAGCGACCCTTCGCCGATCATCAATCGCTCGGGCGACAGGTACAGCAGCTTGAACTCGCCCTGATGCAGCCCCCGCCAGCGGTTCTTGCGTTCCTTCTCGGAGAGCGACGAATTGAGGAAGGTGGCCGCCACGCCGTTGGCCTGCAGTTGATCGACCTGATCCTTCATGAGGGCGATCAGGGGCGAGATGACCACCGTGAGACCCGGACGGGCCAGTGCCGGCAATTGGAAGCACAGCGACTTGCCGCCTCCGGTGGGCAGCAGGGCGAAGACATCGCGGCCGGCCAGCGCATCCCGGATGATCTCCTCTTGATGAGGGCGGAACCCGGTGTATCCGAACACCTGCTTGAGCAGGTTGAGCAGTTGAGATGGACCGGTGGAATGGGACACGAAGGCCGGCACAGTAGGGACAACTCCGCGGGGCGGCAATGCATCGAAGGGGGGTGCGGTCGTCCCCATCGGGGCGGGGGCCGATGGAACGGGGATCCCGAGATGGCCCTTTGCCTGTCGCCCTTTCCGTATTGCCGATTGCCCCACCTGCGGGTGATTTGGCATCGTTTGGCCTGCTGATATGTCTTACAAGAAACGGATCTTCGGGACCGACGGCGTCCGCGGTCGAGCCAACATCGAACCGGTGACCGCCGAGACCGCCTTGAAACTCGGTCGCGCCGCGGCGCACGTGTTCAAGAACCGGAATGGTCAGGCCCGGAATCGCGTGCGGCATCGGATCGTCATCGGCAAGGACACCCGCCTCTCGGGCTACATGCTGGAGAACGCGCTGAGCGCGGGCGTGCTTTCGATGGGTGTGGACGTGGTGTTCATCGGCCCGTTGCCCACTCCCGGCGTGGCCTATGTGACGCGCTCCATGCGGGCCGATGCGGGCATCGTCATCACCGCCTCACACAATCCCTACGACGACAACGGCATCAAGTTCTTCGGGCCCGACGGGTACAAGCTGGACGACGAGACCGAGAACCAGATCGAGGAACTGGTCTTCAGCGGCAGCATCGAGGCCTTCCGGCCCACGGCCGGCGAGATCGGCAAGGCGGTGCGCGTCGACGACGCCGTGGGTCGCTACGTCGAGCAGGCCAAGTCGTCGTTCCCCAAGACCCTGACGCTCGAGGGCATGCGCATCGTCGTCGATTGCGGCCATGGAGCCTCCTACAAGACCACGCCGATGGTCCTCCAGGAACTCGGCGCCGAGGTCATCGCCTTCGGCACCCAGCCCAATGGCACCAACATCAACCGCGAGTGCGGGTCGATGTATCCCCAGATGCTGTGCGCCAAGGTCCGCGAATACCGGGCCGATCTGGGCATCGCCCACGACGGGGACGCCGATCGGGTGATCCTGTGCGACGAGGCCGGCCAGTTGGTCGATGGCGACGACATCATGGCCATCAGCGCCCTGCAGATGCTGGCCGAGGGGCGGTTGTCCAAGAACACGCTGGTGGCCACGGTCATGAGCAACGCCGGTCTCGACGTGGCCATCCGCGCGGCCGGAGGCGAGGTGGTCCGGACCGCGGTGGGCGACAAGAACGTCATCGATTGCATGCTGACCCACGGGTACAACTTCGGTGGGGAGCAGAGCGGTCACCTGATCTTCCGCGATCACAGCAGCACGGGCGACGGTCTGGTCGCAGCCCTCCAGATCCTCGGAGCCATGCGCACCCGGGGAGAGCCGCTCTCCAAACTGGCGCGGTGCTGGACCCGGTATCCGCAGTTGGTCACCAATGTCGCCGTGCGCGCCAAGACGCCCTTCGAGGAACTCGATGAGATCCTCGATCTGGTGAAGCAGGCCGAAGCCGAGGTGCAACCGAAGGGAGG
>JAIXXC010000089.1 GCA_027490985.1 Verrucomicrobiales bacterium
ACGCCAGATCGACTGCAACTCGGGCAGATCCTTGGGACGCGGTGCTTCCTTGCGGTTCAGGAGCATCTTGGCGTCGGAGTCGAAATTGAACTTCTCGGTCTTGAGCACTCCTTGCACCAAGGCGTACTGCTGGTCGATGTGCTGCAGGTAGCGGTTGAAGATCTCGTAAGCCGGGCGCGTGTCGCCACGGCGCAGGGTCAGGTCGTCCAGAAGATGCCGGTAGGCGGCGAACTCCTCGTAGTCGCTTTGGGTGAAGTACATCCGCTGGGGATCCAGCGACTCCAGATACCGTTCGAAGAACCGTTCCGAAACCCGGTCGTCGAACTCCCGGCGCAGGAAATGGGATCGTTCGATCATCCGAGCCGCCAGGCGAGCGATCTCACCGCTGGACTCCTCGGGGGCGAGGGTCTTGGGATCGGTGAACTTGGAGGGCAGCACTCCGGTGTCGGGAGTGGCCGATTGCACCGAGGCTGAAGTGTTGGCCGAGGCGGGTTGGGCCGTGGACCGGGTTTCTTTGGCCAGGCCCCCGGACTGCAGCCACAGGCCGGCCAAGATCAACAGCGCCCAATGTTTCATTGTGTGCAAGTATGGTTTGAGAGTGCGGCTTTGCCAACCGAAGTTCCTCCGGAAAGGGCCTGCACTGACGCCTCTCAGAGGCCTCAACCCGTCGGAATGTTCAAACGGCGGGCCCCGAACCCTCGGAAGAGCCCTGCCCCGGGCTGCCGGGCTTCCAGATGTACCGGAACATCAGCACCCGCAAGGCCGCCGTGAGCGGGATGGCCAGAATGCCACCCAGAAGGCCTCCCAGCAGCGTGGTGCCCACCATGACCGCGATGATGATGCTCAACGGGTGCAGCCCCACACGGTCGCCCATGATCTTCGGAGAAATCACCAGTCCCTCGAGCGTTTGCACCACCGCGAACACCGCCAGCACCTCGGCGGGCAGGATCCAACTCCCGGAACTGGCGAAACCGACCAACAGCGCGGCCACACAGGTGGTGATGGCTCCCAGGAATGGGATCATCGTGAGGACCGTCGCCATCAGACCGATGATGAAGGCGTAAGGCAGGCCGATGATCAGAAAGCCCAGCGTGTAGAGCACGCCATCGCACATGGCCACCAACAACTGGCTGCGGAAGAAGACGATCAGGTAGTCGTTGATGGACCGCAGGATGAACACCAACTCGTCTTTGAACTCCGAATTGCGCACGGGCAGGTAGTCGGTCCACTCCCGTTCGATACCCCGTTTTTCGAGCAGGAAGTAGAAGGCGTACACCGGCACCAGGAACAGCCCGGCCAGGATGCCGAACCCACCGCTCACCTTGCCCAACTGTTCCATGAACCAGGACCCACCGGCCGGCAGGAGATCCACCACCCAATTCGAGGCCGAGTTCAGCGACACCATCGAGTGGGGAGTCACCGGGCGCGGTTGCGCCGGATCGGCTAAATCCGCCGCCCCGGTTTCGGAGGCCGCCCCAGGCGTCGGGCGCGCGGCCCGCAATTCGAGCAGTTTGCGCACCATCACCGGCGGATTGGTGGCCCAGGCATCCATCTCGTGCTGGAGTTTGCGGGAATAGTCCGGAACCCGTTCCGCGAACTGTCGAGTCTCGCGGTAGACTTGGGGGACCACACTCGCGCAGAGGCCGGCGACCAGCAGCAAGGCCGAGAGGAATACCAGCGTGATGGCCCGGGCCCGGGGCACGCCCCGTCGCTCGATGAAATCGACGACGGGATCCAGCAGGTAGGCGAGCACACCCGCCAAGGCCAACGGCCACAGGACGGGTGCCAACACCCCGAGCACCTGCCCGATTCCCCAGATCGCCCCCGCGATCAACCCCAGCAGCACGGCGATGGCCACCGCGGTGAGCGTCCACCACAGGATGCGCACCTGGGTGGGATGGGGAGGCGGGAGAACGGGCTTCACAGGATGGATCAGGCCATGGCCTTGGACTTGTCAGCGGCCACCCGGACGGCCCCGATCAGAGCGGCACGCACGCCCCCTTTTTCCAGAGCATGGATGGCCTCGATCGTCGTGCCGCCCGGACTGCAGACGGCGTCCTTGAGGGCTCCGGGGTGCTGCCCGGTCTCCAAGACCATCTTGGCCGCTCCCAACAAGGTCTGCGCCGCCAACCGTTGCGCGATGTCCCGCGGCAGCCCGGCGGCCACTCCGCCGTCGGCCAACGCTTCGATCATCAGGAATCCATAGGCCGGACCACTGCCACTGACACCGGTCACGGCATCGAGCAACTTCTCCTTCACCTCCAAGGCGATACCGACCGATCCGAGAACCTGTTGAACGGTCTGCGCGTCGGCCCGAGTCGCCGCAGAACCCACCGCGAAGGCCGAGGCACTCGCCCCGACCAGAGCCGGAGTATTGGGCATGACCCGGATCACCCTCAGTCCGGCAGGACCCGCCGCTTCCATGCGAGCCAAAGTCACACCGGCGGCGATGCTCACCACCAGATGGCGCCCGGGTTTCCAATCGGCGGACAACTCGCCCAGCAGGCCGACCACCTGATCGGGCTTCACGGCGAGGACCACCAGGTCCGATGC
>JAIXXC010000038.1 GCA_027490985.1 Verrucomicrobiales bacterium
CGGGGTTAGGCTGATTCCTTCATGAGGTTGTTGATTGCTTCCCTATGGATGTGGTTCCTGCCGATGGCACTGGCCCAGAACGGTGCCGGCACGGCATCGGGTACGGCCCGTCCGGTCCCCAAGCTCGTCCTCACCAATTCGCTGGACGCCTTCACCACACCGGCCGCGCGCATCCCCACCAATGCCTCCAGCGCCGGGCCGGCCACGGCCTCGAAGCCTGCGACGACGTCCCTCACCGTGACCACCAACGCCCAGGGCGAAGCCATCTGGGCCGAGGGCGATGGCATCCGCATCACCGCCAGCGCCGTGGGAGCCAAGGTGTCCCGGGCTGTGGCCGAGGCGGCAGCGGCCGGTCGATCACTGTCGGACCGTGACCTCAACGCCTTGCGGGGGCGGACCCTCGACACCCTGATCTTCGTGCAATTGGTCCTGCGCCGGGCCGATCAGGGCGACACCAACCGGGCCCTCTTCGAATCCAAGAGCCGTATCGACGGCATGATCAAGAACGCCCCTTCTGCCGACACCTTCTTCCGCACTCTGGCCCAGGCCGGCTACACCGAAGAGTCCTTCCGCAAGGAGAAGTTCGAAGAGGCGCTGGTGGTGAACATCATCGACCGCGAGGTGAAGCACCGCATCCGCATCCCGGACTCCGACATCCAGGCCTTCTACGACTCCGATGACACCCGTTGGAAAAAGCCCGATCAGGTGAAGGCGGCCCAGATCTTCTTCGCCACCATCAACCCGGAAAACCGCGAGAAGCTCGCGGCCGACGTGATCGAAACAAAGCGCAAGAAGGCCGAAGAGGCGCTGGCCCAGGTCAAGGCGGGTACGAATTTCGCCACTCTGGCCCGACAGGTCAGCGAAGACCCCTCCTCCCGGGAACGCGGCGGCGAGTATGTCTTCCAAAAGGGCCAGATGTTCCCCGAGTTCGAGAAGGCGGTTTGGGATCTCAAGCCCGGCTCCCTGCACGACCAGGTGGTGGCCACCCAGTTCGGATTCCATGTGTTCAAGAAGCTCGAGGATGTGCCGGCGCGGGTCATTCCGCTGGCCGAGGTGTCCGACCAGATCCGCGAAGTGCTGATCCAGCGCGAGATGGAGGTGCGCATCCCCGAATATGGCGACCGCCTCCGGGCCGAGGCTCACGTCAAGCTGCTGCCCGGTGCACCGCAGCCCTTCCAACCTTAGACTTCCACCCCTACACTCCCTTCGACATGCAAAAGACGAACGACCTCCGCGTCGTCGCCACACGACGCCTCCCGGCACCGCGCGAACTCAAGGAAGCGCTGCCGATGGACGAGCGCGCCAACGAAACCGTGGTCCAGGGTCGCCTGACCGTTCAGCGCATCCTGCGCGGCGAAGATCCGCGCCTGCTGGTGGTGATCGGGCCCTGCTCGATCCACGATCCCGAGGCGGCGATGGACTATGCCCGCAAACTCGCCGCATTGTCGGCCGAGGTGTCGGACCAACTCTTTCTGGTGATGCGGGTGTATTTCGAGAAGCCCCGCACCACGATCGGATGGAAGGGACTCATCAACGACCCGCACTTGGACGGCACTTACGATGTCGACACCGGCCTGCGAATCGGACGTCGGCTCCTTCTGGCGGTGAACCACCTGGGTCTGCCGGCCGCCACCGAGTTCTTGGATCCCGTGGTGCCGCAGTACTTGGCCGACCTGATCAGCTGGGCCGCCATCGGCGCACGAACCACCGAAAGCCAGACCCACCGCGAAATGGCCAGCGGCCTGTCGATGCCCGTGGGCTTCAAGAACGGCACCGACGGTTCCCTGCAAATCGCCATCGACGCGATGTTGTCGGCCCGCCACTCGCATCATTTTCTGGGTATGGATCAGGAAGGCGTCACTTCGGTGGTCCGCACCACCGGCAATGACGACGGTCATGTCGTCCTGCGGGGCGGACGCGCTCGCACCAATTTCGACGCGGCCTCCATCGCCGAGGCGGCGGCCCAGTTGAAGGCGGCCAAACTGCCCGAGGCCCTGATGGTCGATTGCAGCCATGCCAATTCCGGCAAGCAGCATGCCCGTCAAGAAGACGTGTGGATGAACCTCATCGCCCAGCGGGCCGAGGGTTGCAAACCGCTCATCGGCGTGATGGTCGAAAGCCATCTCCACGAAGGCGCCCAGTCGCTCAAGGATCCGAAGGACCTGAAGTACGGCATCAGCATCACCGACGCCTGCCTCGGCTGGGAAGTCACCGAGCGCATGCTCCGGCACGGTGCCGAGACGTTGCGCAAGGCGGGCGTGGCCCGTACCTCGGCCGCGGCCCAGCCGGTCTGACGGCCAAACCCCCGGAGGGAAGCCATGCTGCCCGCCCTGAGCCCCGCGCAATGGATCACCCTTGCCGCGGTGGCCGCGGCGGGCTTCGTTTTGGCCGTCCTTTTCCTGAAGCTCGGCCTCAAGCTCCTCAAAGCCCTGCTGATCCTCGTTCTGCTGGCCTTCGTCGCCCTGCTCGTCACCTTCGTGTTCCTGGCCCTGCGGAAGGGGTGGTGAGCACCACGCATCGAAGCGTGAACCCCCTTCTTCAAGGCTCCATGAGCGAGCGGACGGGGGCCGAGGGGTTCCGCTCTCGCTCGGCCACGATGCGGCTCAACCGCTGCTGACACACCCAGGCTTCGATCTCGAACCAGTCGACCCGCCGAACTTCACCCGGCGAAACGGGGCTCTGGGAACTC
>JAIXXC010000256.1 GCA_027490985.1 Verrucomicrobiales bacterium
CGGTTCCAGCGATCCGAGATCGGCGAGGCGTCCGAGGTTCCGCGCACCGTCGAGGGTCGCCATTTCGAGGGAGGCCTCGGGCGTCATCGCCTCGGCCCCATGCACCACCCGGGTGAGCAGCAGGGCCAGTCGGGCCTCGTTGAGAAGATGGCCCGAATCGTTCGAGGCCGAACCGTCGACGCCCAGGCTCACCGGGCTGCCGCCGCTGCGGAGATCGTTCACCCGGCAGACGCCCGAACCGAGGCGCATGTTGGAGCACGGGCAATGCGCGACGCCGGTGCGGGTCCGGGTGAGTCGGGCCACCTCGCGGTCGTTGAAATGAATGCCGTGGGCCAACCAGACATCGTCCCCCTCCCAGCCGTGGTGGGCCATGTACGGGAAGGGGCGCGAACCCAGCGCCTTCACCGCGTCCCGATTCTCCGGAATGGTCTCACCGCAGTGGGTGTGCAATCGCGCCCCCAGAGAACGCCCCAGTCGGGCCGACTCTCGATAATGCTCGCCCGAGCATCCGAAGACGGTGCACGGCGCGAAGGCCACCTGCGACATCGCTCCGATCCCCCGCTGGTGGAACCGGTCGTGCAGACGCTGGCAATCGGCCAGGATCACATCGAGGTCCTGGCAGGCCCACTCGGGCATGATGTCACTGGGCAGGTTCACCGATCCGCGGCAACCCACATACCGGATCCCCAGGGCGGCCGCCGCGGCGAATCCCGCATCGAGCATCTCCCGGCTCCCGTCGCGCGGGAACAGGTAGTGGTGATCGCTGGTCAGGGTGCACCCGCTGAGCATCAGTTCGGCGCAGGCCACCTGGGTGGCCACATGCAGGTCTTCGGGGTTGAAATGACGCCACAGCGGCATGTGCCCCGCCAGCCACGGCAACAGGGGCAGGCTGGCGATGGGCTCGAAGGCCCGCGCCAGATTCTGGAACATGTGGTGGTGGGTGTTGATGAGCCCCGGCAAGGCGATGCCACCCCGGCCATCCACCACCGTGGCCTTGGCCACGCGAGGCACTGGCCCGGTGCCCATCGATCGGATCACGCCGTTCTCGGCCAGCAGCCAGGCATCCTTCAAGATGCGCCGGTCGGCATCCATGGTGACCAAGTGACCGACGTTCTTGAGGAGGGTTCGGGAGGTCGGGTTCATGGCTGTGGATTCAAGGCAGAGGGTTCAAGGCTTGGGTGAGGGCGCTGGCGCATTCGTCCAAAACGCGGGCGGCAACGTCGGATCGAGGCCCAGGGCCTGAGGCGTGAAGGCCGTCGACACCACCGACTCCAACGGCGGCACCGTTGCGATCACTCCGAGGTCCTTCAAAATCACTCCGAGCGAACGCCAGCGCTCCACAGCCACCCAGCCCATGGCTTCCGTCCGAGCGGGATCGCCCTCCACCAACCGGAGTTGGCGCAAGGTCACGTAGCTGAAGCGCATGCCTCCGTCTTCCATGGTCGGCGAGATGGAACGCAGGTGATCGTGGATGGGCTGGGGGTTGCGGTAGTATTCCTGCCAGCCGCGATAGGCGCCGCGACTGAACTTGGCCACCAGCTCCGGATGCTTCTCGACGAGTTGGCGATTGGCGATGATCACGCGGTACGGATCGAACCCCGACTCGCTGATTTGCAGCACCCGGGATCGAACCCCTTCCTTGAGTGCGTAATACGGCTCACTGGTCGGGTAGGCCTGGGTGATCCAATCGGGATCCTTCACGAAATTGGCCACGTTGCCCGTCACCGGGCGGACACGGACTCGGCTCAAGGCGTATTTCTTCTGCAAGTACTGCAGCCAGGTCGCCCCGATCTGCATGGCGATGTCCCGATTCTCCAGATCAGCGAAGGTCTTCACCGGGGAGTCTTCGCGCACCATGATGCCCTGCGGATCGTGCTGGAAATACGCGTTCACGGCGATGATGGGCAGCCCCCGTTCCACGGCCACGAACACCGCATCGCCCCGGACGATCCCCAGGCCGAACGGGTCGAGCGCCACCCGCTTCTCGATCTCGGAATTGGGCCCGCCGACCAGCACCTGCACGGTCACCCCCTCGGCCTTCCACAGGCCCAGACGGTCTGCGGCATAGTAACCCCCATGCTCGGGTTCGGGGATCCAATCGTGGATGAAGTGGAGGTCCGGCCCCGAGGCGCTTACCGTCGCCGTCGCCGAGCTTGATGAACCCGTGTCGGTGGGTGAACACCCCGCCCCCGCCAGGATCAGGAGGCCCGCGAAGATCCGGAGACACAACCCGCGGAAAAAGCCGGGTACTCCGGAGGAATCATGCATGGTTTTCATGGGTTCGGATTGAAAAAGACCCCCGGCCGCACACACCACAGCCGGGGGCCCGCGCACTCAGGAAATGATCAGAACCGGAAACGGACCTGACCACTGATCCGGAACGGTTGTTCCGGATAAATCACGTCATTGCCGGCAAAACTGGGATCGATGGAGGTCCAGTTCCGTTCGTCGGTAATGTTGAAGAAGTTGATTTGCACGTCCCACTTCGGCTGGCGGTAGAACACGAAGGCGTTGATGACGTACTGCATCGGGATCCGCAGCGA
>JAIXXC010000177.1 GCA_027490985.1 Verrucomicrobiales bacterium
ACGCCGGATCTCCGAGAAGAACACCGCGCTCGCGGCGGCGACGTTGAGCGAGTCGACCCCGGATTCCATAGCGATCGCGGCGCACACATCGCAAACAGCCAGGACTTCGGGCGAAATGCCCTCGCCTTCCGCGCCCAACACCACGCACAGCGGCCGGTCGACCGGCAACCGGTGCACCGAACACGCCAACGCTCCCGGGTGGGCCGCCACCACCGTGACCCCCAAGGCGCGCAACTGCCGCAGCGACTCGGGCAGGCTTGCGGCCAGCACATAGGGTTGGCCGAACACCGTGCCCATCGAACTGCGGACCGATCGGCGGAGGTAGGGATGGGCGGACGTGGGGCCGATGATCAATCCGCGCGCGCCGAACGCCGAGGCGTTGCGGATCACCGCGCCCACGTTCTCGCCACTGGTCAATCCATCCATGGCCGTCAGCAGGGCCGGCCCGGGGCCCGAGAGCAGGTCGTGCAGAGAATCCGGCCGCGGCACCTCGCCCAGGGCCAGGATGCCCTGATAGATCGGAAACCCCGTGAAGCCCTCGAGCACCGCGCGCGGAGCCACGAACAGGTCGGCGGTGCGGTCTGAGGCCCGGAGACGGGCTTCCAGCGCATCGGCCTCGGCGGGAGGGGCCAGCACCGAGCGCAGCCCCAATCGCGACTCGATGAGCCGATGCACCACCTTGTCGCCCTCGGCCACGAACACCCCGCCTCCCAGATGGGAGTGCTGGGCCTTCATCGTCCGGTAGGGGATCAGCTCGGGAGCGGCCGCATCCGGCAGTTCACGACGGGTGACCATGGGCTCAAGACTCCCCAGACTCCGGACCACCGCACCCGACTCAGTGACGGAAATGACGGGTCCCGGTGAACACCATGGCCATGCCCCGCTCGTTGGCCGCACGGATGACCTCCTCATCGCGCACCGAACCACCGGGCTGGATCGCAGCCGTGGCACCGGCCTGAGCCGCGGCGATCAAACCGTCGGGGAACGGGAAGAACGCGTCCGAGCACACCACGCTGCCCTTGAGGTCCAAGCCCGCCTCGCCCGCCTTCCAGACGGCGATGCGGCTCGAATCCACGCGGCTCATCTGACCGGCGCCGACCCCCAGCGTGGCCTGGGCACCGCAATAGAGGATCGCGTTCGACTTGAGGTGCTTCACCACGCGCCACCCGAAGAGCATGGCCTCCAACTCGGCCGGCGACGGTGCGCGTTGCGTGACCACCTTGAGGTCGGCCTCGGTCGTCACCTTCAGATCCCGCTGCTGCCACAAGTACGACTCGGCACCCACGCTGCGCAGGTCGTACGATCCGGCCGCGACCGGCGAGCGCCGCATCTTCAGGAGCCGCAGGTTCTTCTTCTGGCGCAGGAGTTCCAGGGCATCGGCCTCGAACTCCGGAGCGATGATCACCTCGCTGAAGATCTCGGCGATGGCCTTGGCGCACGACAGATCCAGTGGACGATTGACCGCGATGATCCCGCCGAAGGGCGCCTGCCGGTCGGTGGCAAAGGCCCGCTGCCAAGCCTCGTGCAAATCGACCCCGCGACCCACGCCGCAGGGGTTGGTGTGCTTGAGGATGGCGAGGGTCGGCGACTGCCCCTCGAACTCGGTGATCAAGGCGGCCGCGGCCGTCAGGTCGAGGATGTTGTTGTACGACAGCTCCTTGCCGTGCAACTGCTGGAAATACTCCTGGAACTTGCCGTAGAGCGCCGCCTTCTGATGCGGATTCTCGCCGTAACGCAGGGGCTGGGCCAGCGGCGCACTGATCGCCAGGGCGGGCAGCACCGCGTCCGGACCGGAGAACTCGCGGGTCAGGTGCGCCGCGATGGCCGCATCGTAGGCCGCCGTGCGCGCGAACACCTTGGCCGCGAGCGTGCGGCGCAGGGCCAGCGTGGTCTCGCCCGTGGCGGCCACCTGCTCGGACACGACCGCGTAGTCGGCCGGATCCACCACCACCGTCACGCTGTCGTGGTTCTTGGCCGCGCTGCGGAGCATCGACGGACCGCCGATGTCGATGTTCTCGATGGCGTCGTGCAAGTGGACACCGGGCTTGGCCACGGTCGCCTCGAAGGGATAGAGGTTCACCACCACCAGATCGATGGGCAGGATGCCGTGCTCGCGCACCGTGGCCTCATGCACCGGATTACCGCGCAGATACAGCAAGCCGCCATGCACCCGCGGGTGCAACGTCTTCACCCGGCCGTCGAGCATCTCGGGGAATCCGGTGTGCTCGGAGATGTCGCGGACCGGCAGGCCGGCATCGCGGATGGCCTGGGCGGTGCCACCGGTCGAGAGCAGTTCCACGCCGGCCGCCACGAGGGTTCGGGCGAAGGCAACGAGGCCGGATTTGTCGGAGACGGAAAGCAGGGCGCGCTGAATACGAGACATACGAGAGCGGCGTAGCGTGGCGGACCGACACGGGCCGTCAACGCTGCACCGCGATCTTCAGGGGCGGCCTAGGCTCGGCGGCTGCGGGACGTCACCCGCGGCGACCCGCTCAGCGAAGAATCTCGAGGGCCAGCGAGAAGATCCGTTCCCGGTTCTTGCTGGCCACCACGCTGAATCCCTGGATCTGGGCCGACTCGTAGGCCGCGGCCAAAGGCAGCGAATTCTTGAGCACGGGCAGGCCCAGGTCCCGCCCCATCTCATCCTCGTTCTGCCCACCGACCAGGGTGCGTCGACGCACCTTGTTGAAGAGGATCATGGCCCGGGCGGTCGGCGACATGAAGTGCTTCACCGACTCGACCATGGGAATCGAGGCCTGTGTGCTGAAGAGGGATTTTTCGGCGACGATCACCAGGCGGTCACTGCGAGAAATGAGGTCCCTGAAGAACGGATCCGGGCTGCTCGCCGAGACATCGATGCGTCCCGGGGTGTCGCAGATGATCACATCCGGAGCGACCCCTTCGGGCAACGGAGCCAACTTGCCCACGTGAGACACCCACATCGCCAGCGATCCCTGGGGGTCCATGTCTTCGAATTGGACCTGGTAGCCGGCCGATTGCAGAGCGGCTCCCACGAGGATGGAACAGGTGGATTTGCCGACTCCACCCTTCTGATTGAGAAAGCTGATACGTACGGCCATCGGAGGGAAGGGGTGTCGAGCGACCGTGGCGGCGGGGCCCGAGGCCACCGGAACGGCGTTTCAGATGTAGTCCAGCAGGCTGATCTTCAGGATCTTGCCGGCCGACTGGAGCGCCGCCGAGTAGGCCGCCTGGAGTTGATTCAGTTCCACGAGCGTCTGGGCCAGATCGGCATCGCTCTCTTGCGAGATCAATTGGTTCACCGAGACCGCCTCCGAAGAGTTCTGCTTGGCCACCGCTTCCAGTCGCGACTGGGCGGCTCCCAAGGCGGCGAAGCTCTCGATGTACCCGCTCTCGTCCTTGACCAGCGATGCGCTGATGTCGGGCAACGCGGCCTTGTCACCGCTCTTGAGGGAGTCCCGCAAGGCGATCAGGTGACCGAAGACATCGATTCCGGCGCGCTCATCCTTGAGCAGGCCCCGCGGACCGCTCGACGACTCGTTGGCTCCGGGAAAGTCGATGGAGAAGCTGACACCCGAGGCGATGTCCATCTGGCGGGCCTTGGCGTTGCCCTTGTAGGCCACCGAGGTGATGTTGCCATCGGCATCGCGAACCGCCTCGAACGCCACATCCACCCCGGAAGTCCCGCCGAACAGGGCCTCGCTGTCGTGCTTGCTGTTGGCCAGGGCCACGGCGTTCTCCAGCAACTGGTTGACCTCGGAAGAGTAGGCCGCGTAGTCATCCGCCGTCCGGATGCTGTTGGCCATGGTGGCCAGTTCCGAGGCCCGGTCGGTCATCTTCTTGAGCTGAGAAGTGGCCGAATAGATCGCCTCGGAGCGGGTCTGGAGCTTGGAAACGTTGTCCGAGTACTGTCCCAGCTTCTGGAAATCGCCTTGGAGCTCGAGGACATTCAGGAATGCACTCGGATCATCCTCCGCATTGCGGATCCGCTGTCCCGTCGAAGCCTGTGTCTGCAGCCGTGCCTGCCGCACCGTCAACTCATTGACGGTCCGTCCCAACTCATCGGGGAAGGTGGACTGGGCTACACGCACGCAACCGGAATACTTACCGCTTCCCAGCCGATCAACTTCTTTTTTTCTTAAGTTCTCTTTTTTACAGCATCGACAACAGCCCACCCGTGCTCAACCGGTCCCTGCAAACCACCGCCCCCCGATGATCCGCAGGGAAAACCGCCGGCAATCGCTCAGAAACGGCGCTTTTTCGCGAGTCCGATCAACCGGAGCTTGAGATCGGGCACCCGTCACGCCTTCATCGTCCGCGTGCACGGCGAAAAGAAACTGAGGCTGGGGGTCCTGGGGTCAGGCAAGGGGTCCAACTTCGTGGCGATCGCCCAGGCGATCCAGGATGGGTCGCTGGAGGCCGAGGTGGGGCTGGTGATCAGCGATGTGGCCGAAGCGGGCCTCTTGCAGCACGCCCGTGAGCGCGGCATCCCGGCCCGATTCATCGCACCCGGAGCCTTCCGCACCAAACTCGACCCCGCGGCCGAAGCGGCCTTCATCGGGGCGCTCCACGAGGCGCAGGTCGATCTGGTGGTGCTGGCCGGCTTCATGCGCATCCTCAAGGGCGACTTCCTGAAGGCCTTCGAAGGGCGTGTGGTGAACATCCACCCGTCGTTGCTGCCGTCGTTCCCGGGCCTGGAGGCCTGGAAGCAGGCCCTGAACTACGGGGTCAAGGTGACCGGCTGCACGGTCCACTGGGTCGACCAAGGCGTGGATACCGGCCCCATCCTGGCCCAACGGGCGGTGCCCGTGCTCGAGGGCGACACCGTGACCTCGCTGCACCAGCGCATCCAGGAGGCCGAACGCACGCTCTATCCCGAGACCCTGGCCCGCTTGACCCAAGGCCCGTGGATGGCCAAGGCCCGACCCACGCCCGGCACCTGAATCCAAGACCCAGGGGCCTCTTGGGTCTGATGGACCTTGGTATCCGACTCTCCCTTTCCGACATGTCTCCACGCCGCATTCTCCTCAAAGCCGTCTATGGGTTGGCGGCGTTCGTGCTCGCGCTCACCGCCCTGGCGGCCGGGTTGTGGGTCTATTTCCATCCGACGCTGGCCTCGATCCAGCGTGTGCCCTACGGACAGCGCCACGGGCACGAGCTGACCTACGATGTGGTGCGGCCCGAGAACCCCAACGGTCTGGGCGTGGCCCTGATGGTCAGCGGGAGTTGGAAGTCGGGCACCAACAGCTTCCGGCCCTGGATGACCGCACCGCTGTTGCGTCGGGGGTACACCATTCTGGCGGTGTATCACGTGTCGCAGCCCGAGGCGACGGTCGCCGAGATCTTCGACGATGTCGGGCGGGCGATCCGCCACATCCGGCACCACGCCCGCGATCACGGCATCGACCCCACGCGTCTGGGCATCACCGGGGGCAGCGCTGGCGGGCACCTCAGCCTGCTCTTGGCCACTCGGGGCGGCGCGGGATCCACGATGGCGACCGATCCCATCGACCGGGAAAGCAGCGCCGTGCAGGCCGTGGCGATCTTCTATCCCGTGACCGATTTGTTGAACCTCGGGGCTTCGACCGAGAACCTGCACGACGGCGGGCCGCCGAAGAGCTTCGTGAAAGCCTTCCGCCCCCAACCCGACGGACCGAAGGCCTGGGTGGATATCGGCAAACCCCTCTCGCCCATTTTCCACCTGCACACCAACACCCCGCCCACGCTCATCTACCACGGTGACGCCGATACGCTGGTGCCACTGGATCAATCCCAACGCTATCAGGCCCGCGCGCAGGAAGTCGGCCGCACCGTGGAACTGGTCGTCCACCCGGGTGGCCGGCACGGCTGGCTGACCATGCTCTGGGACATCCGACACTTCGCCGACTGGTTCGACCGCCACCTCGCAGCCGGAGAAGCGGGCCCGGCGAAAACCCGGTCCTAAAAAAATCCGTCCTTGGCACCCCGGTCCGGGCTGGGCTTGATGGCCTCTCAGCATGGCGAACTCCCCGATTCCTGCCGCCAGCGGCACCCCGTCGCGACTGGCCAGCCTCGATGCACTGCGTGGCTTCGACCTGTTCTGGATCTGCGGTGCCGACGCCTTCGGCCACGCCTTCCTCAAGGCCGCCAACGGCCCGGTGAGCCACGCCATCGCCGACCAACTGGAGCATGTCGCCTGGCAGGGCTTCCGCTTCTACGACCTGATCTTCCCGCTCTTCGTCTTCATCAGCGGCATCTCGATCGTGCTGTCGCGGGGTGCGAAACCGGAGGCGGGTGACCGGCCGGGGGCCTTCCTGGCGATTCTCAAGCGCGCGGTCCTGCTCTACCTGCTCGGGGTGTTCTTCTATCGCGGCTACAAGGGCTGGGAAAACGACATCCGCTACCTGGGGGTGCTGCAGCGCATCGCCCTGTGCTACTTCTCGGCGGCCACGCTGCACCTGTTCCTGAGCCCGAGGGCGCTGCGCATCACCGCCGTCGGCATTCTCCTGGGTTACTGGGGGCTGATGACGCTGGTGCCGGTGCCCGGGGTCGGCCCGGCCAATCTGCTGCCCGACACCAACCTGGCGCACTGGGTGGACTCGCAATTCCTGGGCGGCAAGAAATGGAATGGCGCCCACGATCCGGAGGGATTGCTCAGCACCCTGCCGGCCATCGCCTCGTGCCTGTTGGGCGTGCTGGCCGGGTTGTTTCTGAAAGACCCGACCCGAACGCCCGCGCAACGCCTGAAGGGGCTCACGGTGGCGGGCCTGGCCCTGCTGGCCACGGGGCACCTGTGGGGAATGGCCTTCCCGATCATCAAGAACCTCTGGACGTCGTCGTACGTCTGCGTCGCGGGCGGTTGGAGCTGCCTGCTCTTGGCCCTGTTCCATGGTCTCATCGATGTGAAGGGATGGTCGTCGTGGGCCCGGCCATTCACCTGGATCGGCATGAACTCCATCGCCATCTACCTCGCGTCGAACCTGGCCGATTTCGGCAAACTGGCCCTGCGCCTGACCGGAGGTGAGGTCACGGCCTGGCTCGACGCCCTGCACCCGGGCACCGCCGGTGTGGTCACCGCCTTCGTGTCGGTCGGTTTCTGCGTCTGGCTGGCCTGGCTCCTCCATGGCCGGCGGATCTTCCTGCGGGTCTGAGCCTCCCTGCGAACCCCCTCTCGTTGACACCATGTCTTCCGCACCGAATCCCACCCCGCCCCCGCCGTCATCCGAGCGCCTGATGTCGTTGGACGCCCTGCGCGGGTTCGACATGTTCTGGATCGTCGGCGGCGCCGGCATCCTCCGGGCCCTGGAGAAGTTCAGCGGGTCTCCGTTCCTGAGCGCCATCCGCCAGCAACTCACCCACGTGGAGTGGGCGGGTTTCCGGTTCTACGACCTGATCTTCCCGCTTTTCGTGTTCATCGCCGGCGTGTCGCTGACCTTCTCCACCGGCAAGGCCGTGGAGCGGGTCGGGAAGTCCGGCGCCGTGAAGCGCCTGCTCACCCGGGGATTGCTGCTGTTCCTGGTGGGCGTGTTCTACTCGGGCGGCCTCTCACAGGGGCTGGATGGGGTACGCTGGCTCGGGGTGCTCAACCGCATCGCCCTGGCCTCCACGGCTGCGGGCATCCTGCTGGTGTTCCTGCCGATCCGGGCCCTGTTGGGGGTTTGTGCGGGCCTCCTGCTCGGCTACTGGGCCCTCTTCGCCTGGGTGCCCATCCGGGCCGTCCAACTCACTCCGACCGCGGTGCAGGAAGGCATGGCGCGGACCGGAGCCACCAACGCGCTGCAGCTCTACCAGAACACCCACCAGCGGATCCGGGGCATGTATGAGCCGGGCCTCAACGTGGTGAACCACTTCGACTTCGAACACCTCCCGGGCAAGCGCTACGACACCTACTACGATCCGGAGGGCATCCTGAGCACCTTGCCGGCGATCGCCACCTGCCTGCTGGGCGTGTTCGCCGGGTCATTGCTCCGACTGGGATCGCTCAAGCCCGCTCAACGCACCCTCCGCCTGGCTCTGGTGGGACTGGCATGCCTGGTGGTCGGCTACGCCTGGAACGGAAGCTTCCCCATCGTGAAGAAACTCTGGTCGTCGTCGTTCGTGCTGTTCGCCGGCGGCTGGAGCTTCCTGCTGCTGGCCGCCTTCTACCAGGTCGTGGATGGCTGGGGAAAACAACGATGGTGCCAGCCCTTCGTCTGGATCGGCACCAATGCCATCACGCTCTACCTGGTGTCCAGCATGGTGGGCTACGGCGCGGTGGCCGGGCGCTTCCTGTCGCCGGACTTGCGGGCTCGTCTGGGCACCAGCGGCGAAGTGCTGCAGGCGGCCGGCGGGCTGTTGGTGCTCTTCCTCTTCGCCCGGGCGTTGCACCGCCGCAAACTCTTCCTGCGCCTGTAGGACAGGCTTCCACCCAGGGCTTCTCAGGGCTTGGACGACCGTGTCAGGGAGCGACCGAAAGGCGCTCCTCGGCCGCATCGCGCTTCATGAGCACCCCCTGCTCCTTGTAGGCGCGCAGCACGAAGTGGGTGGCGGTGGACAGCACCCCCTGGATCGTGGACAGCTTCTCGGACACGAATGCGGCCACATCGCGGAGGTCGGACCCCTCCACCTCGACCAGCAGGTCGTAACCGCCCGACATCAGGTGACAGGAACGCACCTCCTCGTAGCGGGAAATCCGTTCGGCCAGCTTGTCGAAACCACCGCCCCGCTCCGGCGTGATCTTCACCTCGATCATCGCCCGGACCACGTCGTGCCCGAGCTTCTCCTCGTTCACCACGGCGCGATAGCCCAGCAGAATGCCCGCGGCCTCGAGGCGCGATATCTCGGCCCGGATCTCCGATTCGGATCGGCACAGCATCGCCGCCAGCGCAGCGGGGCTCAGGGTGGCATCCTGACGAAGAACCTTGATCAGCGCGTCCATGGACCGAGCAAACCCCAGCCGCCCCCGGGTTTGAAGGCATAAGTTGACCGATCCGTCGGCCCCGGGCCGGACACTCCGGGTTTGACGCAAGGCCGGCGATCCGTCACGCCTTAGCCCATGCAACGCCCCCTGGCCCTGACCACCCTTCTCGCCGCCTCGCTCGCCTCCCACGGAGCCGACTGGACCGAATACCGCGGCCCCCGCCACGACGGTTCCACGACCGAGAAGATCGCCACGACCTGGCCGGCCGGCGGACCCAAGGTGTTGTGGAAGGTGCCCAGCCAGGCCGGATTCAGCTCGTTCGCGGTGGCCGGTGGCCGCTGCTTCACCCAGGAGCTCCGGGATTCGGGCGGCGCGATGCTCGAGACCCTCGTCGCCCGCGACGCCAACACCGGCAAGGAGCTGTGGACGGCCCCCTTGGGATCCATCAAGACCGGCGACGGCGGCGACGACGGCACCAAGGAGAACCGCGGTGGTGACGGCCCGCGTTCCACCCCCGCCGTCCAGGGCGGTCGGGTTTACACCTTCTCGGCCAAGTTGTTGGTGCAGGCCTTCGACGCCAAGACCGGCCAGGAAGTCTGGAAGCGCGACATCGCCAAGGACCATGGCGGTCGCAACATCTCCTGGCAGAACGCCCAGTCGCCGGTGATCGAAGACGGTCGGGTTTTCGTGGCGGGCGGCGGTGCCGGCGAAAGCCTGATGGCCCTCGACGTGAAGACCGGCGCGATCCTCTGGAAGACCGGCGACGAGAAGATCACCCACGCCTCACCGGTGGTGGCCACGATCCACGGGGTTCGCCAGGTGATCTGGTTCCTGCAGTCGGGCCTGGTGTCGGTCGACCCCAAGACCGGCGCTGAACTCTGGCGCCACGGCTTCCCCTACAAGGTCTCGACGGCCGCCTCACCGGTGGTCTCGAGCGACATCGTGTACTGCTCGGCCGGCTACGGCGTGGGTGCGGGAGCCGCCAA
Organism: Verrucomicrobiales bacterium; assembly: GCA_027490985.1. Taxonomy (GTDB): domain Bacteria; phylum Verrucomicrobiota; class Verrucomicrobiia; order Limisphaerales; family UBA9464; genus SXXZ01. The sequence continues at coordinate 9,844 of JAIXXC010000177.1, forward strand.
GGTGGCCAAGAACGGAGCCCAGTGGACCGCCACCGAGGCCTACCGTTTCGCCGGCAACAAGCCCCTGGCCAATCACTGGTCCACACCGGTGCTCAAAGACGGCCATCTCTTCGGCATGTTCCAGTTCAAGGAATACGGCAACGGCCCGGTCAAGTGCGTGGACATCACCACGGGCAGCGTGAAGTGGGAGCAGCCCGGCTTCGGACCCGGCCATGTGATCCTCACCGCCAGCGGCGTGTTGGCCCTCTCCGACGACGGACACCTCGTGCTTATCGACCCCAACACCTCGGCCTACAAGGAACTGGCCCGCGCCGACGTGCTCGACGGCAAGTGCTGGACCACTCCGGTGCTGGCCAACGGCAAGGTCTTCGCCCGGTCCACCAAAGAGGCCGTCTGCCTCGACCTCGGCCGTTGATCCCGCCGGGGCGCGATCTAACGCCCGATCTCCCGGGACTCAATCGACGAACACGAATTCGTTGAGGTTGAGCACCAGGCGACAGGTGCTGGCCAGGCCATGCTGCACGGTGTGGCCGACCAGCGCCTCGGATTCGGCGGGTGACGGGGCACGCCCCAGCGCCAGCCTCATCGCCAGCGCCACCTGCTCCGACACGGCCGGGGTCTCGCGCTGCAGACGCGCCGCCCAATGTCGGGACATGGCCACGGCCAGCTTCTGATTCATCAGGGCCAGGGCCTGCAGGGCATTGAGGGTCTCGTTGCGCCGATCCACCGAGATCGACGGGTCGGCGCAGTCCAGGGCCGCCATCATGGGCTGGGGCTGTGAGCGCACCAGAAAGCGGTACACCGAACGCCGGTGCGATTCGGGATCCTCCGGATTGTGCAGCGCGTATTCGTAGTGCGGCGAGTGTTCGGGCCGCTCGACCACGAAATCCTTGAAACTCGGCCCCCCGCGGCGCTCATCCAACCGACCGGCCACCCACAGCATGGAATCGCGGATGGCCTCGGCCTCGAGTTTGCGTCGATTCATCCGCCAGAGCAGCCGGTTGTCGGAGTCGCGCGCCATGCCCGGATGCGTCTCCGGATTCACGACCACCGAGCCCTGCCGGTAGGTGCGGCTGGTCACGATCAGCCGGTGCAGCGACTTGAGCGATTGACCGTTGTCGCGGAACCACACCGCCAGCCAGTCCAACAGCTCGGGATGACTGGGAGAGCCCCCCATCCGACCGAAATCATTGGCCGTCTCGACCAGGCCGCGACCGAAGTGGTGCTGCCACACCCGGTTCACGATCGATCGCCAGGTCAGGACATTGGCCGGATCGGCGATCCACTCGGCCAAGGCCACCCGGCGTCGCCCCTCCGGCAACGTCGGATCCACCTCGAGGGCGCGACCGAGCCCCAGCGATCGCGGGACTCCGGGCGCAACCTCCACCCCCGGTTTGCGCACATCACCGCGGGCCAGCAGGTGGACCGGTCGGGGTTTGCCCCCATTGGGTCCGGTGCCCCGGAAGGCCCCGCCTCCATGGTGCACCGTGCCGGCATAGACCACGCGCTGCGGCGGCAGACCGGCGATGTCGCGCATGACCGAATCCAGATCGGTACGGAGCGGAGCCAGGCCGGCCAGGGAGTCCTTCAGAGCCGGCTGGGCCTCGAGGGCTTGGCGTTCCTTCCGCAGACGGACCAACGCCTCCCCGGTGGCCGACTCGGTGCGCCCCGGAAACCAGCCGTCGGTGAGGTTGTCGCGTCCCCAGCGCGGGGCCGCCTCGATGGATCCCTGGGCGGTCACCGTCGCGCCCAACGCCCGATTGACACCCTCCGCGTCGAACACCTCCACCTCGGACAGCGCGAAGATGTAGTCCTTCATCCGGTGGGCCAACCGGGTGGCGGTGAAGCGCACGTACCGCCCGCGCAGGCCCGGCACCGACACCTCGCGCGGCTTCGTGCCGGGATTGGGCTGATCGGCGGCCGTCTGATCCTCGAGACTCCGGACCCCGGTCTTGAACTCGGCATCGTCGGACAGCTCCACCCGGTATCGGGGCGGGAACCCGAAGCCCTTGCCGATGCCGTTGAAGTCGTCGTGGCAGCCGGCGTAGAGCACCCGGTGGATCTCGACCGGCTGCCCCAGATCGACCTGCACCCACTGCACCCCGTCGGGGCTCGACTGGATGGGCGAGTGCCAGCCCATCTCGGGCCGCGACGGCTCCTTCGATCCCGCCTCGGCGGTGGCGATGCGGCGGTCGAGCAGCGCGAATCGTCGTCCGCCCAGGCGGGCCATTTCGTCGTCCAGAGCCTTCTTGCGCCCCTGCAACTCCGCCTTGCGGGCCTCGAGCGCGCGACGACGCGCGGCCACGGCGGGATCGGCATCGAACTTCCGATCGGCCCGGTCGAGCGCGGCGAACACCGCCGTCAATTGGTAGTACTCCTCGGAGCGGATCGGATCGAACTTGTGATCGTGGCAGCGCGCGCACTGCACGGTGGAGCTGTTGAAGGTGTTCATCACCGTGGCGACCATGTCGTCGCGGTCGAGCATTCGGGCGATCTTGCCGTCGGTCTTCGACTCCGGCACTTCGGCGTGGCCGATGAGATCCCAAGGCCCGGCCGAGATGAACCCGGTGGCCGTGACTCCGTCTTCGGTATCCGGCCAGAGCACGTCGCCGGCGATCTGCTCCCGGATGAAACGCCCGTAGGGCTTGTCGGTGTTCAGGGCCCGGATCACATAATCGCGATAGGGCCAGGCGTTGGGGCGGGGCTGGTCCTTGTCATAGCCGTGGGTCTCACCGTAGTGGACCACATCGAGCCAATGGCGCGCCCACCGCTCGCCATGACGGGGCGAAGCCAACAACCGATCCACGCACTGCTCGTAGGCGTCCGACGAGGGATCGCTCAAGAAGGCCTCCATCTCGGCCGGTGTCGGCGGCAGGCCCGTCAGATCGAAGGTCACCCGGCGCAGCAGCGTGCGCCGGTCCGCCTCGGGAGTCGCCGGAATCCCCTCGCGGCCGAGGCGATCGGCGATGAACGCATCCACCGGATGGGCCGAAGCCGAAGGGGCGGTCGCCAAGGCCGCGGGCAGCGGCGGCAGCGCAGGAGCTTGCAGGGGCCGATACGCCCAGTGGACGGCGTTGGTGGCACCGGCCCCCCAGACACGACCCGGCGACCCCACCCCCAAAAACACCCCAAAAAACACTCCCAGACTCACGGCCACCGCCCGGGCCAGGCTGCGAACACTCCGGGGAATCCTCATGATCGACGACCTTATTGGGGCCTCCCAGCCCTCACAAGCCCAGAGCGCCCATCGACCCTGCCCATCGACCCTGCCCACCTGTCCGAGCCCGAGGTCGAACAAGCACTCCGGGAATTCGGGAAATCTGGGGGGGGGAAGCCGTGGCCTACGACGACGACGCGGGCCCCTCGCCGAGCCGACGCTCCAATTCCTGAACGCGGCGCAGCAACTCGGGCAACCGTTCCATGGCCAGATACTGGCGCTTCATGACGCGGTCGGGCCCGGCCGGGGAGCCCATCCATTTCTGCCCCTCGGGAATGGAGTGCATCACTCCCGACTGCGCCGCGATGGTCACCTTGTCGGCGATGCGCAGGTGTCCCGCCACCCCGACCTGCCCCGCGACGGTGACGTAATTGCCGATCTTGGTGCTGCCCGCGATGCCCACCTGGGCCACCAGGATGCAATGCTCCCCGATGGTCACGTTGTGGGCGATCTGGACGAGGTTGTCGATCTTGGTGCCCCGCCCGATCACCGTGGCCCCCAGGGCGGCCCGATCGATGGTCACATTGGCCCCGATCTCCACATCGTCATGGATGATCACCTGCCCCACCTGCGGCACCTTGCGGTGTTCGCCCTTGTCGAAGACATACCCGAAACCGTCGGCACCGATGACCGAACCGGCATGGATCCGAACCCGTCGACCCAGCGCCGTGCGGGGATACAGGGTGACATTCGGATACAACCGGCATTCCTCGCCCACGATACAGTCGTCGGCGATGGAATTGCGACCGATGAGGACCGCCTCGGCCCCGATCCGGACCCGTTCGCCGATGACACACTGGGGCCCGACATGCGCCGACGGATCGATCCGCGCCGAAGCGGCCACGACCGCCGACGGATGGATGCCCGCAGGCAGGACGGGCTCGGGGAAGAACAGCGGCAGCACCTGGGCGAAGGCCACCCGGGCATTCTCCACCTGCACCAGCGTCTTGCCCGTGGACGAGCGGAACTCACCCGCCACCAGGATCGCCGAGGCCGCACTCTGGTCGGCTCTCAGGAAATACGCCTCATTCTCCGCAAACGTCAGGTCACCCGGCCTGGCCCCATCGGCCGGAGCGAACCCGGTCAATTCCAGGGAAGGCTCACCCACGACACGGCCACCGACACGCTCGGCGACCAGACTGGCAATCAAGGTTGGCATAAGAAACGGTCTTCCGCAGACAAGCTCCGCGACACCGGCTAAAACCGGCGCCCCAGCATCACCGTCCCCACCCCCGGCACACAACACTTCGTTTCCCCACCCCCGTCACCCGGCAGCGGGATCGGGTCGGAGCAAGCACTGGAAGCGATCCGCAAAAACCCCGGCGCGAAGCGCAAAGCCCCGCCTCCCCAGAGCTTACCTGCGAGCGCAGGCCCGGTCCCGCTGCCCCACCACTCCACTCCTTGGCAGCGGGATCGGGTCGGAGCAAGCACTGGAAGCGATCCACAATCCCCCGGCGCGAAGCGCAAAGCCTCACCTCCCCCGAGCTTACCTGCGAGCGCAGGCCCGATCCCGCTGCCCCCCCCTCATTCAACGGTATCCAAATACCGGTGCAGCCACTCGAAGATCGTCGCATGCCAGAGCCGACTGTTCTGCGGCTTGAGCACCCAGTGCCCCTCGTCCGGAAAGTACAGCAACCGACTCGGGACCCCCTGACGCTGCAACGCCGTGAACAACGCCAACCCCTGCCCCACCGGCACCCGGTAATCCAATTCGTTGTGGATGATCAGATTCGGCGTGCGGAACCGGGCGGCGAAGCGGTCGGGTGAATCCCGATCGAACCCCCGGGTCTTCCACGGAACCCCATGCTCCCACTCGTCGAACCACAACTCGTCCGTCGACCCATACATCGAGTGGAACTCGAACACCCCGCAGTGGGTCACCAGCGTCTTGAAGCGGTCGGTATGCCCCTGGAACCAATTCATCATGTACCCGCCATAGCTGGCCCCGGCCGCGGCCATGCGCTTCCGGTCGACCCACGGCTGCCGCTCGCACCAATCCAACGCCGCCATCAGGTCCCCGAAGACCTTGCCTCCCCAATCCCGCGAAATGTCGTCGGTGAACTTCTGACCAAACCCAGTCGACCCCCGCGGATTGGGCATGGCCAACACCCAGCCCTGCGCCGCCCACAACTCCGGATTCCAGCGGTACGACCACCCATCGAGAAAGGCCCCTTGAGGCCCCCCGTGCACCCAGAACACCAGCGGATACCGCTTGGACGCATCGAACCCCGGCGGCTTCAAGATCCACATCTGGACCGGCACCCCACCCTGCCCCTTCACCGTCACCGATTCCGGAACCGGCAGGGTCCACGCCGCACGCCGGTCCGCATTCGGATCCCACAGCGTGATCACACGACCCGAGGCGATCTCCACCGACTTCAGCACCGCCGGCGAATCCATCCGCGACTCCAAATACACCACCGAAGCCCCGTCGGATGCGAACACCGCATCACCCGCCGATCCCACCGTGGTCAAAGCCCGCGGCGCCGAAGCCCCGTCCAATCCCACCCACCACAACTGCTTGCGTCCCTGCGACTCCGCCTCGATGACCAACCGCCCGTCCTTCGACCAGGCGATCCCCTCCACCGAATGATCCCAGTCGCGGGTCAGGCTGCGGACCTGCCCGGTCTTCAGATCGCGGAGCATGAGTTGCCACCGGTCCGCCTCGAAGCCGGGCCGCGACTGGGCCCGGTAGGCCAACCAGCGCCCCTCCGGCGAATAATGCGGGCACCCGTCGGCCGCCCGTTGCGAGGTCAGCACCGTGCGTGCGGAACCGTCCACCGACACCGACACCAGATTGTGATCGGTGGACCACGACTCCTCGCGCACCGGAGCCGGCGAGGGCGTGTGGACCAACGACTTCGAATCCGCCGACCACTCGAACTCGTCGCCCGCGGCGAAGGTGCTCGACCAGGGCACCGCATCCTGCGGGCCCGGAGTCAGGTCCACGGGGTCTCCCACGGCCGCGCCGTCGGAGACCGACACCACGAAGAGGTGGTTGCGCCGGCCGTCGTTCATCGCATCCCACTTGCGCACCGGCAGCGCGTCGTACACCCGGGCTTTCACCTTCCCCTTTTCCAGCCCCTGGATCCGCTCCCGGTTCAGGCGTTCGGATTCCCCCGGGGACTTGCCGGAAAACTCCGGATACACCGACGACAAGAAGGCGATCCGGGAACCGTCGGGCGACCAGACAGGAGCACTGGCCCCGGTGGCAAGACGCGTGATCGCCCGGGCCTCGCCGCCTTCCACCGCCTGGACCCACACTTGGAACTCCCCGTCGCGATTGGACTCGAAGACCAGCCATCGCCCATCCGGCGACCACCGGGGGTGACGATCATGCTTGGGCGACGCGACGCACTTCCGCGGGGCCCCACCGGCGGCCGGCACCAACCAGATGTCGCTGTCGGTGCGGTTGTCCCCCAGATCGGGCGTGGTCACCACACAGGCGATCCATCGACCGTCCGGAGATGGTTGGGGATCGCTCAAGCGCTGGAGGGAAGCCAAGTCCTCGAAGGTGAGCGGGTGTGACGCGGCCTCCGCGGAAAGCACCATCGCCGACACCAACCCCGACAGAATCGCCCGAAACATCATCAACCCAGTGAACCGCAGCTTCCGAGGCGAAGCAAACCGAGGCCTCGGGCCTCCTGCCCGGGTGGACATTTACCTGATTTCGCCGGGACACCCCACAGACAGCCCTTGTCCCGGGGGGCGGTGAATTCTGGAGCCCATCGAGGGATTTGGGTTTTACACCGCGAAGGTCCGCCTAGACTGATCCCCCGGCCCGACTCCGGCACCGTGAGCGCCACCGACACCAAGATCATCGAACTGCGGCAATTCCTGGCCGAACGCCTGCCCAAGGCCCGGTTGGGCGTGGCTCCGTCACGGACAGCCCCGGAGACCCTGCCCACCGGCTTGGACTCCATCGACCAGAGTCTGGGCGGTGGACTGCCCCGGGGAGCCTTCACCGAACTGGTCGCCCCGGGAGAGGGTTCCGGCAGCGCCCAGTTCATCCACGCCCTGCTGCGGCACACCGCCTCGATCGGGCGATTCCTGACCCTGGTCGATGGGGCCGACAGCCTCGACATCGACGCCCTCGAACCGGAGGCCCTGGCCCACCTGCTCTGGGTGCGGTGCCGAAGCACCGCCGAGGCCCTCCAGACCACCGACCTGCTGCTGCGCGACCGCAACATCGCCCTGGTGGTCCTGGACCTGAAGCTGAACCCCGCCCACGAACTGCGCCGTATCCCCGGAACCCTCTGGTACCGCCTCGGACGCCTGATGGAACAACACGGCGGAACCGTGCTGGTCGTGACGCCGCAACCCCTGGTGAGCGGAGCCGCCGCCCGCATCGTTTCCCGGACGCGGCTCGATCACCGCGATCTCGAACGTCGCCCGGACACCCTGAACCTCCGCTTCGAGACCGAGCAACGTCGGCTCCGCGAGACGGGCGTCCGGCAAACGGCCTGAAGCCCCGCTCGCCGGGCCCCTGCCGCACGCACCATGTACACCGTCATCCACCTCCCCCGATTCCCGCTCCAGGCCGCGCTGCGGCTGGCGCCGGAACTCTGGGACCAGCCCGTGGCGTTGATGGATGCGACCCGCAACACCCCGGTGGTCCTGGAAACGACCCCAGCGGCCCGGGATGCGGGGGTGGAACGCGGACAAACCGCCACCCAGGCGCTGGCCCGTTGCGCCGGCGTCGTGGTCCGCCACCGTGCCCCCTCCCAGGAGGCGGCCACCACCGATGCGTTGCTCCAGTGCGCCTACGGATTCTCCCCGCATCTCGAATCCACCGGCCCGGGCCTGTGCACGCTCGACCTGCGCGGGTTGAGCCGACTCCAGCCCCCGGGCTCCCGGCCCGCCGATCCGCAAATCCTGCAGACCTGGGCCCGGGAGTTGCAGTCGAGCCTGACCACCCAGGGCCTCCGCTCCCACATCGGCATCGCCGCGACCCCCAACCTGGCCCGGCTCGCCGCCCTGTTCGGCCGCCCGATCCAGATCATCGCCGACGCCGGCCCCTTCGTGGCGGCCCTGCCCCTGGCCGCATTGGAACCTTCCAGCGACACCGCCCGGATCCTCGCGGGCTGGGGCCTGCGCACCGTGGGCGAGCTGCTGGCCCTCGATCCGTCCGAACTGACCGATCGATTGGGACTCGAAGCCCTGGGACTCCTGGCCGCCGCTTCCACACGGACCACCCGACCGCTCAAGGAGATCCGCCCGCCGGAGGTCTGGACCGAATCCTGGGACTTCGAAGACCCCGTGGAGACTCTCGACCCCCTGCTGTTCCTGCTGCGCCGCTTCACCGACACCCTGTGCGCCCGACTCGAGCTCGCAGGCCGTGCGGCCGAACGCGTCGACCTGACGTTGCGGCTCGAATCCGGAAGCCGACTCGAACGCCAGCTCAACGTCCCGGAGCCCACCCGCGACCCGACCGTGCTCCTGCGGTTGCTCGGCACCCACCTCGACACCGTCCGCAGCGAGAGCGCGGTCGTGGGGATCGCTCTCACGCTGGAAACCACCGTGCCGGTCCAGCGGCAGTTCGGCCTGTTCGAGACCACCCTCAAGGATCCGCGCCAATTCCAGGAGACCCTCGGCCGCATCGCCGCACTGCTGGGCTCGGATCGGGTGGGCACGCCGCTCAAGCTGGATCGGCACGGAAATGACGCCTTCCGGTTGGTCCCTCCCGAGTTCGAGGGGGTCCCGCCCCTGTCCCGGCCACGCCCGGCCCTGCAGGCGCCCGGTTTGCGCCGGCTGCGTCCGGCCCCTGCGGCCAGCGTCGAATCGGTCGATGGCCGCCCGGCCTCGATCCACTGCCCGATCGCCCAAGGTCGTCTGGTGGTGACGCTCGGGCCCTGGCGCGCCTCGGGGCGGTGGTGGGAACCCGGTGCCTGGCAACGCGAGGAATGGGATGCCACCACCCTGCGGGGGCAGGTCTTGCGATTGGTCCGACAACCCGACGGATGGACGGTCGACGCCGTGCTCGACTGAACCCCACACGCGATGGCCGACCCCGTCTCCAGCCCCGCCTACGTCGAACTGCACGCCCGCAGCGCCTTCAGCTTCCTGCGCGGGGCCTCGCTGCCCGAGGAACTGGCCCGCACCGCCGCCGACCTCGGACTGCCCGCGCTGGCGGTGTGCGACCGCATGGGGCTCTACGGGGCCCCCCGCGTCTTCGACACCGCCCGCGAACAGGGCATCCGCCCCCTCATCGGCGCCGAATTGGCCATGGACGACGGCTCGGTCGTCCCGGTGCTGGTGCGTTCCCGCGAGGGCTACCGCAACCTCTGCCGATTGCTCTCGCGGGCCCACCTCCGGGCCGCCAAGAACGAGGCCACCGTCGGCTGGGAGGAATTGCCGGAATTCGCCCCGGGCCTCATCGCGCTGAGCGGGGATCGTGAAGGTCCCCTCCTGCGGGCCGTTCGCGGAGGTCGCGATGCCGATGCGGCCCTGCTTCGGCTCACCCGCGCCTTCGGCGGCGATCAGGTGTATGTGGAGATCCAGCGGCAGCATCTCCGGGGCGAATCGCGCTGGAACCGGGCCCTGGTCGACCTGGCCGCGGCGCACCGCTTGCCCCTGCTGGCCACGGGCGGAGTCAGCCAGGCCACCCCCGAGGGCCGCGAAGTGCTCGATGTCTTCGCCTGCCTCCGCCACCACACGCACCTCGACGACGCCGGCACCCATCTGAGCGTCAACGACGAGGCGCACCTCAAGCCCGCCGCCGCCATGGCCCGGCTCTTCAGCGACCTCCCGAAGGCGGTGGGCGAGACCGTGCGACTGGCCGAGCGCTTGGAGTTCACCCTCGAAGACCTGGGGTACCAGTTCCCGCACTACCCGGTGGGAGCGGGCGAGACCATGGAGGGCGTGCTGCGCGACTGGACCCTCCGCGGCGCCCGCACACGCTATGGCGGCGACATCCCGGACAAGGTGCGCCGGTTGCTGGACAAGGAGTTGGGCCTCATCGGACGCCTCGGCTTCTCGGGCTACTTCCTCATCGTCGCCGACATCATCCGCTTCTGCCGCGACGAAGGCATCCTCGCGCAGGGTCGTGGCAGCGCGGCCAACAGCGCCGTCTGTTTCTGCCTGGGGATCACCGCCGTCGACCCGATCAAGTTCAACGTCCTCTTCGAGCGATTCCTGTCCGAGAGCCGCAAGGGCTGGCCCGACATCGACATCGACCTGCCCAGCGGAGAACGCCGCGAACGGGTCATCCAGGAGGTCTACCGCCGCTACGGCCGCCACAGCGCCGCCATGACGGGCACGGTGATCACCTACCGCGGCCGCAGCGCCGCCCGCGAGATCGGCAAAGCCCTGAACCTGCCGGCCGATGTGCTGGACCGCTTCTCGAGCCTCCAGGGCGGGGGTGATTTCCCGCACACCCTCGGACTCGAGGAGCAGATGCGTCAGGCCGGCCTGCCCAGCGAACACCCCAGGGCCGCCGCCTTCGCCCGTCTTTGTCGCCGCATGCGCCGACTGCCCCGCCACCTCGGCCAGCACTCCGGCGGCATGATCCTCTGCCAGGGCGACCTCACCGGCATCGTGCCGCTCGAGAACGCCTCCATGGCCGGCCGTGTGGTGGCCCAATGGGACAAGGACGACTGCGAGGGGCTCGGCATCATCAAGGTCGATCTCCTCGGCCTGGGCATGATGGCCGTGCTGCAGGACACCCTCGAGCTGACCACCCGGCGCGGACGTCCGGTGGATCTGGCGCGATTGCCCGAGGACGATCCCGACACCTTCGGCCTCCTGCAGCGGGCCGACACCATCGGCGTCTTCCAGGTCGAGAGCCGTGCCCAGATGGCCACGCTGCCGCGCATGAAGCCCGCCTGCTTCTACGACCTGGTGGTCGAGGTGGCCCTCATCCGGCCCGGTCCGATTCAAGGCGATCTGGCCCACCCGTACCTGCGCCGCCGCGGCGGTCTCGAGTCGGTGAGCTACCTCGATCCACGGCTCGAGCCCATCCTCCAACGGACTCTCGGCGTGCCGCTCTTCCAGGAACAGATGCTGGAGATCGCCATGGTCATGGCCGACTTCAGTGGCGACGAGGCCGAGAACCTGCGCAAGGCCCTGAGCTTCCACCGGTCCGACGAGAAGATGGCCCAGGCCATGGTGAAGCTGCGCGAGGCGATGGCCCGCAAGGGCGTCGCCCCGAACGTCATCGACTCGATCGCCAAGACCGTGGGGTCCTTCGCGCTCTACGGATTCCCCGAGTCCCATGCCATCAGCTTCGCCCTGCTGGCCTATGCCAGCGCCTACCTCAAGGTGCACCGGGCGCCGGAGTTCTACGCCGCCTTGCTCAACAACCAACCGATGGGCTTCTACTCGCCGGCCACGCTGGTCCGCGACGCCAAGGAGCACGGGGTCGCCGTGCGTGCGGTCTGCGCCGCTCGCTCCGACTGGCAGACCCGAGTGGACTCCGACGGAACCCTGCGCCTGGGATTGCAGCTCGTGCAGGGACTTCCCGTGGCCCAGGCGACGAGCCTGCTGGAAGAACGGGCCCGCAACCCCTTCGCGTCGTTGGACGACCTGAAGGCGCGGACTTCCCTGGGTCCGGAGGCGCTGCGGGCCCTGGCCTCCATCGGCGCGCTCAATGCCTGGAGCACCGACCGTCGTGCCGCGCTGTGGCAGGCGGAGCGCCCTCTGCGCCGCGAAGAACTCGGGGGCTCACGGATCGGGGACGACCTCGACGGGCCAGGGCTCCGGGGATCGCCCCTGCGCCCCATGTCGCCCGAAGATCGGCTGGCGGCCGACTATGCCACCCTGCGACTCACGACGGGACCGCACCCGATGGCCCTGCGCCGCGCGAGCCTGCAGGACACGGTCTGGCGGAGCGACCAACTGCGTGAAGCCCCCGAAGGCGCCCGCATCCGGGTGGCCGGACAGGTGATCTGCCGTCAGCGCCCCGGCACCGCCAAAGGCGTGTGTTTCCTGAGCCTGGAAGACGAGACCGGCATCACCAACGCCATCGTCTCGCCGGAACTCTTCGAGGCCGAGCGCCTGCGAATCAGCACCGAACCCTTCCTGCTGGTCGAGGGCCTCGTCCAGCGCCGCCACGGCACGGTCCATGTGCGGGCCCTGCGCCTCGAGCGCCTTCCCGACCACGGGATCCAAACGGCCGCCTCCCACGATTTCGCCTGAAAGGCCCCTCGGCCGAAAAGGCTGTGTAAAACCGGCCACCGCACTCGGTGCACTCAGCGAGACCTCAACCGGAACAACCGGCCCGAGTCGGTCGCGCTGGTGGACCACTGGAATCGAACCCCGTCGTTCAACGGAGTTCCGGTCACGGCCCGCCATTGCCGGGGCTGATCCAGCGTGGCCTCCTGCAACTCCACCTCGGTGGCCAAGGCGGACCAACTCAACACCCACAGATCGTCTCCGAAGCCGGTGAGATCCAGGCGCAAGGGAACCGCAGTGACCCGGACAGACGCCCGGTTGTCGCTGGCATCCACCTCCGGCGTGAGCGAGCCGGCCGCCCACTCGAATCGAACGACGGCCTCGGCCGGGACACGCACGCGCACCAGCGCCGTCCACTCCGACTGGGCGGGCAGGGTGCCGACGACGAAGTCCACCCCGGTGGCACCCGACTGGAATCCGCCCCCCTGGGCCAGCGTCGCCCCCAGGAACTCCGCCGGACTCGGCAAGGTCAGACTGCCCGTCACATTGGTCGCCGGGAGCGGCCCTTGATTGCGCGCCTTGAGGGTGAGACGGAACTCGCTCCCCACGACCACCGGTTCGGCCGAAGCGGTGATGGACACATCGAAGTCGGCCGTCGTCCCGATCAGGAAATCCTGCGCCGAGACCGCGGAACCCGCGGCCGTTTCCACCGTGATCCGACCGCTCACCGCCCCGACCGGAACGCGGGCCAGCAGACCATTGGTCGTGGCACCGACCATCGCAGCGGCCACGCCGTTGAAGCGTACGACCGCGGGCGGCCCCAGATCGGTCCCCACGATCCGGACCTCCGTGCCCACCGTTCCCAAGGCCGGAGAGAACCCGCTGATCACCGGCACGGGTCCCTGAACGGCGATCGGCCCACCGGAGGCTTCACCTCCGGGCGCCACGACCCAGACCCATCCGGAAGACGCCCCGTTCGGCACCACCGCCGTGATGCGGCGATTGTCCACCACCGTGAACACCTTCGCCGGAAACCGGTTCGTTCCGAAGAGCACGGCCGTTGCCCCCAGGAGATTGGTGCCGTTCAAGGTCAACGTCTCACCCGCCTTCACGAGGCTGGGATTGACGGCGGTGAGTTGCGGTGGGGCATGGTACCAGGCCGTGGATTCGTCCGACCCGGTGCTTCCCGAAACCGTGATGGAACCGGTTGCCGCTCCCACCGGCACCTTGACCGTCACCTGCGCGGCCGAGACGGACACCGGTGTCGCCGGGACGCCTCCGAAAGTCACCTGCCTGACCCCCGACAATCCTGAACCGGTGAGGGTCACCAGGGTCCCCGCCACCCCGTTGGTCGGCGAGAAGCCGGTGATCCGGGGCGCCAGCACGAAGTTGGACACCGTGATGAACCGCCCTCCCGGCGATTCGAGGGTCAGGGGAGCCGCCATCGGGGCCCCTGGCGGAACGACCACCGTCATGAGCAGGTTGGAAACCACCGTGAGATTGGTCGTGATCACCCCGCCGAAGGACACCGAAGACACGGCGCGGAAACTGCGCCCGCTCAGGGTGAGCGTCTCCCCGACCCGGGCCCGGGAGGTGAAGGCCGTCACCCAGGGTGCACAGTAGAAGTAACCGCTGGTCACCGTCGCGCCGGCATTGTTGGTCACGGTGATCGGGCCGGTCATGGCCCCCGGAGGCACCACCGCCGACACGGAGCCTTCGGTCACGGTGTCCCAACCGGCTCGGATGCCGTCGAAAAACACTCCCAGTCGGTAGTTCGGATCCACCGGGTCCAGGAAATTGGAACCGGTGATCGCCACGGTGTCCCCGGGCGCACCGCGCACCTTGTCGGCTTCGGTGAAGGCCCCGTTGCGGGCGAAGCGCTGGACGACGGGCGGCAACTGGAAATTCCAGGGGGTCTGAGTCTGCCCGAGCGCATTCTCGACGAACACCGGCCCAATGGTCGCCCCCGTCGGAACCCGCACCGAGATCTGGTGATACCCCAGACCCAGGGACCGGATGGACTCCACGGTGGCCGGAGTGAAGTTGAAGGTGACGGCCGTGAGGGGAGGATTGAGGAAGTTCAACCCGGTGAGGGTGATCAGCGCCCCGGGTTGGGCACGGTTGGTGGAGATGGCCGTCAACTGGGGAGCCCCCTGGCCCAGCAGCATGGCCGCCCCCCATCCGCACCAGGCCCAGAGAAGGGCCATCCAAGCGCAACATCGTTTCATGACCGGTGAGTCCATCCGTCGTCCGAGGCAAACCGGATGCCGCGCCCGACGGGGCAGGCTTCACCGGTGGGCGGTGGATTTCACGCCCTTATTCACAAGCGCGGGGTTCCAGAGATCGAACGACTGATGTCTTGAATAAGGTTTCGTTGGAAACGTCGGACCTGGCAATCGTGAATACCCTGTCCCCAGACGGTGGCCCGCTTCGGCTGGGCATCCCGTCCCGGTCGGCAACCCTCGGCCCCACAGGCCCGATCGATTTGATCGGCCCGTGTTCCACGCGTAGGCTTTCTCCCTCTCTGCTCCAACCGGGTTCCTGAGACCCCGAGATTGACCTCCCACCCGGGCCTGATCACCACGGTCCCGGACCCTGGGATCGACTTTTCCCCAAAAATCCCCGTCCCTCACCCCTGCAAACCATGACTGCCCCATTCATGCGCCGATTCTATGCTCCTCTGGGCCTGGCCCTCGTCTGCCTGGGCTCCTCGGTCGGCTGCGACACCCGATCCAAGACGGTCATCCACACGCCCCCACCCGCCCCGACCTCGTCGACGGTGATCATCCAGGGCCCGTCGGTTCCGGTGGCTCTGGGACAAACCGTCACCCCAGCGGTTTCGACCCAAGCCCCGGCGGCGGCGACACCGACACCGGCCGTTCCTCCGGCGGTCCCCGTGGTCGCGCAGGCCCCGGCCACTCCCCCGGCGGCAACCCCGCTCGATCCCTCGGCGCCGGTCGCCATCCCGGTGGCACCGCCCCTGCCCGGACCCGTGGCCGATGTGGTTCAACTGACCCGGGGCGGGCTCGACGAAGGGGTGGTCAGTGAATACATCACCCATATCCGGGAACCCTTCGCTCTCGGTGCGGCCCAGATCGTCTATCTCAATGACCTGGGAGTGTCGTCCAACATCATCCACAGGCTCATGAGCCATGCGGCCGCGATCCGACCGGGATCCCCGACAGCGACTGCGGCCCCGGCCCAACCGACCGCCTCGGCCCCGGCCATCCCCACGGCTGGAATCCCCGAGGCGGCCCCGGGTGTGGTTTCCGGATCCCCGATCGCGCCGCCTGTGGAAGGCACCCCTCCGCCCGCACCGGGTGTCACCACCACCGTCGTGGCCGCCCCCGCCGCACCGACCGTCGTCAACCAGCAGGTCTTCTACCAATCGCTCTCGCCCTACGGCAGCTGGGTGGAGGTGCCCAATTACGGCTGGTGCTGGCGTCCGTCGGTGGCCGTGGCCAACCCGACATGGCAACCCTACTGCGACGGAGGCTCCTGGCTGTGGACCGATGCGGGTTGGTATTGGAATTCCACCTACACATGGGGCTGGGCTCCCTATCACTATGGCCGCTGGCATCAGCACCAGCGATTCGGCTGGGTCTGGTATCCCGGCTACGATTGGGCGCCGGCCTGGGTCGCCTGGCGCAGCTCCACGACCTATTGCGGCTGGGCGCCGCTGCCCCCCGAGTGCCGCTGGAACGCCAGTGTCGGCTTCTCGTGGGTGAACGGGAATTCCGCTGTGAGCATCGGCTTCGGCATCGGTGCCACCGCCTGGTACGCCACGACCTGGGACCGCTTCTGCGACCCCCATCTGTACCATCACCGCTTGCCGCGGCAGCGCGTCGAACAGTTCGTCCAGGAGAGCAAGGTCCAGGTCTCGGGCCATCAGAACGTGAACATCCGGGGCAACAACAACACGGTGATCATCAACAACGGGATCTCCCGCGACGAGGTGCAGCGTCACAGCCGCGAAGAGATCCGCCGCACCGAACTGCGGGACGTCAACAGCCCCGCGGCTGCGCACTCCTTCGCCGCTTCGCGTCCGAATCCCTCCGGAGGCCGGCCTGCTGAAGTGGCGGTGTATCGCCCCTCGGTGCCCGTCCATGACGCGCGCCCCCCGGAATCGGTGCTCAAGCGGCCCGAGATTTCGCGCTTGGCTCCTCCGACCGCGTCGGGCGGCAACCCCGATCGCATCGGCATCACGCCGCCGAATTCAAGGCCGCTGGTGGTTCCCTCGGGCGGAGGCTCACTGAATCCGAGCCGCCCCTCCGGCATCCCGTCTTCGGGACTGGCCCCTTCGACCACCCCGAACCGACCGGCCCCGGCCGCGACCCCCGTTCCGACCGAGCGCTTCACGCAGACTGTGCCCCAGGCCACACGACCCGGGGTCGGCACCCCCTCGGCCGCGGCCCCGAAGATCTCCGGAGGCCCTGCAACACCGCCAGTGACGAGCGTGACACCGTCGCGTCCGCCGGAATCCCGCACGACACCCGTCCCGCGCACCGAATCCGGTGCACCGAGCCCGACGGTCACGCCGAACCCCACGCTCGCACCGAACCCGGGATCCTCGGCGCGATTCCCGGCTGGTTCACCCGCATTCGGCGCCCGCCCCATCCCGACGACTGCGCCGGGATCTCCGACTCAGCCTTCGGCGGGCGCGCCCTCGGCAAGCGTGCCGGCAGCCCCGCCCACACCACGGACCATCGTGATCCCCGAGGCGAGGGTTCCGTCGCGACCCTCGTCCGTTCAGCAGACCCCGTCCTCGACCCCGGCCACGCCCACCGCCCCCTCGGCGCCGCCGTCCGCCCCGGCGATCTCACGCCAGGAGGCCTTTCGGCCGGCCCCCGCCCCCGCGGTGACGCTGCCGCCCAGTGCCATCCAGAGCCGCCCCGCCCCAGCCGCTCCGGCTCCGGCCCCGATCCAGTTCGCCCCGGCCCCGAGCGCGGCTCCGTCACCGCGCCCCGCTCCGAGTCCCATCCCCTCGGCCGGAGGCCCACCGCCTGCGCCGGCGTTCCAACCGTCTGCCCGACCGGCTCCCTCGGCCGCCCCGGCTCCGGCCCCCGTCCAGTCCGGACGGCCCGGTCCCCGAAACCCGGCCGAACGCTGAACGATTCCTCCCCCAAGAACCTCTTCCAACATGAGTCTCTCCGCACTCCTGCGCTGGCCGCTCTGGTGCTGGCTGCTGATCCTGCCCGGACTCGCCCTGGGTGACGCCTCGGTGAAGCCCAAGAGTGCGGGCACAGGTGGGCGGGTTCTCTTCGAGACCGGCTTCGAACGCTTCGAGGGGTATGACCCCGCGCTGGATCTGGTGGATGCGCTGGGGAGGGGACAGAACGGTTGGATGGCCGTGGGTCACGGCGGCAACGGACTGCTCACCAATCTCACGAGCGACTTCACGGGCCAGTACGCCTACATCGGCTATCAGGGACCGACCAACCGCGACACCAGCGTCAATCTGTTCCGCCCCTTCCAATTCGTGCCCGACACCAACGCCCTGCCGGTGGTGGTGTTCCAGGTGACCTTCAGCCTGCGGGACGACTCCCCGTCGGCCGCCGCGGCCGACGACTTTCGCTGGAGCGTCTACACTCCCGACGACCACCGCCTGTTCACCCTCGACTGCCATGGGCCCGGCCAGTCGATCAACTACGCCCTCGACGACTCCAAAGGATTCATCGGTGCCGGATACCAGTTCGAATACGGCGTCGTGTACGAGTTGGAAATCACCATGAGCTTCGGCCGGAACCGCTGGTCGGCCTCACTCAATGGCACCCCGGTGGCCTATGAATTGCCGTTGAGCACGCGGCTGGCCCACCCGTCCCTGGGCAGCGTGGATGCGGTCTGGGCTGCCAACCCCAAAGGCACCTGGAACGACAACTACATGCTCTTCGATGATTACCGCATCGTGGCCTACCCGCCGAATGCCGTGGCTCCCTTGATGGAACTGGCCGGATTGGATGACCGGGGCCGTCCGCGAATCCGGATCTGGGGTGAACCGGCGGTGCGTTATCGGATCCAATCCAGCAACGACCTGCAGACCTGGGTCGACCGCGACACCGCGGTGGCCACGGCTCCGGAGGGGCTCGCCACCTGGACCGATCCTCAACCGACCGCGACCCGCTTCTACCGGGCCATAGCCCTGCCCTGATCGGGCTGGTCCAATCGGAACCGGAGCGTGCCCGACGCGTCGCGCACCTCCAACCGGTCAGGCCGGCATTGCAGCTCCAGGGCTCCGATCCGTTCGGTCCAGAGCGTGGTGAACGATCGGTCCCGAAGCCGTCGACGCAGGGCCGCCGGACTCCGCTCCTGGGCGGGCCGATCGCCGGTCGCCACCACCAGCAGGCGGGGATTCACCTCGGTCAACCACGAGTCCGAGACCGCCTCCCCCGAAGCGGGTATACCCGTGATGAGCACGTCCGCGGCCAAGGATCCTTTTCGACGCCGGATCAAGGCCCGTTGCCCTTCGGCCCCCAGATCCGGAGCGATCACGACCCGCCAACCGGCCACCTCCAGCGACAGCACCAACGCGCCGTCATCGGACCGGGTGAAGGCATCGGCCCCATCGGGATGGAGCACGGGCATGGCCGCCACGGAGTCACCCTGCTGAACGCGTCGGACGGGAATCGCGTTGGAGGCGGCCAGCGCATCGAGCCCCCGGAACGCCGGCGATCGGCTCCGCCCCACGGGCAGCACGAGCTGTCGCGGCCGGGCTCGGGCGACCACCTCCGGGACGCCTCCCATGTGACGGACATCGCCGTGGGAGACCACCACCGTCGGAATCCGATCGACGCCCCGGGTCTGCAACCACGGCAACACCATGGCCTTGGCGGTCGCCGCATCACCCGTGTCCAGAAGCACATCGCCGGAGCTTCCCGGACGTTCGATCCACACCGCTTCGCCCGAGCGGAACACCGTGACGGTCGCCTCGGGCCGATCGATGCGCGGCGCAGCCACCAGCAGCACGAGCCACAGTGCAGCGCCCCACCACCACAGCCTCTGGCGGCGCGGCCCGTCGACCCGACCCGAGGCCGCGGCCCCCCAGAGGATCGCATAGGGAATCCACACCCAGGCGCCCGGGGATGCGGCCGACCACCATCCCCCGGGAACCGCCTCGCAAGCCCGGCTGGCCGCCATCATTCCGTGCATGCCGACCCACGCGGCGGCATTCCAGAGTTCGGTCCCCACCGGCAACCCCATCGACAGCGCATTGGCGATCAGCACCAGACTGCTGAGCGGGACCACCACCAGGTTGGCCACCACCGAAATGGCGCTGACCAGATGGAAGCATTCCACCGCCATCGGCCACGAGGCCACCCAGGCGGCCAACCCGGTGACGCACCCGCGGCAGAGCCCCCGCTCGACCCCTTCCCAGAGCCGTCGGCCGAAGGACCACCGGGAGGGCAGTTGCAGCGGATCAGGCCGCCAGGGTCGGTGCTCCATCCACCACGCCTCCCACCGCGCGGGAAACACCGCCAAGGCCGCCACCACCAGGAACGACAGCAGGAACCCCGCCTGGAAGAGTTGCCCAGGTTCGCCGATCAAGATCAGCAGGGCGGCCAACGCCAGCGAATTGAGCAGATCGCCCGGGCGCTCCAGCATCCACGTGCCCACCACCACCGAGGTCATCACCGCCGAGCGGACGGCCGAAGGCTGCCACCCGGTCGCCGCCACGTAGAACCAGATCAGGGGCAGGGACAACCCGCCGCAGAGAGCTCGGCTCCAACCCAACACCCGGAAGGCTTGCACGAGCAGCACGGCGATGAGCGCGATGTGGAGGCCACTGATGGCGAAGACGTGAAGGGTGCCCGACCGCATGAAGCCGTCGTCGACGTCACCGGCCAGACCGGTCCGCCACCCGAGGGCCATGGCCCAGATCAGACGGGTGGCCCCGTCTTCGGGCAGTCCCTGGGAGAGGCGTCGCCGGGCCCAGCCCAAGAAACGTTCGCTCCAGGGAACCGAGTCGAGCGCTCCGGGTCCCAATTCCCAGTCGGCCGGCGCCTCGCACCGCACCTGGAGCCCGATGCCCTGTCGCCGCAGGTAGGTGGCATAGTCGAACAATCCGCGCACCGCCGGGCCGGGCGGTGGTGACACCAAGCCCGAGATTTCGACCGATTGACCCCGGAAAAAGCGACCATCGGGCACGCCCTGACTGCTGACCTGGACCACTCCCGAAGCCGGCATCCAGGCTCCGCCTTGAGGACACCACCCGGTCACCTCGAGACGCACCATCGTCCGTTCGACCCACTGCCCCTTGCGCTCCGATAGCCGCACCGACGGCGTCTCGGCCAACCGTCCTCGAACCCGCCCCAGTTCCCCTTGGGCATCGATGTGCCAGCGCAGGTCATCCGGAGAAAGGGGCCACTGGGTCGCCTGATACGCCAGCGCCCCGGCACCGAACAAGGCCAGCCCGATCCCGGTGGCGAACCAACGCGGCCACAACCCGGCCAAGGCCAATCCGAGCAGGGCCGCCGTCAGAGAACCGCGCCCCCAATCGCCCGGGCAAACCTCGGCGGCCCAGATGCCGGCCGAGACACAGAGCGCGGGGATGAGCAGCGGGCGTCGCATGGGGCCTCCGCCTGCATCGAACGATTTCCGCAGAAACCTGAATCAAATCTTCCCGAGCGGCTCGGTTCCCGCCGCTCCGCCGGCCGATCCTTCGGTCGTTCCTGGCCGCCGTGCACGCCCTCGCCAGAAGGCCCAGGCCAAAACCAATCCCAGGACAGCCCCACCGGCGTCGATCAGGACATCCCAAGGGGTGCCCACCCGAGTCGGCACAAAGGTCTGATGCCATTCGTCGGAAATCGCGTAGATCACCGCGAGTCCCCAGGCCCCGGCGGCGGCCCGCCACGGACGGGCAGGGGCCTCGGAAGCCGTCTGCATCGCCAGGAACGTCCGCCAAGCCAGCCAGGCCAAGACCGCATACTCCGACACATGGGCTGCTTTGCGGATGAGGAAAAGGACCTCGTCGAGGCGCTGAGGGGAAGCCTGCGGCATGAGCCAGCGCAGGATCGGTCCCAGAAGGCGCGAACCCCGCCTCCCCGATCCCGAATCGGCCGAGGCCCAGAAGATCACGGCCATCCACAGCACCAGGGGCCCCCAGTACCGGAGTCGCTTGAATGCCCCAGACACGCGCCGCATCAGAGCAAGCCCACCCCCCTGCGGAAAGGTCAAAGGCGCCTCAGCGACCGGGGTGGACCACGGCCCGCACGGGATGACGGATCAGACCCGATGCTCGGCCCCGTCGACCTGAGCGATCACTTCTGACCGCGACCGTCGTCCACGGGCCAATTCCCGATCTCGGGATGCGCTTCGTTGTCGTTGTTCCACCGCGCACGCCAAGTGGTGCTGAGCGGGTTGACCACCTCACGCCGCAGAGCCGACTCGGCATGACCATCGGCGAACATGATGTTGCAGCGCAGATTGTGGCGTTTGGCCGGCCACTGGTCCTTCTCCTTCGGATCGATGTTCCCGTCCCACGACCGGTCGGTGAGACTGTCGGCGAGCATGATCATGTCGGACGGCGCCTTCACCCGGCTTTCCGGCATCTCCGGCTGGCTCGGCGGATTGATGTCACCGCCCAGACCCAATTGCTGGCCGAGGTCGGGAGTCGGATTGCGGAGTCCCCAATCGTTGTACCCGAAGCTGAAGCGCGAACCGGAACCCGAAGCGAGCACCAGATTGATGCCCTGCGGGAAGGTCTTGTTCACATTGGTGTCCCACTGGGCATCCTTGGGGTTGGCCGGGCAGTAGAACGAGGCCCGGTTGGTTCCCATTTCGCCGAACAGACGCAGGGGCCAGAGGTAGTAGAACTCGGGCACTTTGATGCAGCCCGGATACTTCTGGTAGTTCTGCGTGTACATCGCCGTGGCGATGCCCATCTGGCGCTGGTTGTTGATGCAACTGATGCCCAGCGCCTTGGCCTTCGCCTTGGCCAGAGCCGGCAGGAGCATGCCCGCCAGGATCGCGATGATGGCGATCACCACGAGCAATTCGATCAGCGTGAACGCGGCGGAAGGGCGACGCACGGACTCGGGGGCGGATGAGGGAATCATGGCAACCGGGGGCTTCATCGGGAGGTTCTGAGCGTGAATACAATCAGGTCTTGGAGAAGACCGCCATGTGAATGAAGCACGGCCACCTATTCGGGAACCACCCGCCACGGACCCAGAGTCTTGCCGAAGCCGGTGCGTGCACACCAGCTGCCCAAGGGTTCGGCGCTGCCGTCGTGACAATCCACGAGACTCAAGGCATCGCCTTCCACCCAGAACACGGCCGCCTGTCCCCATCGTCGTCCGAGAGCCACCGCCTCGGCCATGGATCCGGTCGCCACACCCCAACCCGGCTCTTGATGGCGGAAATCCGGCGAGCCTCCGATCAGACGGAACCGGGGCCAACCCAGCCGATCGAGCTCGGCGAGCAACCCTTGATCGGCCTCCTGATTCTCGGCCTCGGAGCAGAGACGATCCCCGGGATTGCAGGCCGTCACGATGGCAAAGCGAGGAAACCGATGGAGATCGCGAGGATCGATGGCGCAGCAGAATCGGGCCGTTCGGTATGCGGGATTCATGAAAGCCCCCCGTCATCGCACAGTACCGACGCGATCGTTCGACACCCGCCGAAACCGTGGCCGCCCCGTTTCCGGATACCGTGTGCAGGATTCACCCGAGCAGAACGAACCCGAAGACCCAAGGATCGCCTCAAGCGGGTTCGAACCGGGAAACACAGGCCGACCTCCTCGTCCGCCCCGAGGGCCGTCATGGGATCGCCCCCCGGAGCGCCCGAAGACGGCGGCGGCTGAATCAGGCCGAATTCCGAGGTGTTGCTCGGCAATACAAACCCGAAGCCTGCGAGTGACCGATTCATGACTCACGTTGGTGGAGGTCTCGGGCCGCCGGAGTCCGGCTGCTCCCCGCAGATTCACAGAAAGGTCTTCAGGACCCATCCCAAGCGGGATTCAAGTCGGATCCAAGTGGTCTTTGAGCCGAGTCGATCCTTCTGACCTGATACCGGTCAGGATCGGCCGCGTGCGGCACCCGGTCAAATCGAACCAACAACCCCTGGGCTGCGCTGAGCCAGCCATCCTGGAAAAACGCCTCGAGTGAGAACTCTTGGCTCACCGGTCGACCGCATCACCGACTCAATGGGCGTGCCCGCGTCTCTTTGGCACCCCTCACCGATGCCTCAAGGATTGGGCGAGCCGAGATTCAGGAACGCGAAGACAAGCGCTCCGATGATGATCAGGAGCAGAACACCCCCGACCGCGAAGAACACCTTGTTGGCCTTGTTCGACTTTTTTGAAAACGCCGTCGCGCCCGACGCGGCCGTCGCACCGGAGTCACCCAGCTTCACCGTCTGGCGTGGGGCCTCGGTCTGCTTCTTGCCGGTTTCGAATCGCAGCTGGACCTGTCCCAGCCGAAGAATCTGCCCGGGTCGGAGCGTGGCCTCCTTGTCGGCAGCCAACTGCAACTCGTTGATGAAACTGCCGTTGGTGGATCCGAGATCCTTGACGATCACATCATCGCCCTTGAGCCAGAGCTCGCAGTGATGGCTGCTCACGCTCGCCTCGGGAATGCACAGAGAATTTCCCTCGATCCTTCCGACTGAAGCCTTATCGGCATTCACCTCGAAGCTGAGGCCGGTGAAGCCCTCTGTCAGAACTGTGAGTTTCGCCATAATGCGGTGTCCCAATGTCTAACTATCCCTTCCCGGCGGAGTCAAATGCCGATTCTTGACCCGTCGATAAAAGGCACAGACACGGTCAGACAGTCTTTGTCCATCCCATTCCCCTAAATTGAGCGCATGATTCGATGGAAACGGTGGACCACCCGCAACCCGCATGAGCGCGTGATCGCTCAGTTTGGCGCGGGACGACTCATCCGCTGTGATGGGATGCGCTACGAACTTCGGGGTGGCAACGACTGGGATTTGGCTGCTGCCCGCGAGTGGGGGGCTCACTTCCTTCATGAGGCCATCATCGACCGCCCACCCGGCCCCTCGGCGATCGGAACCCGCCGGTCCTGTCACCGGCCCACCGCGTTCGCGGGTCGCTGACCGATCCTCCTGGATCCCAACCCGGCAGAGCTCCGCCCCCTGCCGATGCGTCAACCTCTGCGACGACGACGACTTCTTGGAGGGAGTATCCCGATCGAGGATTTGCCGC
>JAIXXC010000208.1 GCA_027490985.1 Verrucomicrobiales bacterium
CGCAACTTGTTGCGCATGGTCCGCACGCTGATGCCCAGGCAGCGGGCCGCTTGGGTGCGGTTGCCGCCGCAGGCATCCACCGCCTGCAGGATGGCGTGTTTCTCGAGCTGATCCAACGGAACGATGGGGCCCTGGCCCGAAGTCGTGGAACCCGAAGTCGCCAAGCCCGAAATCGCCAAGCCCGAAATCGCCAAACTCGATCCCCCGGCCATCGACGCCGCAGGGGTCGCCGTTTCCAAACTGCCGCCGCCAGAGGCAACCCGCTGGGCCACCGGGGTCGCCACCGCCACGGTCGTCGCGCTCATGCTCGATGGCTGGAATCCGAGGTGGCCCTCGGACAATTCTCCGCCATCCGGACACAGGATGACGGCGCGCTCGATGACATTCTGGAGTTCACGCACGTTGCCGGGCCAATCATGGGAAACCAGAGCCGCCTGACAGGAGGCGGAGATACCGTTGACCCGGACACCGTGCTTGCGGGCCAAACGCTGCATGAACTGCTCGGCCAGGAAGGGGATGTCTTCGCGACGTTCGCGCAACGGGGGCACCGAGATGGGGACCACATTGAGGCGGAAATAGAGATCTTGGCGGAACTCCTTCCGAGCGATGCTCTCTTCGAGGTTGCGGTTGGTGGTGGCGATCACCCGCACGTCGACCCGGATGAGCCGATTGCCGCCCACGCGCTCGAGTTCACGCTCCTGCAACACGCGCAGGAGCTTGGCCTGGACATGGGGCGCCACCTCGCTGATCTCATCGAGCAGAATGGTACCCCCGTGAGCCAGCTCGAAACGCCCCTCGCGCTTGGTCAGCGCGCCGGTGAAAGCGCCCTTTTCGTGGCCGAAGAACTCGCTCTCGATGAGATTCTCCGGGATGGCCGCGCAGTTGACCTTGATGAACGGCCCGTTGGCCCGGGAGCTCTCGCGATAGATGGCCCGCGACACCAGCTCCTTGCCGGTGCCGCTTTCACCCTGGACGAGCACCGTGGCCTGGGTTCGGGCGACTTTACGGATGAGGTCGCGAAGGCCCTGCATGGCCGGACTGCGCCCCAGCAATTCGGAACCGGTCGCCTCGGACGGATCGCCCTGGCTGAGGTACCGGTTGACCTTGATGAGTTGGGTGAACTCCTGGGCCTTCTTGAGGGTGATGTCGATCTGGTCGGACGAGAACGGCTTGATGAGGTAGTCGAAGGCCCCGTCCCGCATGCAGGCCACGGCCGATTCGATCGACGCATGCCCCGTCATCATGACCACCAACGGTTTGACCGACCGGTTCTGCAGGATCCGCAGGATGTCGGTGCCTTCTCCGTCGGGAAGACGGACATCCACGAACACCAGATCCCAGTTGTCTTTGCCCAGGTAATCCTGGGCGACGGCGAGGGTCGAAACCCCGATCACGTCGAAGCGGCGGCGCTGGAGTTGGATCTCCAACGCCCTGCGGATCACCTCGTTGTCTTCGACGATCAGGATCTTCTCGAGCGACATGTGCTCGCTGCCCTCGGCGACAATGACCTTTCCGGGACCCATGCGGTGCGCTTGGACGGTCAACCCTGCGACGCGTAGTACTGGTCGACCCGGGCCATGACATCGCGATAGGCGATGTCCTGCTCATAGATGAGCTTGAATTGTTCAATGGCCTCCTGGGGTCGGTTCATCTTTTCCAGAACGATGCCGAGGTGATACGTCAAGTCCTTGGCTTCATCGTCAAAGACGGGCTTTTCCTTTAGAGCTTCCTGCAACTTTCTCGCGGCCATGTC
Source organism: Verrucomicrobiales bacterium (assembly GCA_027490985.1). GTDB lineage: Bacteria > Verrucomicrobiota > Verrucomicrobiia > Limisphaerales > UBA9464 > SXXZ01. The sequence continues at coordinate 1,754 of JAIXXC010000208.1, forward strand.
GTTCATGCCCCGCTGGAAGAACGCACGGGCCAGCAACCCCATGGCGGCGATGCGACGGTTGGGGTTGTTCTGGGCCTTCTGGAGCTCACCGATGGCATCGCCCCAGCGAGCGGCCTTGAAATGGAGTTCACCCAGTTCGAACCGCACCAGCAAATCGGTCGGATTGGCCTCGGCCCGGCGCTGGGCATCCGCCAGCAGGAAGTCCTGCCGCTGCGCCCGCAACGCCTCGAGAGCCGCCGGTCCCTCGGGGGCCTGGGGATCGATCGCCTTCTCGGCGGCGGTGAACCGGGCCACGCGGACATCCCGGATGCATTGCAGGATGAGCGGATCGTTCATCCCGGTCAGGGAGAGGATCTGCTCGTAGTACCCGATCGCCCGATCGAAGTCGGATTTCTTGAGGTACAGGTCGGCCAGGCTCCGGAGGATCCGCGGGTTGGCCGGATCGGTCACCCGTTGGGCTTCCTGCTCGGTGATCAAGCGCTCCACCACATCGACATCCTTCACCTCGCGGTGCTCCTGCTCGAGCGACTTGGCCTGCTCCTTGTCGCGCAGCACGTCGCGATAGCTTCCGGTGCCGCCCGACAACTGATCGTAGCCCCCCTCCTTGAGGGTCCGGAGCGCCAGCAGATTCTTGAGGCGTTCGTTGAGCGCCGGGTTGTTGGGATCGCCGGAAATCAGATCCCGGAGCAGCTTCTCGGCCCGGGCCTGATTGCCCAACTGGGTATGGGCCTCGACCAGTTTCTCGGCCAGTCGACGATCCGACGGATTGGCCTTGAAGGCCACTTCCAGGGACAGGAGGGCCGTCTTGGGCAGATGGGCTTGGAGCGCCGCATCGGCCAACAAGTCGTGGGCCTGCATGTTGGACGGATCCTGGTTGAGCGCCTCTTCGGCGATCTGGATGGCTTCGAGCGGATTGGATCGCAGCGCCAATCGGCCAGAGGTGAGCGTGTTGGCCGACCCCAGCAGTTTCTTGAAGAGGCCGCCGCCTCGGGAGCCGGCCCGCTTGTACTGGGCGGCCCGAAGAGCCTCCCGGCATTCATAGAAACCCGGCTCGGCCTTCAGCACTTGCACAAACAGGGTCACCGCATAGTCGAGGTTGTTCTTCTGGAGAGCCGCCAACCCCTTGTCGAACAATTCCCGCTGAGTCACCGGGATCTGCACCAACGTTTTCTCTGCCATCGCGTGAGACTATACGGTTTACCTAGTCGGTGGCAATACGGCGCCGATTTCAGGAACCGGTTCCCCTGCTCATTCCGAGCCCCTCAATGCACCCGCATCCAAACGGTCTTCAGATAGGCAGGCTCCTCACGGCTGACCGGAAAATCCGGCGGCTGCGGCACATAGTGCTCGCACACGACGCGGCGTCCCACCCCGGCCAGGGCCCCGCGGATCTGGGCCAGGAAGGCTTCAGGCTCGAGCCGCGCCGCATTGGTGGAGGCGAAGAGCACCCCGCCGGGTTTCAACACGGCGGCCGCCGAGGCGGCCAAGGCGCCGAAATCCCGTTCGGCCCTGAAATCACCCCGCTCCTTGGACCGGGAAAAAGTGGGCGGATCGAGCAGCACGGTGTCGAAGAGCCGCCCTTTCTTGCCCAAGCGCCGGAGCCAGTCGAAGACATCGCCGAAGATGAAGTCGTGGTCCGCCGGATCCAGTCCGTTGGCTTCGAAGTTCCGACGTCCCCAATCGAGGTATTTCCGGGAGAGGTCGAGGCTGGTCACCCGGGCCCCGCCGAGAGCGCCGCAGACACTGAAGGCGCACGTGTAGGCGAAACAGTTCAACACCTCGGGGGGCGTCCCCGGTGAACCCTGCAGCGCAAACCCCGCGGCGACGTGCCCGGTCAGGAGTCTGCGGCGATTGTCCCGCTGATCGAGGAAGAGCCCGACGCTGTACCCCTGATCGAATCGGATCTCATACCGGACGCCATTCTCCCGGATCATGAAGGCCTCGGGAGCCCGATCACCGCGGATCCACCGGGGACAGTTCTCTTCGGTGCCGGAGAAACCCACCCGGCGGTTCAGGCGACGATGATGGAGGTGGGCGACCTCGATGCCCGGCGGCGTCTCGGGTTCGCCTTCCGAATCGGGATCACTGTGAAGCAGGTGGAACGGCCCCAGGGCATCGAGGTAGAGACCGCTGCCCGGCGCGTCGGAAGCCCCGTGCCAGCACCGGTAGGCATCGGTCTCGGCCGAGGCGATGACCGCCCGACGCAAGAGCGACCGGGGATCCTGGTCCCACTGGGGATCCACGGTCCATTCGAGGCGCTCCCCGGTGCGGGGATGCTCGAATGCGAGGCGATGGGCGCACAAGTGCAGCCGTCGGTCGGGGGTTCCCCCATACAGGGAGTCCCCCAACAGCGGGATGCCGCCCTGGGCCGCGTGGACCCGGATCTGATGGGTCCGCCCGGTCCGGGGAAAGGCTTCCCACTCGGTCCATCGGTCACCACCGGCCACCCGCTGGAACCGTGTCTCCGCCGGGTCGAGACCGGCAGCGTGAGGCCGGGCCACATAACGGTCTCCGGCTCTCACCACCGAGGAATCGGCCGTCCAACGCTCAAGCCGGATCACCCGATCGGTCCGCAGGCGATACACCTTCTCGACACGACGCGCTTCGAACTGCTGCGCCAGTGACCGGTTGGCCACGGGCGTCTTGCCCAGGACCATCAGACCGGAGGTCTCCTTGTCGAGTCGGTGCAAGATCGACAGATCCGACCAGCGCGGTTCGCGGTGGCGCAGCCATTCGTAGAGTCCCTCCCCGGCATACGGGCTGGGTGCATGGGTGTTCCAACCCGGCGGCTTGTGCACCACGAGCAGGTCTTCGTCTTCGAAGACCACACAGGGGGGAATCAGCGTGGAACGAGGCCCCATCGAGGCGGTGTGTCCCGACGCGGGCCCGGTCTGTGCGAGGTTCTGTGGCATGAGGCGGTTCGACGGCGGCACCGGGTCAGGTGAACTGCCAGTGTCCCGTGCCGATGGCATAGGCGCTGATGAGGCCATTGGTCACGCCATGCGCCACCATGGCATCACCCAATCGCCCCTGTCGCAGCACCAACCCCTGATACAGGGCCGCGCAAATCACAGCCGCCAACCATTGACCCGGATGACTCAGACCGAAGAGCAGGCAGGTTCCGGCGAAGGCCCGGAAATCCCAGGTGCGCATCGACACCGCGAGGAAGTCGGGGCGGACGAGGGTCCGGTACAGGAACGATCGGTAGAACACCTCTTCGATCATGGGGACCAGCACCGAGCGCCCGAGCACCCGGACCATCAGGAATCCCCAGCCCAGCGCGGCGTTGTCTTTGAAGAAGGCCAGCGGGTTCCACGGCGGATCGATCGGTTGCGGCTCCGGGGCACGACCGGTCCAGAGGGTCGAGACCCGGTCGTAGATCGCCGACAGCGACGGAATGCGCCCGTCCAAGCCGATCCAGACCACCGCCACCAGCACGCCGACGGCCACGGCGGCACCACTGGACCGCCATTGCATCTCGGGCAGGCGTCGTCGCAGAGCCCAGACCAGACCGGCCACGGCGACGGTCTTCAGGGCGTAGAACCAGTATTCGGATCCCGGAAAGAATTTGCCCGCCAGGCTTCCGATCAGGAGGAAGACCGCGAAGGGCAGCACGCGGGGAAACTCCGGGGTGTTCCAAAACGGAGCCGGTCCAGGGGTGGTTTCGGCAGACATCGCACTCGGATCATCCAACCCCACCGCGGCGGAGCAAGCGTCAAGACGGTCGGACCCGACACCCATGCCCACGGCCCCGGGTTCCCGGTTGCCCGGTCGGGGGGCGATGGGTCACGGTGCCCGGCAGACCGACTCGCCGCGTGTGAACATCGTCCTCGTCGAACCCGAAATCCCGCCCAACACCGGCAACATCGCTCGCGTGTGCGCCGCCACCGGTTCGACCCTGCACCTCATCGAACCGCTGGGATTCGAGATCGACGACAAACGATTGGCGCGGGCCGGCATGGATTACTGGAAACAGGTCACCTGGCGGCGGTGGCCCCATTGGGCCGGGTTCCAGTCCGCCCTGCCGGAGGGCAGTCGGCTCTGGTTCATCGAACAAGGCGCCCCTCGGCGCTACACCGCGGCCCGATTCGCTGCGAACGACTACCTGGTGTTCGGCCGTGAAACCGCCGGCCTGCCACCGCAACTGCTCGAGCAACACCGCGAACAGTGGCTCGACATCCCCATGGCCAACCCCGAAGCCCGATCTCTCAACCTGTCGAACTGCGTGGCGATCGTCCTCTTCGAGGCCCTCAGGCAGCAGTCGATCGATTGAATCGACGCGATTGAAGCCGATTGGGCCCGAGTTGAAACACTCGGACCGGTCATCACCGACGGGTCAGCACCGACCGTCCCGAAGGACGCAAACTCACTTCGAAGGCCCGGCTTTGGTCCAACCCTCGATCTTCTGGACGAAGGCGGAGGGTCCGCCCTTGAGGTAGCCGACATGGCGGCCGAGTTCCTTGCCGGTGCCATCGACCAGGACGAACGTCGGATAGCCCTCCACGTTGTACTTCTTCTGGAGAGCCTCGTTCTGCTTCTTCACCGCATCGGTCTGCTTCTTGTTGTTCGGAAAATCCACCTCGACCAACACGAGCTTCTTGTCGGCGAACTCCTGGAAGGCCTTCTGATCGAGGGAATCCTTCTTCATCTTGATGCACCATCCGCACCAGTCCGATCCGGTGAAATCCAACAGGATCGCCTTGTTGTCCTTCTGGGCGGCGGTCTGGGCGGCCGAGAAGTCGGTCTGCCAATCGGCGGCGGCCATCGAGGTGAGGGCGCCGGCGATCAGTGTCAGCAGCAGTGAGGAAACGGTCTTCATGGGAGGGAGGACGGTTGGGGGGATTAGGAAACTACGCGTTTTGCCCAAACTCGGAGCTTCGAGGTCGGCTGTCAATGGCGGCACTCCGACGACGCCACCGCCGTGGAATCATCCCCTCGGTCGGACTGAAGAGCCACGCCATGACAAACCAGCCCGCCCCGGCCACCACCGTGGCCCCGGCCGGCGAACAATCCAGGGCCACGGCCAGGTGCATGCCGCTCACCGCGCTCAGGGCCGCGTGAACCGTGCTCCAGACCAATCGTGGCCACATCCGGTCGGTCAGCAGCGACGCTGTGGCGCCGGGCAGGATGAGCAGTGCGATGACCAGGATCGCCCCCACCGCCTCGAACGAGGCGACCACCGTCAACGAAAGCCAGAACATCAGGCCGTGATGGATCATTCCGACCCGGACGCCCAGGCACCGGGCCAATCCCGGGTCGAAGGAACTGAGCATCAACTCCTTGTAGAAGGCCGCCACCAGCGCGATGGAAGCCATCAGGATCACCCCCAGCCTGAGCACCGGCGGAGGCCCCAGCACCCAGCCCCCCCATCTCACCGCAGGCTCCAGGGGAATCATCGGGAGTTCCCCGTTGAGCACACAGTCCTGATCCAGATCGACCTTGTCGGCGAACACGGCGATCAGCACCACGCCGAGAGCGAAGAGCGTGGAAAAGGCGATGCCGATGGCCGCATCCTGCTTGAGCCGCGAATGCCGTGAAATGACTTCGATCAATCCATGGGTGACCCACGCCGCCACGACGGCTCCGAGCACCATCGCCCCGACTCCGCGCGAGCCGGTGATGAGGAAGGCGACGGCGATCCCCGGCAGCACGCTGTGGCTGATGGCGTCACCCACGAGCGCCATCCGACGCAGGATGAGGAAGTTGCCGATCAGGCCGCAGGTGGCCCCCACGAGAAAGGTGACCAGTGCCATGAGACCATGGCTGCCCAATTCCGTGGTCCACGGTTCGACAAAGACCCGCTGGGCCTGAAACTCGGGGATCAGCGTCATGAGCGTCCTCCGTACCCGAGGGGTCGATCGCTTGCCCCCCCACTGGCCGGCTGACCGGCCACGGCCGAGGCCAATGACGGGATCGGCCGTCCATGCGGGTCGGTGTCGATCCGCGGCAATCGCCGCTCCAACTCCCGGACTGTCGCTTCGCCCAGCACATGCTCGATCTTTTCGGCATCGTCGTGGACGTGATCGGCCGCGATCTGGGCGGTATGGGTCAGATAGAGCTCCCACAACCGGTGATTCCGAACGATCGCGCAGGCCCGCTGCCAACCCGAGGGCGTCAATGCGACCCGATCCCCCGAGAGCGTGGCATAGTGAGCCGACACCAGCGAACGGATCTCGACCGCCGCCGCCGCGGGGGCCACCCGACGCCGTGCGGCCAGCGCCGCCACCGTGACCGTCTCGCCGGTGAACTCCTCCGCCTCGAGCACCTGGTAGATCGCCTTCAAGGTGTTCTCGTGATCGATCCGGATCTTCTGGGAACGCTGTCGATACCAGCGGGGAACCATGCCCTGCCGGGGTGAGAACAGGAGGGCCATGGCGAAGAGCAGGCTGGCCGAGAGGACCATGAACGGACCCGTGGGCAGCCGGGTTCCCAGGAACGAGAGGAACGCACCGCTCAGGCTGGACACCATCCCGAGACAGGCACTCCAGACCAGCACCCGATGGAAGCGGTCGGTGAGCAGCGACGCCGTCGCCGCGGGAATGATCAGCATGGCCGAAACGAGCACCACCCCCACCGCCTGCAGGGCGGAGACCACCGCGAAGGCCAGGAGCATCACCAACAACCGCTCGAACCAGACGGTCGGCAGCGCCAGCACTCGGGCGAAACCCGGATCGAAACTCACCAACAGGAACTCCTTGTATCCCGCCACCAGGAGCAGCACCACGACCAGCGCCACCGATCCCATCACCCGGATGTCTCCCGGCCCCAGGGCCGCGGCCTGACCGAAGAGGAACGTTTCGATGCCGCTCTTGTTGCCGGTCGGCAACCGCTGGAACATGGACATGAGGCACAGACCGACCCCGAAGAAGGAGGCCAGAACCATGCCCAGGGCCGTGTCTTCCTTGAGACGTGTGGTGCGGGTGAGCAGGGAGACCGTCGCGGAGCCGGCCAAGCCCGCCACCAGCGCCCCGATGAAGATGGCCACCGGGTCTTTCTCGAGATTCCAGAGGAACCCCAGGGCCACCCCGGGCAGCACCGCATGGGACAAGGCATCTCCGAGCAGGGCCATGCGGCGCACCACCAGGAAGCTTCCGAGGAGACCACAGACGATGCCCAGCAGCACCGTCCCGAGGCAGGCGTAGCGGACCGCCGGATCGGCCAAACTGACGAACCGCCAGGCCTGTTCGGTCCACCGGGTCTGGGTGAGATCCCCGATCTTGGCCGCCTCGGCGGTGAGGCTGGCCATCAGCAGACAAACCCCGAACAGACACGACCGGATCAGGCCGTTCCAGACGGACCGGGGTGGCACTCCCGCCCCAGGAAGGCCCGGACGATGGAGCGGTCTGAGTCGGCTCGGGCTCATCTCAGCGCGCCTTGGCTCCGACGGCTTCGGCGACTTCGCTGAGCACGGTGAGCCGACCGCCGTAGGTCTTCTGGAGCAGTTCCGAGGTGAACACCTGATCGGTGGGACCGAAGGCCACCACCCGCATGTTGAGGAGCAGGAGCCAATCGAAATAGGTGCGGGCCGTGGGCAGATCATGATGCACCACCAGGATGGTCTTGCCCCGGGATCGCAACCCCTGCAGCAACGCGATGATCGCCGCCTCGGTGGCCGCATCGACCCCGGTGAAGGGCTCATCCATGAAGTACAGGTCGCTTTCCTGGGCCAACGCCCGCGCCAGAAACACCCGCTGCTGCTGTCCGCCCGAAAGGTTGGAGATCTGGCGATCGGCGAAGGGCAGCATCTGGACCTGTTCGAGGCACTCCCGGGCGATGCGGCGATCCTCGGCTCCAGGGCGCTTGAAGAGCCCGATCTTGCCGTAGCGGCCCATGAGGACCACGTCCATCACACTGACCGGAAAATCCCAATCGACCGACTCCCGCTGCGGCACATAGCCCACCCGGCCCAGCGATTGGGAAAGCGGCTTCCCGAAGGCGTTGACCCAACCCGACGCACACGGGAGCAACCCCATGCACGCCTTGATGAGCGTGGATTTGCCCGCACCGTTCGGACCCACGATGCCGATCAACTGACCGGCCGGTGCCACCAGATCGACGCCCCACAGCACGGGCTTGTTGCGGTAGGCCACCGTGAGGTCGTGGATTTCCAGCGGGGGAACGCCGAGCTCGGCGGGGGGCTTCTCTGGATTCATTTCAGGCCTTCCACGATCCGATCGATGTTCTGGCGGATCATCCCCTGATAAGTGCCCAGATCGTATCCGTCATGACGTTGGCCCGGCGTGCCCAGGGCGTCCGAAAACAGTTCACCGCCGAGCTTCACCCCGGCATCGCGCCGGATCCGCTCCAGGCTCGCATGCGACACACTGCTCTCGACGAACACGGCCGGAACCCCCTTGAGCCGGATGAAGTCGGTCAATTGGGTCATGTCGGCCAAGCCCGCCTCGGTGACGGTGGAAATGCCCTGGAGGGCCACCACCTGGAACCCGTAGGCCTTGCCGAAATATCCGAAGGCATCGTGGCTGGTCACGAGGATGCGTCGGGCCGGGGGGACCGTGGCCACGCGATCGCGCACCCAGCGATCCAAGGCCTGGAGTTCCTGCTTCACGACCCGGGCGCGCTGACGAAACCCATCGGCGGCCTCGGGACGGGCCGCTGCGAATTCGGCGCAAACCCCATCGGCACATCGGGACCAGAGCGCCACATCGAACCAGACATGGGGATCGACCACTCCTTCGGAGCCGGTGCGGATCAACCGATCGGCCGGAAGCCCCTCGGTGACCGCCCGCACCCGCCGGCCCGAGCGGGACAACCGCTGGAAGGTCTCCTGAAGTTTCCCCTCGAGGTGCAAGCCGCTGTACAGGATGACCTCGGCGCGCTGGAGACGGATCAGATCGGACGCGGTGGCCTTGTACAAATGAGGGTCCACGCCGGGCCCCATCAAGCCGTCGACCTGAACCTCAGCCCCGCCGACGCCGCGGGCCAGATCGGCCACCATCCCCGTGGTGGCGCAGACGGTGATGGGCGCCGCGAGCCCCCGGGACCCACCGACGCCGACAACGACCGCCCAGGCCGCCAGGAGCAAGGCCAACCCCCGCCCCGTCCGGCGGATCACACACCTCTTGCGTTGGCCCATCCACATCGAAGCCGAGTTTCGTTGAAAAATGTGTTCAGTCAAACACGATGTTTTATGGTTAAAACTTTGAGCAACACTTCCGCGACGTAGACCCTTGGCAAATCCGGCTTGAAGCGCCCGCACCCGACCCGCCACCGTTGCTCATGGAGCAGATCGTCATCCTCGATTTCGGGTCCCAATACACTCAGGTCATCGCCCGCCGTGTCCGTGAACTGAACGTCTACTCGACCCTGTTGCGGTATGACACCCCGGCCTCGGAGATCCAGAAGCTGGGCGTCAAGGGCATCATCCTTTCGGGTGGGCCGGCCTCGGTGTACGCGCCCAAGGCTCCCCTGCCCGATCCGGCCATCTTCGAGATGGGCGTTCCGGTCCTGGGCATCTGCTACGGCGTGCAGCTCATGGGGCACTTCCTGGGCGGCAAGGTCGAGAAGGGCACGAAGCGCGAATACGGCAAAGGCACGCTGACGGTCACCCGCAAGGAGTGCCCGCTGTTCCGCAAGCTGCCCAAGACCCTCCAGGTCTGGAACTCCCACGGCGACAAGCTGACCCGCCTGCCCAAGGGTTTCGCCCCGGTGGCCACCACCGACAACTCCGAATACGCCGCCATCGAGAACCCGGAGAAATCCTACTTCGGCATCCAGTTCCATCCCGAGGTGGTCCATTCGCCCCGCGGCAAGGAGATCCTGTCGAACTTCGTGCGCGGCGTGTGCGGCTGCCGGCCCAGCTGGACGATGCACAACTATGTCGAACAGGCCTGCGAGGAGATCCGGGCCAAGGTGGGCAAGGAGAAGGTCATCCTCGGCCTGAGCGGCGGTGTGGATTCGAGCGTCGCGGCGGCCCTGATCCACAAGGCCATCGGCGACCAGCTGACGTGCATCTTCGTGAACAACGGCCTGCTCCGCCATCGGGAGGCCGAAGTGGTGCAGGAGGTCTTCGGTCGCAACTTCAAGCTCAAGCTCCAGTACGAGAACGCGACGGCCCTCTTCCTGCGGAAGCTCAAGGGGGTGACCGACCCGGAACAGAAGCGCAAGGTCATCGGCAAGACCTTCATCGATGTGTTCCAAGCAGCGACGCGACGGGCCGGCAAGGCGAAGTTCCTGGCCCAGGGAACGCTGTATCCCGATGTCATCGAGTCGGTGCCCATCGCCGGCAATCCGGCCCACATGATCAAGAGCCACCACAACGTCGGCGGCCTGCCCGAGGGCATGAAGTTCCAGTTGCTGGAACCTCTGCGCAATCTCTTCAAGGACGAGGTCCGACAACTGGGGCTGGAACTCGGTCTGCCCAAGGAGATCGTCCACCGTCAGCCCTTCCCGGGCCCGGGTCTGGCCGTGCGTTGCCTCGGCGAATTGACGGCCGAGAAGCTCGAGATCACGCGCAACGCCGACCGGATCGTCGTCGAGGAGATGAAGGCGGCCGACTGGTACTACAAGACCTGGCAGTCGTTCGCCGTGCTGCTGCCGGTGCGCAGCGTGGGTGTCCAGGGAGATGAGCGGACCTACGCCTTCACGATCGCTCTGCGCATCGTCGAGTCCCAGGACGGCATGACCGCCGATTGGGTGAAGGTGCCCTACGAACTCCTCGAACGCATCAGCACCCGCATCACCAATGAAGTCAGCGGGGTGAATCGAGTGGTGCTGGATCTGACCAGCAAGCCGCCCGGAACCATCGAGTGGGAATGATTCGAGCGGGAATGAATTGAGCGGGGAGGGTCGGGCCGAACGCTGCCGACGGCGTCTTCAACCGACGGAAGCCGGCCCCGCCCCTGCAGCCCCGGAGACGGCGTAATCGCACTCCAGAGTGATCACCTCGCCGCATCCGCACTGGACCTCGATATGCGTGATGCGGTCGCCATCGCGGATCAACCGCGTGATGACCGACAACCGACGTGGAACCGGATCCAAGGGAGCCTCGGCCCTGTCCCCCCCCTCGGTCGGACCGAGCGGTGCATGAGCCTTGTGGGCGGCGGCCATCACCGCGGCGGGCGAACTGTCGCCGCTCAAACCGATGGGCTTGAAGAGGCTCTTCAGTTGCCGATGTGCCGCCGACGTTCCCGATGCGGGAGGTCTGCTGGTCGAGGCGGTTCCTGCCGCGAGCGGTTGGAAATCAGGGGGCATGGCGAGCGGAGTTGATCACCTCAGAATTGGTACACGTTGTCGTTGGCACGCAGGATGAGCGTCACCCGGCCATTGCGCTCGTCCGAGGCGGATATCCCCTCGATCGGAGCGGTGTCGGCATAACCCGACACCCTGCGGAACTGCCGGGACCGGACGTCGTGATCCATGAGCAATTTCCGGGCGGCCTGGGCCCGCGCCGTGGACAAATCCCACGCGTCGGGCTGCCCCGGTCGGGAGACATAACCGGCCTCGGTGTGCCCTTCGACCTCGAGCGTGAAGTGATTGGTGAAGCGGGTGATCTGCCAAGCCAATGTGGTGAAGACCCATCGACCGTATTCGGACAATTCGGGCGAGCCCGAATCGAAGAGGGGCTTCTGATGACGGTCGAAGAGCGTCATCCGGATGCCATCGTTGAGCAGCTCCATCCGCAGCGGCTGCTCGTCACTTGTTTCTGGGTTGCTCGCGAGAGTCTTGAGCATGTCTTGGCTGATCCTGCGGAGGATGCCCAACTCGATCGGGGCATTGGCCTCGAAGTTCCCCCTGGAATAGGTCTTGTCGCTGTCTTTGGTGGAACTGAAAATACCGGTCGATTTTTTCTCCGTGGCTGAAAACGGGTTCCGGAAAGTCCGCGACACGGCGTCTTTGACCTTCGAGTCCTGGGACACCAGCCACAGCACCAGGAATAGGGCCATCATCGCGGTGACGAAGTCCGCGTAGGCGACCTTCCATGCTCCTCCTCCTCCTCCGGCCATAACGTGTTGGGTGGTGTTTCGGGCGGGTTATTTGCTGACGGCCTTGAGCATCGATTCCAGCTCCTCGGCCGACGGCTTCACGTCTCCGGGAAGGCCGCGTCGGGCGACCTCCAGGGCCATCATCGGGGCCATGCCGGTGGCGAAACCGGAAACGGCCTTGGTGAGGGTGCGATAGTATCCGATCTCGGCGTCGCCGTTGGCGATCATCGCCGCGGCGAGCGGGCTCAGGAAGCCGTACGACACGAGAATGCCCAGGAAGGTTCCCACCAGCGCCGCGGCCACGTGGTGGCCGATCTCCGAGACGGGTCCGTTGATGGCGCCCATGGTGATGACGATGCCCAGCACCGCGGCCACGATCCCGAATCCCGGCATGGCATCGGAGGTCTTGGAAAGGACGTCGATGGGCTTGTGGTGCTCCTTCTCCATCGCGTCGATCTCGATCTCCATGAGCATGCCGATCTGGTCGGGCTTGACCTTGCCGTCGATCAGCGGACGCAACGCCCCGGTCAACAGGTCGATCGCGTGATGGTCGGTCAGAAAGGAATTGTACTTGGTGAGGATGCTGCTGGTGGCCGGCTCACCGATGTGGGGTTCGAGGGCCACCATGCCGTTGCGCCGCCCCAACATGAACATCTCGTAGAGCGCCTTGAACATCTCTTCGTAGGCCACCTTGTTGTACCGGGACCCTTTGAGGCATCCGAGGATCTGGGCGATGAGGTCTTTGTGAACCTTCATCGGCGCCATGGTGATCATCGCCCCGAGAGCCGCCCCGAGAATGACGATGAACTCGGACCACTGCAGGAGCACCACGGGATTGCCGCCGGCGATCATGAAGCCGCCCAAGACCGAGACGAGGACGATGACCGAACCGATGATGACGAGCATATTGGGGGGGAACTGGGGGGCTGCGATGGATCGGGCGGAAGACGGGGGCTCAGCGGTCGTCGGCGACCATCCTCTGAAGATAGCCCCGAAGCGCCAGAATGGCCTGGGAGTGGATCTGGCAGATCCGGGATTCGGTCAGCCCGAATACTTCGGCGATTTCACGCAGGCGAAGGTCTTCGAAATAATAAAGGGCCAGCACCTTGCGTTGCATCTCGGGCAAGGTGCTCAAGCGCTTCTCGATCAGGCGGGCCATCTCATTGCGGACGGTGGAATCGACCGGATCGGGCATCGCCTCGTCCGAGACGGTCTCGTGGTGGGCCGTTTCACCGCCGTCTTCGTTGCCGCTGACAGCATCGAGACAGACGAAGGTCGCCGGACGAATCTGGTTCATCAGATCGTCGTACTCGTTCATCGACAGACCGAGAGCCGAGGCGACCTCGCCATCGGTCGGAGGCTGTCCCTTGGACTGCTCGATCTGCTGGATCACCGCCTGCACCTTGCGGGCCTTGTCGTGCACCGACCGGGGCACCCAGTCGAGGCGGCGCAACTCGTCGAAGATGGCGCCCCGGATGCGGACCCTCGCATAGGACTCGAAGCTCGAGCCGGCCTTGGGATCGAAGTTCCTCACGGCGTTGAGCAACCCCACGAGGCCGGCGCTGTAGAGATCGTCCAGGTCGACGTGTGACGGGAGACTCAAGGCCAGACGCCCCACCACGTTCTTCACGAACGGCAGATACTGCTCGATGAGCTCGGCCTCCTTGGCCGTGCCGGGGCGTATCTTGGCGTATTGACTGAACTGCGGAGGGGTCTTCCGAACGGGTGCGACGTCTTCCGTGGACGGAGGGGAGGCTGGCATAGGGTTCGGCTAGGGCTTAGTTGACGACTCGATCGGCATCACCGGGGAGTTTGCTCATGGCCTCGGTCATGGCATGGGCCTTTTTCATCTGCGCCTCGTGAAGAGACCGTCGCCAGACGCCCCACCACCACCGCATCAGAAAACCGAGGACTCCCGCCGACACCGCGGCACGCCAGAACACCTCACTGCCGCCGGCTCCCTGGGCCACGCCCGAGGAACCGCCGATGACAAAGCCCAAGAGGGCGCCGGTGATCATGAACTTTCGCATAGTGCCAAGCGGCCACCGCCCCCAAGCAAACCGGATGCCATGATGATTCCACTACCTGCTGTGTCGATTTACCCCCGATTTAGCGACTGAATTGACGGCTCAAAATCCGATCTGGGTCGGCTTTATGGAACAGACCGGGAATATTCTGCCCAATCCCTATCCAACCCAACGGGCAATTTGTTCCCATGACCCCATTCCACAGTTTGCCCCACCGGGGTTCTTCGTCGAGGTGGGTGGCGATCCAATCGTCGGGTTGCAAGGCGGCGAATCCCCGGAACTGGGCCAGCATCAACGGGGTTTCGTAGGCGGCGTTGAGCACCAGGTGGATCCGGGCCGGACGCAACTGCTGCAATTGATCGCGGAGCCGCACCATCGAAGAGGCCTCGCTCTGGGAGACCCCGGGCAGATCCACGAAGACGATCTCGGCGGCCGAGCGCCACTCGGGGGTGAGACTCCGCTGAACAGGCACCCCGAGAACCTCGGCGTGGACACTGAGGAGTTCACCGGCGTTGGCCGTCTCTCCGTCGAGGCGGAACACGGCCACCGAGCGCCCCTCCACCAGAACCCACTGGGCCAGCCATTTGCACAAGGCCGTGGTCTTCCCGGAGCCGGCCGGACCGATGAGCACATGGACTTCGGGAACGCCGCTCACGGCGACGCCGGGTGGGACCAACCACTCCCCCTTCAGCACTCTCGAGGCGAGCCCCACCTGCTCCACCAGGGCCTCTGGACCGGCTTCTCCGTAGTCCTGGCACAGGCGCTCGACCACCCGAAGGGCATGTCGGGGTTGCAGTCCGGTCGCCTCCAGAACCGGCCCGATCCGCCACCGGCCCGGATAGGAAACCGCTTTCGAGGCAAAGGGCTCCACCAACACCGATTCGGCCACCAACTCGGTGGGAACGAGCGCGGGCGACCCTCCGGATTCGCCCACCCCCACCGGATCCCGATTTCGCTGCACCTCGGCCCGGATCTCCGACAATTCCCGACGGAGTTCCAACAAGGGATCCGGTGTCGGCGGCGGCGCGGCCGGGACACCGGCAGAACCGGGTTCCGCCGCCAAGAACGACGCGGGGGCGGCCCCGGCATCACCCGGTTTGGGCAGCACCGCGGCCAAGACCTCCAACCGGGGTTTCTTCAACCAGCGCGACACCCCTTCGGCCGGAAGTTTGCGGACATTGAGCACCACCGCGTCGGGGCCCAACTTGGCACGAATGAGTCCGACGGCTTCGGCTGCGGAGTCGACGATGAAGGTATGCACCAACATGAATGGAACGCCCGGGGAAACACGTTCCGTGCCGAATTCCTCCAACTGAGACGAATCCCGACCCTACCCGGGGCCTGCGGACGATCGCCGCTTGGCAGTCCGCCGAGTCGGCACCACGGTGGGCCATGCAGGAATGCGAAGAAGTGCAGTGTCCGTACTGCGGTCAGGGCATGGAACTGGTCATCGACACCACGATCGCCCAGCAACGGTTCACGACCGATTGCGAGGTCTGCTGCCGCCCGTTCGAGGTCTTCGCCGAATGCGAACCGGGCGAAATCCTCAGCCTGGAAGTGCAGGCCTAGCCAGACCTATCCGGAAAGGCCCCGATCGAAGCGTGCCATCGCCGAGTTACGGGCCATCTGACTTCAACCCGGTGCGATTCAGCCCCCCTCAAGGCTCGCCCCGCCCCGGGGCGATGACGAGCCTTCAGGACTGGGATCAACCTTCGCGCTGACCCGACATCTCCTCGTCGTGCTTCCGGCGGGCCGCTTCGATGTCGTAGGTGTCGTTGTCGGGATGATCCGGGTTCAGCGGAGAAATCTCGCGCAACCGGTGGATGATCGGCGTCAACTTCTCGATGAGGTAGTCCACCTCTTCTTCGGTGTTGTAGATGCCGAAGCTGAAGCGCACCGAACCGCGGGCCCGCATCGGCGGGAGCCCCATGGCCATCAGCACATGCGACGGGTCGAGCGACCCGGTGGTGCAGGCCGAGCCCGAACTGGCGCAGATGCCGGCCTGGTCCAACAGCAACAACACGGCCTCGGCCTCGACGAAATCGAAGGCGATGTTGGCCGTGTTGGGCAGGCGCAGGTTCTTGCTGCCGTTGCGCACCGTGTTGGGAATGCGGGTGAGCACGTGGTTCTCGAAGCGATCGCGGAGTCCACGGATGCGCGTGTTCTCGTCGTCGATGCTGGCCATGGCCAACTCGGCCGCCCGCCCGAAGGCGATGATGTTGGCCACGCTCTCGGTGCCGCCCCGGCGACCGCGCTCCTGGTGACCGCCGATGACGTAGGGCTGGAACTTGGTGCGGCGCTTCACATACAGCATGCCGATGCCCTTCGGGGCATGGAGCTTGTGGGCGCTGAGGGACAGGAAATCGACGCCCAGTTGCTTCACGTCGATCTTGAGCTTGCCCGGGACCTGCACGGCATCGGTGTGGCAGAGCACACCCTTGCTGCGGCAGAGGGCCGCGATCTCCTCGATGGGGAACAGCACGCCGGTCTCGTTGTTGGCCATCATCGCCGAGACGATGGCCGTGTCGGGACGGATGGCCCGCTCGAGCAGGTGCAGGTCGAGCGAACCGTCGCTCTCCACCGGCAGGTAGGTCACTTCGAAGCCCCGCTTCTCGAGGTAGGCGCCGAAATTCATGTTGGCGCTGTGCTCGACCGCGGTGGTCACCACGTGCCGCTTGCCGCTCGTCACCAACGCGCTGTGGATGGCCGAATTGTTGGCCTCGGTGCCGCAGCTGGTGAAGGTGATCTCCTTGGGATCGGCGTTGACCAGAGTCGCCACCGACTCCCGGGCCTTCTCCACGTGCCCGTGCACCTGGGCACCGAACCCGTAGGCGCTCGAAGGATTGCCCCACATCTCGCTCAGGAACGGCATCATGGCCGTCACCACCTCGGGTGCGACGCGGGTCGTGGCGTTGTTGTCGAAATAGTAGACCTTCTTGGGTGACATCATGCTCTGGACGCGGCAATGCCCGCGACCGGCCGCCAAACTAAATCGGACGGTTTCCGGTGCAAGGTGGGATTTCGGACAAAATCCGTCAGATTCCCCTCCCCGTCATCGGGGCTTCTCGATGAACCCGTGGTACAGGCCCAGATAATACGGCAGGAGGAACACCGTGCCGCTGCCCAACACATCGCCGCTCCCACCATAGTCGAGCGTCCACGGATCGGTGTTCCAATGTTCGAAGTGACGATTCTCGACCGGGAGCACCCGGCCATCCACACGGTGACCGCGGCCTTCCTCGCGCGGGTCGTAGAGATCCCGGGCCTGCTGACGGTTCAAGGGAACGATGTCGAGCCGGTGCGAGTTCTGGTGCGCCCAGTTCAGGCGATCCAACGGAAAGCCCTTCAGCGTGGCCATCGCGTCGTCATGCCAGCCGTTCCAAGGGCTCACCGGGAATTCACCCCAGACATTGCGAATATTCTTGCCCAGGGCCTGCGCCGCGAAGGCGAAGTGGAAGAACGGTTTCCGCTCGGGAGCCTCCATCGCCCAATAGGCATAGAACGAATACCGGACCCGGTCGACGATCGTGGGATCCGTGCCGTAGCGCATCAGGATGTAGAAACACATGAAGGCCATCTCGTCGTCGGAGTGGTTGCCGGAGCCCGGCCCGAACTGGGCCTTGGGGAACATCAGATTCTGCGCATAGCCATGCCGGTTCACCAACTCGCGTGACGCCTCCGCATACTTGGGGTCGCCGGTGACATGGCCGGCCACGGCGAGATAACTGAGGATGCTCAGGGAATTGAGTCCGCGCTCGGCCACCCAACGCTCGTCCCGGTTCACCGACTCCGGGCCGAACTGCCCCCAGCGGGTGGGCTTGCCGTCGATGTCCACCAAGTTGAACCCATGACTCACCAGATGATCGGCCAGATCGCGGACCACCTCGCGACAGCGGTCCTTCTCTTCAGGGGTCTCAGCCACGTGCTCGAAGTAGGCGGCGTGGAAGAAGAAGTGCCCGTCCAATTCATCGCTGCTGGTGTCGCTCTTCCAATACCAGCGGCCGTCGGCGCTCTTGGGCCAGCGGGGCTCGTACACCTTCCAGAGTCCGTCGCGCCGGGCTTCCTCGCGATCCTGCTCAAGGCGTCCTACGTTCGGGTCGGGCCACTCCACGGGTCGGACGGTGCGGGCCACATAGCCCTTCGGGGGCGCCGGCGTCCCGCCCTGGGTCACCTTCTGCAGAAACCTCAACGCCTCGAAGGCTCGCGTCGCCCGGGCCTTGGCTTTGGGATCCCGCGTGGCCGCATACGCGAAGCATTCACCGGCTCCGTACATCGCGGTCCACAGACCGTCGTTGTCGGAATCCTCGGGCGCGGCCGAGGCCCGATCGCCCGCGACCTTGAGCGGGGCTTCAGCGGTGAAACCATAAGGCGTGCGCCGGATGTATTGGTCGATCTCGCGTTCGTAGTGTTCGGCCTTCTGGGCCAGAGTCATGGGCTGACGATCGATGGATCCCACGCCGTTGGACGTGGCGAACCAAGCACGCCCCCCGGCTTGGATCAGGCCCTGAACCACGGCATCGGAAGGCAGCCAACCCGGCCCCTGACGGTATTGGAAACCGCTCCCGTCCCAGCGGATCACGCCGCGGGAGGTGGTGAACCAGACTTCGCCCGCAGGCCCCGTGGCAATCCCGGTGAACTCGTTCCACGGCAGACCGTCCTTGCCCTCGAACAACCGCCATCCCTTCGGCGTCCGGCACCCCACTCCGGCCTTGGAGGCGAACCAGAGCTGGCCCGAGGCATCCTCGGCGACGCCCAGCACCGAACGCACCGCCCAAGCCCGGTCACCCGCATCGAGAATCAACTCAGAATCCCAACCCGAGGCGGTCCGTCGGA